>JAENWB010000190.1:0-7365 GCA_016650275.1 Nitrospiraceae bacterium | reverse complement strand
CACTCGCTGCGGCCTTGCTGGACGGCCTTTTTGAGCATCCTGAGACTATGTTGACTCGGCACCGGCATGTAAGATTCCAACGGTGTATTGTGTGTAAACTGAGTTTTTCCGCAGCCTGCTAAACCGGCATATCCACCCTGTGACCGACCAGCTTCGCATCAACAAGTTTTTTACACACCACGGCATCTGTTCTCGGCGTGAGGCCGATCGCCTGATCGAATCCGGTCGCGTGACCATTAATCAGCGGATGGCCCGCTTGGGCGATCAGGTCGGTCCTGACGACGTCATCGCGCGCGATGGACAGGTGATTCCCTGGGGGACGGCCTCGCTCTATATCAAGTATTACAAGCCGGTAGGTGTGACGACGACCAGTGAGTCGCATGTGCCCCGTAACATCATCGCGGAGATCGGCCATCCGGAACGGATCTTTCCGATCGGCCGACTTGACAAGGACTCCTCCGGCCTCATCCTTCTCACGAACGACGGGGACATCGTGAACGAGATCCTACGAACTGAGCACGGGCATGAGCGGGAGTACGAGGTGTCAGTCGATCATCCATTCGATCAGGCGTTCATCGACCGCATGGCTCAAGGGGTCGTCATTCTCGAGCGTCCGACCAACCCCTGCCGGATTGAACGACTCGGTCCCGCACGGTTCCGCATCATCCTCACCGAAGGACGCAATCGACAGATTCGGCGCATGTGCCAAGTCTTGGGATATCGGGTGCTCACGTTGCATCGTGTTCGGATCATGCACGTGACGCTTGACGAATTGGCCCCTGGAACATGGAAACCGCTCACGGGAGAGGAACGGGCGCAGCTCTTTCAGGCTGTCGGACGGACACTCCATTGACAACTACGCCATCGGAACTCACACTAGCCCGCGCCTCGTCCAAGGAGAACAACAACTCAGATGGTCACCACGTGGTGGAACCCCCAACTCAATGCCCTGCTTGGCAGCCTCGTCGTGGCGGCGGGTGCCTGGCTGGCATGGGACTCGCTTTCACCCTGGGAAGTCTTTCTCGTCGCAGGAGGCGTCGCAGGTTTTCTAGTCTGGCAGGGGCGCACGATTGGACTGGTCTGGGCCTGGGCCACTCTACTACTTGGCCTGGAGAGTCTTGCGTGGCCCATCATCACGATGATTCAGATCCGCTCGACCACGGCGGAGCCGACCGACGAACAAATGGGAACGATCCTCTCAGCCCTTGTACCAGGAATCCTCTCGGCGATTTTTTGGGTAACGCTCTCCTATGGGCTCTTCAAACGAGACAACCAGCCCCTCGCCGACGCATCAACTGATGCAACCGATAGCCAGCCACCTGCGCCACAATCAAGACGCACCCATAAGAAGACGTAACACCTACCACATCTCGACCGGATCGACATCGACATCGAACTTGACGGCCCGGCGTTGATGAGTCTGTTCCATATCCTTGACCGTGCTACGCACCGCGTCGAGCCCCGCTTCCCGTTCGGACGATTTCACGAGAATTTGCCACCGATACCGTCCCCTGAGTCTCGACACCGGAGAAGGGACTGGCCCCAAGACAGTGAGACAGTCGGGCTGACCAATTAATGGAGCCATCAAAGGGACCTTGGCCGCGGCCCTTGATCCAGCCACGGACGGTGAAGCGCAGGCAGTGAGTCGAGCCACCCAGGCCGTGGCCGCGTCACGAACCATTTTCTCGTTGGTCCCCGATACGAGGAGGGCAATCAGATAGACCGCGGGCGGGTACCCCAACGCAATCCGATGGGACAGCTCCTCCGAGAGGAAGACGGATTCGTCATTCTGAGCCACAGCCTGAATCGCGTGATGAGACGACAGATAGGTCTGCACGATAACCTTGCCGCCAACCCCTGCCGAACCGGCGAGACTGACCGCATCGAGGAGCGTATGATAGGTACGTTCGGCGGATCGAAAGTCCGGTACGTTGAGTCCTGCGTCCGCCTGCACAATCCCAACTAGGCCCATCATCGGGAGAGGCCCACGGCGCAGCAGCAGTTGCGTCCCCACGATGATATCCCACTCCCCTTGCTCGACCCTTCGCCAGAGGGCCTTGGCTTGCGCGGGCCGCCGCATGGTATCTCCATCGAGCCGAATCACTGCCGCTTGAGGAAACAATCGCTTCGCATCCTCTTCCACCCGCTCTGTGCCCTCCCCGATCAACTGCATGCGAGGACCGGAACAGGAACCGCAGGTCTCGGGGATGGGAGCAACGTCCCCGCAGTAGGAACAGAGCAGACGACCCGCCTGCCGAGAGTACATCAGCGCCACGCGACAGGCAGGACAGCGGGGAACCTGACCGCAATCACGACAGACGAGGGCGCCGGCATAGCCTTTCCTGTTGAGAAACAACAGGACGCCGGCCCGTCGACCAATCGCCTGCTCGATGGCCAGAACGAGCGGCTGGGTCAGCACCGCACCGCGACCATAATCGCGCAAATCAACAACCTGTATGCTCGGTCTGGCATCACAGGGCACGAGTTTACGGACAACGATCCCTCGTTGTTCCATCGCCGCCCTGGTCTCAAGAGAGGGATGGGACGAACTCATGACCAGCACCGCCTGTTCATCCTGCGCCCTCAGCCAGGCCACTTCCCGTGCATGGTAGCGTGGTTCTTGTGGTTCTTTGAGCGCGGCATCTTCTTCTCCCTCGACCCAAATCGCCCCGATGGCAGTCAATGGGAGAAAGATGGATGAACGGGTCCCCACGACCACTCGAACGATCTGCCGATGAATCTGATCCCACATCTCAGCTTTCACCTGGTCTGAAAGACCGCTATGGAAACAGACCGGGGAGATGCCTGACTCGTCATCACGAATCAAGCCTGTAACCCATTGGGCCCGTTCCGCTTCGCCAACAATGATGAGGACCGTCTGTCTACGGTCGAGCACCAGGCGAACGGCTTGCTGCAACAGGCCCAATCGATCTGTCCAAGGCGCCTGCACCAGAACCCGAGTGGGTCCTTGGGCTCTCAGCGCCTCGAACAGTGGATCCGCCCAAGACATTGCTGGGTCAGGAATAAGCGGTGCCATGCCGGAATTGCCCTGGTTCGGCTGTCTGGAAGATCGGGCGAGAGGGAGAGGCGCCGCCGAGGCAGACGGCCGGTCCTGGACTTCCACCACCCATCCACGAGCTTTGAGATCGTGCAACAATTCGGCAGGGCCAGGACTGCGAGACGACCGGCGAAGTCCTAACGGTGTTTTCCCAAGACGTGCGAGAAGTGCTCGCGCCTTCACTGAGGAAGGTTCGCGGGCCGCAAGTGCGGCCCGCCCTTGCTCCGTCAGTTCGTAGTGGCTGACCTGGGCTCGTGGGTTAGGTGCCGGAGGCAGCACCAGCCTGAGACATTGTCCCCATGGCGCGACATATTGTTCGGCCACCTGCCGTGAAAGTTGGAACAGATTCGAGGACACATATGTTGCGGCCCCCTCGGGGAGCACCGAGCTAATCTCCTTGAGACGTGTTCGATCAAGACCCTGAGGCAGAACGTGTGAGAGGGCGATCACAGCTCCTTGGAGGATCGATCGTCCGAAGGGCACGAGCACTCGATACCCAATACGCAGCGTGTGTCGCAGCGACAAGGGCACGGTGTAGGTGAACGGACCTGCCAGATGCCGCGGGACAATGACATCTGCAAATAGGGCTTCTGGCTCTGTGCGTGGAGAGGCTGCTTGCGTCGAAACCATGCGGCATTGTAGCAGCATGGGAAAAGGGGGAACAACGAGAGAGAAAGAACGAAAACGTTCTGGCGGGGAGCCGGGGAGGGCTGACGGTAAATCGTCAACCCTCCGCACGATACTGAATGAATTTACTCTGGCGGGACGACCGGAGCAGCGGGGTTCTGATCTGATTTTTTCTGATCACCTGATGCCGGAATCGTCGCCGGAATAGGATCTGCAGGGACAGATGAGGGCTCCACCAGGGACGGGCTCGCTGGAGCCGCTGGAATCGTCGCGTCTACTGAGGAAGTCGAAGCTCCGGGTTCCTCTGAGCTGAGACGGGACAAGCTGTATCCGTTATCGCCGGTCTCAATTGGCTTCGCCTCTGGCTCAGACTGCTCCTTGGCCGACTCGGGCGAATAGAGCACGATGTCCACACGACGGTTCTTCTGTCGACCCATTTCCGTCGCATTGCCGGCGATCGGCTTCGTATCGCCATAACCGACCGACGACAGTTTCGCAGAATCGATCCCGCCCTTCTCGGTCAAGTAGCGGAGGACGCCTCCGGCCCGAGCTTTCGACAAGTCCCAGTTCGTCTGGTAGAGCGACTTGAGCGAGGGACCGATTTCCATGTTATCCGCATGGCCCTCGACTCGAATCAACCGATCGCCGGCAGCGGTCTTGAGATACGCAATCAGTTCATCGAGCACCTGATAACCCTCGGACTTGATCGTGGCTTCGCCCGACTCAAACCGAAGCTGCTTCATCAAATCACTGAGGCTGATTCGAGTTTCGCTCCCAACATTCTGGACTTGGAACTTGCTTGGAGTCGTAGCCAACGCAGGGGAGACATCCAGAGACTGCTGGAGCGCTTGAGAGATCGGCATGGCCTCAGGAGCATGACCCTTGACCCTGAAGCGATCGCCCTTGAGAATGCGGGAAATCGATTTTGTGATCAGCGCCGTGGCGGTCCGGTCTTCCATGGACAGGATTTTCAATTCTCCCACGACCCGTTGAGGAAGGCTCCCTCCGGACCGAACCACGTCCATTCGATCCCCAGTCCTGATCCCGTCTTCCCGTCCCCGGTCCAGATAGACGATATTTCTTTGCGACACAAGGTTCATAATCCCCATGTTGGATTGGAAATCCACAACCCGTCCCTCTACATCGCCGACGGAAGGCTGGTCAACCGCGGCTCCCTCATCAGTCGGAAGTACGAACTTCATCACCGGGTCACCCGGCGATACAGCTGCGTAGGCTTGCATGATCTGAACAGTGGTCAGGGCCTTGTCTATTTGGCTCACCTGAACCACCGCGAGTCGATTGACCAAATGACCCAGGTATTGACCGGTGGTGGGATGGAATACTTTGTGCGCTCGTCTGTAGATCGTGAAAAGATCTCCCGGCGCGACATCGCCGGGATTTTTCAGTCGGAGGTAGAGGACATCCCGGCTTCCCAATATCATGTGATCTCCGGTCGTCTGATTGTCACCGGTAATCACATTCACGAACCCATCTTGTGGAGTTGATCGCTGGATGGAGCCGGACGAATAGGCCAAGGCCGGTTCTCCGAATCGGACCGCATTGAGGTCGTCTGCTGCCCAGGCCTGAGGAAGGAACGGGGTGGCCAAGGTCCAGACCATGAGAGAAACGACACATTTCATTGAATAGTTAGCCATGGTAGTTATCCTTCATGTGAGGCAAGTAGTGCTGTCAAAACCATAGCAAATAGTCCTATATTGTCAAGAGTATTGAGGCCTTGCCCTTGTTGACCCGCCAATTCAGCCGATGTTATGGTGATCCGGAGAACGATTTCTCACAGATAGGGAACATCATGGTGCCTAACCAGCCTCCAATCCACGACGCTCGACGCCCAGATCGTCCTCGCATCGAAACCCAGATTCACCGACGCAAGAAGGCCAAGGCCTTCTCGGCGCTGGAGCCTGAATGGGATTACATTGACGAAGTGCCGCCCTCCCACCTGCGCATGCCATCAGGTCGCATGGCACCCACCCACAGAGCGAATAACCCCTCATAAATATGCCATATCAAGCAGACAACAAAAATCCGTGAGTAGAACAGGTTCGTATTCTGATTGAGCCTAGCCCCTGCAGCCCCTCGCATAGACGTCCCAACACCCAGGCTTCTCACTCGCGCCGGCGATGCCTATTAACGCAACAGAGCCTAGGACTTTTGGGTCAATCCAGCAGGTCCTTTGGACCCTTGCTATCCCCGTAATCCAGGGGATAAGATCCCGTTCTCCTTGTATCTCAAGGTGTTGAAAGGTCAGCCCTATGAGCGGTTCTGAGTTACTCCTTGAGTACCTGAGCAGGTACTTTCCGATTCTGCTGTTTATTATCGTGGTGCTGGTGTTCAGCGTGGCAACGCTGGTCCTCAGTTATCTAGTCCAGCCGAAATATCCAGAACCGGAGAAGCTGACTACCTATGAGTGCGGATCGGAGCCGTTCTCGGATGCTCGAATGCCCTTCCCGGTTCGGTATTACATTTTCGCAATGCTCTTCGTTATTTTCGATATCGAGGTCATCTTTCTGTATCCCTGGGCAGTGGTTTTCACCAAGATCGAGTTCATCGGGTTGATTGAAATGCTGGTCTTCATCGGATTGTTTTTGGTGGCCTATGTCTATGCTTGGCGCAAGGGAGCTCTGGAATGGGACTGATTCAAATTGGTCGTCATGATAAGGACGCCACGCCCGACATCGTCACCACCACGGTGGAAAAAGCCGTCAACTGGGCTCGCAAGGGGTCACTGTGGCCCATGACATTTGGCCTGGCATGCTGCGCGATCGAAATGATCGCCGCAGTCTCGTCACGGTACGATATGGACCGCTATGGTGCCGGTGTCTTCAGGGCCTCACCGCGCCAGTCCGATCTGATGATCGTGGCCGGTACCGTCTGCCGGCGGATGGCCCCCGTCATCCGGAAACTTTACGATCAGATGCCCGAGCCGAAATATGTCATTGCAATGGGATCTTGCGCCACGTCAGGGAATATCTACGACAGTTATAGCGTCGTCCAAGGTGTCGATCGCTTTGTGCCGGTCGATATCTATGTACCAGGGTGCCCTCCAACACCGGAGGCCCTCTTTGACGGCATCCTCAAGTTACAAGAACGCATCATGCTGAAACGCGTGTTCCTGAAACAACCGGATCAGGTCAAGCCCAGCCTTAAAATATAGGTCTCGATCGATGTCCTTGCAGCAACTGGCCAGCCGACTCCAAGAAAACTTTGCCACCGGCTTCATCAAAGCCGTCGAATGGCGTAGCGATCTTGCGGTGACTGTGACGCGGGACCGACTCCATGAAGTCGCACAATTCCTTCACGACGACCCGTCTATGGACTTCGACTACATCGTGCATGTGAGTTCGGTCGACTGGCCCGATGACGAAGAACGGTTTGAAGTCGTGTACGAGTTCTACTCGATCAAGAAACACCAGCGCATCCGGCTCAAGACCAGGGTGCCGGAGTCGGATTGCATCGTGGATTCCTTGACGGATCTCTGGAAAGGCGCGGACTTCATGGAGCGCGAAGTCTACGACATGATGGGAATCCGTTTCCGGCACCATCCGGATCTCCGCCGGATCCTCCTGCCGGACGATTTCACCGAAGGCTATCCGTTGCGGAAGGATTTTCCGCTCCGTGGCAAGGGCTGGCGCGACACGTTCGAATTCCTGGACGAAACGGCT
>JAENWB010000189.1:0-17851 GCA_016650275.1 Nitrospiraceae bacterium | reverse complement strand
CCAGCATAGTTTTTCTATAGGCTGATAGGCCCTCTTCATCGGCGGATCGTGTCCTTCTGTTGAAGAAGACAGGGCCGGCTGGTATTCTGTGTATACGCACATGCTGCAACCCGCCCCCCTGAGACGACGGATCTTCGGTTTGGAGAATGAGTACGGTCTCATCTTTTCTCCGAACGGTCGGGTCTATCTACCGATGGAGAAGGTGCTGGGGTATATTTTTGAAGGTCTCATCCCGAACAGTTGGCCCTCCAACGCTTTTCTGGTGAATGGGGCTCGGTTTTACCAAGACACAGGCTGTCATCCTGAGTATTCCACACCCGAGTGCGACAACATTCTTGATCTCGTCATCCACGATAAGGCCGGTGAGCGACTTCTTGAAGCCTGTCTGCCGGCAGCGGAAGAACGATTGCGAGAAGAAGGTCTGTCCGGGGAAATCTACATTTTTAAGAACAATACGGATTCGCTCGGCAACACCTACGGGTGCCATGAAAACTTCCTCATGCGCCGCGACGTCGATTTTTGGAAAGTCACGGAGCAACTCATTCCATTTTTCGTCACTCGGCAGGTCTATAGCGGAGCGGGAAAGGTGCTCAAAGTATCCGGCAAGCCACAGTACTTCATCTCGCAACGCGCGCAACACATTCACGAGAAGACCTCTTCCTCGACGACCTCCTCGCGCAGCATTATCAATACCAGAGACGAGCCGCACGCCGATGCGGAACGCTACCGGCGGCTCCACATCATCGTCGGGGATTCCAACATGTCGGAGTTCGTGACCTATTTGAAAGTCGGCACGGCGTCGTTGGTGCTATCCATGATCGAGGAGGGGTACGCAGTCCAAGGGATGGAGTTCGAGGACCCAGTAAAAGCCATTCGGGAGGTATCGCGCGATCCCACCTTGAGGCGCAAGATTAAACTGGACGATGGTCGCCAGATGACGGCGGTGGAAGTTCAGCGGGTCTATCTGGATCGAGCGCAGGAATATTTGGCCCAACAGGAGCACGATCCAATACTCGACGATGTGTGGCAACGATGGGCCATGGTGTTGGATAAGCTCGAAGAGGACCCGATGCAGCTCGTGCGCGAAATCGATTGGGTGACCAAGCGCTATCTTATCCAGTCCTATATCGACAAAAAGGGTTGCAGCTGGGACGATCCACGAGTGTTCCTACTCGACCTTCAATTTCATGACGTCAAACGGACGCGCGGGTTGTATTATCTGATGGAGTCCCGGGGGCTGATCGAACGGGTGGTGGAGGAGGAAGCAGTGCAGCGGGCCATGTCGACTCCGCCACAGACTACGAGGGCGAAGGTCCGTGGCGATTTCATCCGGTTTGCCCGTGCGAAGAATCGATCCTATACGGTCGACTGGACCTATCTGAAGCTCAATGGCTACTGGGAAGAAACGATTCTCTGTATGGACCCCTTCAGCGCCGTGAATCGGCGTGTGGACGAGTTGCTCTCGCAGGTGGCGGGGCTACGGTTCTACCGATGATGCTGACCGCTCTCAAACAGGCGCAATTGCGGATCTCACGACTGGACCGAACGGTGATTACGGCTGTCGTGTTGCTGTCCAGCGTGTTCCCCGTCGAGTTGTTTCCCAATACGCTTCCTGCATCGAAGGGCCTCGATGGGCAATACAGCGGCAAGCAGGGGCAGGTGCTGGTGGTCAAGGTAAACGGCGAAGAGCAGGCGACGGAAGTGAAAGGGACGTTTCTGAAGCGGACGATTCCATTTTTCCGGGAGTTCAGACCTGGGGAGCCGGCCGGCTATATCGGGTTGCTCGGGATCGACATGCAGGACGAACCGGGGGCCTATGAACTCGCTGTGGAAGTGAAGCAGGGCGAACAGGCGAAGCAGTTGAGCTTTAATGTCTTGGTGGCCAAAGAGAAGTTTTCTGTCGAGCATTTGAAGGTGCCGAAAGAGACGGTCGATCTGGATGAGAAGAGTGTGGCACGGTGGAAGACCGAGCAGGAGCAGATCAAGCAGGCGCTCGCAGAGAACTCGCGGCTGAAATTATGGCACAGCAACTTCAGAGAACCAGTGAATGGCAAGCGTACCGGCATTTTCGGCAGCGTGCGGATCATGAACGGCAAACCGCGCAATCCGCACAATGGAGAGGATATCGGCGCGCCGATGGGGGCCGATGTCGCGGCGACAAACGACGGGATTGTCCGCATCACCGTCAATCATTTTTTTTCCGGCAAAGGCGTCTTCATCGACCATGGCTTGGGGTTCTATACGATGTATTTCCACCTGTCGGAGGTGTTGGTCAAAGACGGAGATCTGGTCACAGCGGGGCAAATCATCGGCAAGGTGGGAGCGACCGGCCGCGCGACCGGTCCGCATCTCCATTGGGGCGTCAAACTCAACGGCGCCCGCGTGAACCCCTATTCGCTGCTCGATCTGCCGTTCAAGAACGGTGCAACGACTCCTCCTACTGCGACGATTCCCACTCCTGAAACCGCGCCGACTCCAGAAGCTGTTCCAGTCAGGGAATAGTCAAAGAACGCAGGTGTGCCAAGCTCAACCGCTCACGCGATTTCCATAGTGCCCCTTGCGGACGCGGCGGGGAAGGAAAGCTGGAACTGACTGAAGCCCTGCGATCGTCAGATCGCAGGTGAAGGAATTCCAGGAGGGTTCCGCTCGGCTGAGCCCGGAAGGGCCGCTCCGAGAGGCACGGAAGCGAAGCCGTCCGACACTGCTCGCCCCCGTTTTTAGTGACCACCCCCCACTATGCCATTCAATAGATTCGGTAGGCCCTCGGCGTTGGGGTGGTTCTTCATCGAATCGGCGATATCATCGAGCAGGTGGCCGGCTTCGGGGTTGAGTCCCCGCAGCTTTTGTTCGAGAGTACCCGACATCAGTTCCTCGTGTAGTTGTGCTTCGGTCAACTTCCCTTCTTTCAGATCCTGCTGAAGAATCTTACCCAAGGCCTCAACCTTCGTCATCGTGTCTGGCGGCAATTCACCGAGCAGTTTGAGGATGTCGGCTTGGTTCTGTCCACCAAGCGGCATCTGCGCCTGGACAGCGCTGCCGAATACTATGCAAAGCCCCAGGAATAGTAGTCTGACGAGTGTTCGCATGACCGTCCTCCGTGCAGATGGTGCCGCACCATTGACGTGGTACCAGCAGTATTGCAGCAAAGCGGCAGGCTGTCAGCAAAATCTAGCAAGTTGCTGAGAAACTTACTGAGGCATGGTGGAAATTCGAAGATCCCTCTAGGACAGCAGGGAAGCACCGTTCAGGATGCTCAAAATGGCCGTCCAGCAAGGCCGCAGGCGAGTTGAAACCGGAGGCGTACCCTCGGGGGTACGTTGAGGATTTCAATGAACCGAGAACGAAGCTGGCGGACTTTTTCAGCATCCTGCTAGAAATTCGACTCGAGGCTCGACGGCGTCTTATTGAGGACCGTGGCGGTGGCGCGCGAGAGGGCTTCGTCGTGCTGGTGGTCGAGGGTATAGACGCGGAATTGGACCAAGCGGGTAGGCAGCAGGTCGAGGAATTCTTCTAATGGGTCAGTGGAGATGCCTTTGGTGCCGGGGTCATACACATAGAGGGGGTTGCCGCGCCGGTCTTTTGGATCTGGCCGTGGGTCGATCGGCGCCATGTCGACACGGAACTCCACTTTTTTAAGCCGCGCCGGTAATTCTTTTTTAATCTGTTCTTCGAAATGTACGTGGCTGGGGAAGTCCATGCCGCGTTCCTGGCCCTTTTCCTTGAGCACGGCGCTGTAGGCCATCTTCCATTTTACGTCGCGGACGAGAATCCGCTGCCATTCTGCTCCCAGGCGCCGCTCGGTGGCATGGCGTGAGGTCTTCCATCCCCGTACCTGTTCAAGCAAGGACCAGTCGGTCAGCGTCAGGTACTCGTCCATCTTCTTGCGAGGATCGTGGGGAAACAGGAGCTTCATGGTGTCGCCGAAAATGTCACGGAGATGGATGTCGATCGCGCGCGTGGTCCGATGATAGTAGACGTTGGAATAGAGATACATGCGGGTATTGAGGAACATTTGTAGGGCAGGAAGGCCTGTCTTATGAATGGTAAATCCCTTGTCCGTGATGATCGTGTAGTGAATGAGTCTGGATAGATCGACCGGGCCGACCGCCACGCCGCACATATAGGAGTCGCGCAGGACATAGTCGAGGTTGTCTGCGGTATAGCTGCCGGAAATGACCGGCTGGAGCATGTTCAGCCATCGTGGAATGCGGGAGTTGTCTTTGTTCTTTTCCTTGAGAATCACATGCGCGATTTGATCGGGGTTAAGTTCCTCGCCTTTGGCGAAGGGACCGGACGGGCTGCGCCGGATCTTGCGGATGATCGGACCGAGATGGTCGCGGATGATGATCTGCCCGAGTTTTTCGTGACTGGCATGGAAGGCGTGCAAGTAGTTGTCGTCGAAGAAATGGCAGAAGGGGCCGTGGCCGATGTCGTGCACGAGCGCCGTGACGCGGAGAAATTCTTCGACGTAGTTCGCCGACGGGACCTCCTTGACTGCTTTCTTGAGAAACGGGTAGAGATGCCGTGCAAAGCGGCCTGCCACGTGCATGGTGCCGAGTGAGTGGACGAAGCGGGTGTGTTCCGCCGAGGGGTACACCCACCGGGCGCTCTGGAGTTGATAGATGTACCGGAGCCGTTGAACCCAGGGGGAGTCGATCAGGTCCTTTTCCGTTTGTTCGTGCGGGTTTGCAGTGGAGAAAGGTACGGTGAAGGAGACGTATTGGTGGATCGGATCGGCGATCAGCGCCGACCCATCATACGGAGCATTAAATTGATGACCGAATTCAGACATGGCGAGCGATCATCTTAGCGTACATCTTGAGGGGGCGGCAATGGCTCTGGCTGCTCCGGTGGGTGTGACTGCCGATGTTTGGCCACGAAGTAGTAGGCGAGTGGGTAGGCGAGCGCCGCGCCGAGGAGGCTCAAGACAAATCCGCCAAGAAAGAAGGGCATGGCGTAGGGCATGATTTGATCATAGATCGCGCCAAAACTCAGGTCATGCCAGTCGAAGGAGGGGCTGTCCCTGCGGCCGAGCAAGAGCGCACCGACCCAGTAGGTGGCACCGAGGATAGGGACCACGGTCCAAGGATTGTTGAGAAAGGCTCCTACCATGAGTGCGAGAAAGTTGAGGCCCAATGCCCAGGCGCAGAAGAGCACCATGACGGTGTGTAATCCGTAGGCCGGGGAAAAGCCAATGAAGACCCCGATGGCGAAGGCCAGTGCCGTTCGCTGTGGCGATTCCCGCAGATGGAGGACCTGTTTCAGCAGCGACCGAAATGAAGGGATCGTGGCCATGGCCTTCGTGGGTGAAGCTGGTTACGCGAAATGTTCGTAACTGGTGTTTGACAACCGGTGACGCCGTCCGTGAGAAGGCATGGCCTGTATCCCGAAGCGAAGGGGGTGAATTTCTCCAATGCAGGTCAGGGAGAATCCTCGCTTGAGGGCTGTCCGTTCGAGTCGCGTGCGGTGATGTGGTGACACGGTAAAGAGTAATTCATAATCCTCGCCTCCGGTCAGCGCGAGGTCCACAGGGTCGAGCGTCCGAGATGCGGCATAGGCACGGAAGGCCGGCGATAGCGGGAGGGCACCCAGATCGAGATCCGCTCCGACATGGCTTTCCTCGCAGATGTGGCGGAGGTCACCGGAGAGGCCGTCTGAAATATCAATCGCGGAGGTCGCGAAGCGATGGGTACTGAGCCACTGGCCTTCCGCGACGCGCGCGGTTGGACGCAGGTGCCGTCCGATCAGAAATTGCCGGTGTCTGGCCGAGAGAGCAGCGGTGCGTAGGTGGTGTTTCGTACGGGGCGGTGGTTCGTTCAAGAGTCTCAGACCGGCTAATGCGTCGCCGATTGTGCCGGTCACGTAGAGAAAATCTCCGATTCCTGCACCGCCCCGAAACAGAGCCTTGCGTGGAGGGACGGTCCCGGTCAGCGTTACGCTGAGAAACCATCCGCCGCTCGAAGCCGATGTATCTCCGCCGATGAGTCCTACGTGGTGCGGGCGGCAGGCGGCCATCATCCCTCGGTAGAGCTGATGCACATGATGGCTGGTGCCGGTGCGGGGAATGGCCAAAGCGACGAGTAAATGCTGTGGAGTGCCTCCCATCGCCGCGATGTCACTGAGATTTGCCGCTGCGGCACGGAAGCCGATATCAGCCATTGTGGCGGTTTGGAGGTCGAAGTGGATACCTTCTGTTAAGAGGTCGGTCGTCAGCACCATCCATTGGCCGGCCCGTGGGATGATGACGGCAGCATCGTCGCCGATCCCTTGAATCACCGAGGGAGTACGGCGGCCATGGCGTCGGTGGAGGGATCGAATGAGATCGAATTCGTGGATCGTGGGACGGGCCTTCGTGCGGACCGTGGACGCCATACTAGTAGGTTCCTGATAAACCATTGTGAGTGATTTGGAACTCAACGACCAGCAGATCGGAGATGACGAGTCCAGGCCCCTGCAGGATAGCCGAGTAAGACTGGCGGGACGGGTTGATCTGGTTCATCTGGTTTGTTTTGTTCATCTGGTTAGCCTAGTTCAACCAAACAAACCAAATATACAAGAGAAACCTGCCGGTCCCCGCGTTTCACGCGTCACAGCCTCTGGAGAACTTTTTCAGCATCCTGCTAGTGGAGTTGCAGGGGGGGCGTGGCCGTGGTGGTTGCATGCACCGGCAGGGAGCGAGCGGCTCGCCTTGTTTTCGTGCGCGTGGCGTGTTTTATGGAGTCTGCCTGCGGCGTGCGGGCCTTGCCCGTTGGACGTGGAGATTTCGAGTCTCGCCGGAGAGCCACCTTCATCACATCATCCATCGTGTCGGCAAAGACGAGGTGGAGACCCTTCAAAATGTGTTTGGGAATTTCGTCGAGATCCTTTTTGTTGCGTTTTGGAAGAATCACAGTGGTGAGTTTGGCCCGTTTGGCCGCCAAAAGTTTTTCCTTCAATCCTCCGATGGGGAGGACGCGGCCTCGGAGCGTGATCTCGCCTGTCATCGCCAGGTCGCGGCGTACCGGGATTTGCGACAACGTCGATGCAATGGCGATGGCCATGGTAATGCCCGCCGAAGGCCCGTCCTTGGGAATTGCCCCGGCCGGTACGTGGATATGGAGGTCTTGTGTGGTGAACACATCGGGATTGATGCCGAGGGTGCGCTCGCGCGACCGGACGTAGCTCAAGGCTGCCTGCGCGGATTCCTTCATGACGTCACCCAGTTGGCCGGTGAGGGTCAATTGCCCCTTGCCCTTCATCGCCGTGGCCTCGATGTAGAGGACATCACCGCCGGACTCCGTCCAGGCTAACCCGGTAGCCACGCCGATCTCATCTGTCTCCAATTCCTCTTCGGGCACGAACTTGGGGACGCCGAGATACTTGTGCAGGTTGGCGGGATTGACGGGGAACCCTACGCCTTTGCCTTCCGCCACTTTCTTCGCCACCTTGCGCATGACGTTGGCGATTTCGCGCTCAAGGTTCCGGACGCCGGCTTCACGCGTATAGTTGGCGATGATTTGACGCACCGCCGGCTCGACGATACGGACATGTTTCTCGGTGATACCGTGTTCGTTGAGTTGCCGAGGGATCAGGTATTTCTGGGCGATGCCTAACTTTTCTTCTTCGGTATAGCCGGGAATCCCGATCACTTCCATCCGGTCGCGTAAGGCGGGCAAAATGGGGTCGATCAAATTCGCCGTCGTAATGAACATCACTTCGGTCAGGTCGAAGGGTACGCCCAGGTAGTGATCCGTGAACGAGTTGTTCTGTTCCGGGTCGAGTACTTCGAGCAAGGCTGCCGAGGGATCGCCACGAAAATCCATCCCGACCTTGTCGACTTCGTCCAGCATGAAGACCGGGTTGTTGGTGCCGGCTTGTTTCATGCCTTGAATGATGCGGCCGGGGAGCGCGCCGACATAGGTACGTCGATGACCACGGATCTCGGCTTCATCACGGACGCCGCCGAGACTGATGCGGACAAACTCACGACCGAGCGCGCGAGCGATCGATTTTCCGAGCGAGGTCTTCCCGACTCCGGGCGGCCCGACGAAGCAGAGAATCGGCCCCTTCATTTTGTCTTTGAGCTTCCGCACGGCGAGATACTCAAGGATACGTTCCTTCACCTTCTCCAGATCGTAGTGGTCCTCGTTGAGCACTTTGGCGGCAGCCTTGAGGTCGAGGTTGTCCTTGGAGCTCTTGGACCAGGGCAGTTCCACGATCCACTCGATGTAGGTCCTGACGGTCGCAGACTCGGCGGTGTCCGGATGCATTTTCTCAAGGCGTTTGAGCTGCTTTTCGGTTTCTTTCAGCACCTTCTCCGGCATCTTCAATTCGGCGATCCGCTTGCGAAACTCGGTGATTTCCTCCGCGCGCTCGTCGAGCTCGCCCAGTTCTTTTTGGATAGCTTTGAGTTGTTCGCGCAGAAAGTATTCTCGTTGAGTCTTGTCCATCTCCCCCTTGGCTTGCGCTTGAATCTTCTGTTGCATGGAGAGGACTTCGATCTCCTTGCCGAGAATCTCGCTGACGCGCCGGAGGCGCTTGATCGGATCGATGACCTCCAGGACTGCCTGGGTGACCTCGACCTTGAGACCAAGATTGGATGCCACCATGTCGGCAAGACGTCCGGGATCTTCGAGATTCTCGATGACGATCATCACGTCAGGGATCAAGATTTTGCCGAGACTCACCATTCGTTCGATCTGTTCCTTGACAGTCCGCATGGCGGCTTCGGTTTCAAGGGCGGCACTTGCCGACTTGTGTTCGGTGAATTTGTTGATACGCACGGAATAGTAGGGCTCCGTCTGAATATAGCCCGCGATCTTGGCTTTCGAGAGCCCCTGCACGAGAATTTTGATGCGTTCGTCGGGCAATCTCAGCATCCGCATGATGATGCCGACCGTGCCGATGGCATGAATATCCTCCGGTGAGGGATTCTCGACGTCCAAGGCCTTTTGCGTCGCCAGGAAGATCATTCGATTGCCGGCTAACGCGGCTTCAATCGCTTTGATCGACATCTCCCGCCCGACAAACAAGGGGAGGACCATGTAGGGAAAGACGACGATGTCCCGGACCGGCAACAGCGGAAGCTGGTCGGGGATTTCGACGTTCTGGGGTGGCTGCAAGTCTTGTTCGATCGGGTCGTTCATCAGTGTGGTCTCAGTGTTGTATGACTGGTTTCTGTTGTTTCTTCGGTCTATTTGGTTTGTTTGGTTGAACTACACCAACCAAATGAACAAAACAAACCAGATAAACCAAATCAACCTGCCGTCCTGCTGGCTTTGCGCGATCGTGCGGTGCGGCGTTCTCCGGAAGGCCTCATCCGATTTTGCAGATAGTCGCCGAAGTCCGGTCCAAGAGAGGGATTTTTAAGTGCGAATTCGACGGTTGCAATGAGAAATCCTAACTTGTCCCCTGCGTCATATCGCTGTCCCTGTATCTCCAGCGCATACATCGGGGACTTCTTTGCCAACTCCCGAAGTGCGTCGGTCAATTGGATCTCGCCATTTTTACCGGGCTGGGTCTTTCGCAGGATGGGGAAAATCTCCGGCGGCAGAACGTAGCGACCGATGACCGCCAGATTGGACGGGGCTTCGGCCGGTGAGGGTTTCTCAATGAGGCCCTCCACTCGATGTAACCCTGCTGAGACGTGTCGGGGCGACACGATCCCATACCGGTTGACTTCATGATGGGGCACTTCCTGCACGCCGAGGACCGCACCGTGTCGTTTCTTGTAGGCATGAATGAGTTGTGCGAGGCCAGGGACCGGGGCATCGATGATTTCATCGCCGAGAATGACCGCAAAGGGTTCGTCACCGATCAACCGTTGGGCGCAGAGGACCGCATGACCAAGTCCGAGGGCCACCGACTGACGGACGTAGCAGAAATTTGCGAGCGTGGAGATGTGCCGCATCTGGCTCAGAAGTTGCGCTCTGCCGCTCCCCTTGAGATTTTCTTCTAACTCGACGGAGCGGTCGAAATGATCCTCGATCGCGCGTTTGCCCCGTCCGGTGATGATGATAATGTCTTCGATTCCGGAGGCAACCGCTTCTTCTACCGCATATTGAATCAGCGGTTTGTCGACGAGCGGCAACATTTCTTTGGGAGACGCTTTTGTCGCGGGGAGGAAGCGAGTACCAAGGCCTGCGGCAGGAATCACGGCTTTGCGCACTTCGAAGCGTGACATGATTCGATACTATGTGATGGGGTAGGCTATGTCAAGGAAGGCACGTGCAGATGTTTTGCTCAAGCGAGACGAGCGAGACTGGCGGGAAAAGCGCGACTCGAAGTTCGAAATTCTTGGTTCGAAATTCCGAAAACTTCGAACTTCGAACCTCGAACCGTTGTCCGTCTCACCCGTCACGCGAGTCGCGCTCTTCGCAGCTGACGCGCCCCGCCCCGCCATTTTACGAGAACCCTGTGAGAATAATCTTGGTTATCTGCTTTACATTCAAATACTTGCCCAATATAATCCAGAAGTTTTACACGCATGTTGCCGTGAGGGATATGTTTGCGCTGACCACCCAGGTCTCTCACGTCAGGAACCTCCTCTGCCGCCATCTTCATATGCGCCCCTGATGTGTGGTGTGTGTGATTGGGCTAGAGGTGCACGGTCACGGCCAATGTTAGGGTTACCCATGGTGCCGGCATTATCTTCCGCATTTTCTTATGGAACGCAGATCCGGTGAGGGGAACTTGCTGGTCAGCCGCGCCTCGTTGGCTCTTTGTCATGGTGTTCGTCACCCTGCTGACCTGCGGCGTGCTACCGGTGCTTGCGGCTGTTGCGGAACAGGCCGGGGTTAAAGTCACAAAGATTGAGATTCGCGGGAACAAGCGGATCGAGCTACCGGCGATTGCCGGCCGATTGACGTTAAAGCCGGGCGATCCCTACACCCCTGAGAATGTCCGTGGACAAATCAAAATACTTTACGAAACCGGGTTCTTTGAAGATGTGCAGGTGGAGACGGAATCGGGAGCGGGCGGGGTGGCCCTGGCCTATCTGGTCCGCGAGAAACCGTTTATTACCGAGATCGTGTTCGACGGGAATAAAGAGCTCAGCGACGATAAGCTCAAAGAAAAGATCACGATCAAGAGCCAAGCCTATCTCGATCAGCAGCAGGTCAAAGAGAGTGCGGAGAAGATTCGCCTGGCCTACCAGGGGGACGGCTATTTCAATTGCCAGGTGATTCCGGTCGTGCAGACCTTGGACGAGGATCGGAAGCGCCTGACGTTTTTCGTGAAAGAAGGGGACAAGGCGCGTGTCAAAACGGTCAATTTTGACGGCCTGCACACGGCGACGAAAAACGAGATGTTCAAGGTGATGGCGACGCGGGAATGGATTCCCTGGCACGGTCTAATCACACAGTTGAAGTTGCCGTCGTTTCTCTCGGATGCCGGCGTCTTGAAACGGGAAGAAATGAACAACGATGTCGAGCGGATCAAAGAGGTCTTGCTCAACAAAGGCTATTTAAATGCCCGAGTCGGGATGCCGACTGTGGAGCTCAGCGACGACAAGAAATGGTTTGTCGTGACGTATGCGGTGACGGAGGGGGAGCCGTTTACCATCGGCGAAATCGGATTCCGCGGGAATACGGTGTTCGAAGATCCGGAGCTTCGCCAGGGGCTCAAGATGAAGGAGGGGGAAATTTTTCAGCGTCAGAAACTCCGTGACGAGATTACGCGGTTGAACGATCTTTATGGGAGCAGGGGCTATTCATTTGCCGATGTCTCGCCCAATGTGAACCCAAACATGGAGGACCGGACCGCAACCATCATTCTGACCATCAAGGAAGGGGAGATGATGCGGGTCCGTCAGATCAACATCAATGGGAACGAGAAGACCAAAGACAATGTGATTCGTCGTGAAATCCGTATCGATGAACAGGATGTCATCGATACCCCCGCGTTGAAGCGGAGCTTTCAGCGTCTCAATAATTTGAACTTCTTTGAGACGGTAGAAATCCTTCCGGCGCAGGTGAGTGTGGATAAGGTCGATCTGAATGTTCGCGTGAAAGAAAAGCCGACCGGCCAGTTCAGCATCGGCGGCGGATTCAGCACGTTAGACCAGTTAGTCGCGATTGCCGATGTTACGGAAGGAAACCTCGGTGGGAATGGCTGGATGGGACGTATTCGTGGTCAGTTGGGCCAGCAACGGACCATAGGGTTGATCACGTTTCGGAACCCCGCGTTGAACGACTCCTTGACCTCATTGCAGTTGGACGTCTACCGCACCGCGACGAACTACATCACCTATTTTGAGACGAAATCAGGCGGCAGTGTGACGTTTGGTCGGTGGCTCTCTGAATATGTCTCCGGGAACGTGAGCCTGTTTGCGGAGGAGTTGAATTATAAAAATCCGCAGGCGGGGATTTGCCCGGATCGATTTCCTCTTGTGTGTAGTCAACTTGGGAATCAGTCGACGACCGGGTTCCGGACCTCGATGGCTCGCGACACGAGAGACTTTCATATGGATCCCCGCACCGGTTGGCGAGCCGTTGCGGGCTTCGACTTGGGGACGCCCTATCTGGGTGGAAGCAATAACTTCTACAAGTATTATCTCGATGTTATTAAATATGTGCCGCTGCCTTTCGATACGCGGGTTTCGGTTCGCGCTCGCTATGGCGCTGCAGTCGGCATCGAAGGGAATCTCATCCCGTTGACCGAGCGATATTTTGTCGGCGGCATCAATACGATACGCGGGTTCAAGTTCGGGCGCGCGGGGCCTGTGACCACCAGCAATTCTCTGCTCGGCGCAACCAAACAGTTGATCTTTAATAACGATTTTATCTTTACGATTTCCGCTGATGCCAAATTGAACGGGGTGATCTTCTTTGACTACGGGAAAGGCTTTGCCGACGATGAACCTCTCTCGTCTAAGTTGCGGAAAACGGTTGGATTAGAAGGGCGATGGATTTCACCCTTTGGACCTCTCCGTGCCGCGTACGGGATTAATATCGATCCCAACCCAGGAGAAGCCAAAGGGGCTTTCGAGTTTACCATCGGTTCTCTGTTCTAATGGAGCAAGTTGTTGACCATGATTGTGAGGTAGCGGTGTGATCAAGATGGGTGTCGTCATTCGAACGGTGTTCTGCACAGGAGGTCTGTTGATGGCGCTCCTCGCTGTTTCCGGCTGTGCTGCCGGTGGGGCCAAAGTCGAGGGGAAGTTGGGAGTCGTCGATCCGGCCCGTGTCCTGAACGAGACGAACACCGGCAAGAAGGCCCTGGATTCCTTGAGCGCATTCTCTAAGAATCGCCAGGCGCTGATCGAGATGGATGAGAAAGAGCTCCGCCGCATGGAAGAAGATTTTGGGAGGCAGGCCAGTGTGTTGAGTGCGACTGCGAAACGGGAGCGCGAAGAGCAGTTTCGACGTCGGGTGGCGGAGTATCAGCAGAAAGCCGGCGACATGAACCGGGAAGTTCAGGAAAAGCAGAAAGACGTGCTCGAAGGATTCCGTGAGAAGGTGGGACTCGTTGTGGGGAAAGTATCAAAGCGCCTCGGATTACAGGTCGTCATGGATAAGGGGAAAGGCGGCCCCACCTTATATAGCGAGCCAGGACTCGATATTACCGGTCAGGTCATCGATGAATTTAATCGTGAATATCCGTAACCGGCGCGAGGAGCGAGACTCGCGAGAATAGCGGGACTGGTGAGGCGGACTGAAGGCTGAAGTGTTTGGAACTTCGAACTTCAAGTCGTGCTTTTCCCGCTCGTCTTACCCGTCTCGTATGAGTCAGACCTTGAGGAGCCAGAGGAGGATTCGATGGAACGACCAAGAGTGACCAGTCTGATCGGTGTAGCGGCATTGTGGTTGGCGATGGTGTCGCCGGGGTTGTCGGCTGAAACCTTCAAGGTTGCGGTGATGGACCAACAAGTGGTCATCGAGCAGTCCAAGGCCGGCAAGCGGGCCTTGGAAGAACTCAAGGCCTACTCCATGACCAGGCAAAAAATCATCAATGCCGACGATCAAGAACTGAAGGAATTGCAACAGGCGATTCAAGACGGGAAGTTGACCGACAGCGTGAAACAAGAGAAGCAAGGTCAGTTCCAGGCCAAGTTGGAGGCCTATCAACGTCGTCTAAGCGACTTCAATCGCGAGATTCAACAGAAGCAGCGTGAAATGGTGGCGGAATACTCTAGAAAAGTGCAAGCAGCCGCGCAAGCCGTGGGGGAAAAGAACGGGTACGTCGCGATCATCGACAAGGGGGTCGAGGCAGCAATGAAGATCGTGATCTATCATCAGCCTGCGTTGGACCTGACCGATCAGGTAGTGAAGGAGTTCGATCGACTGAATAAGTAGCAGAGGAGGGGGTGGGCAGCCTGGTCGTCCTCCTGCTCGCGGAACGCGCACGATAAGAATGTGCTCGTTCGACGCGCGCAATCGAGGATCAACCAGGCTACCCTTGAAAGTGAAATGTGGGATTGGGATGACGCGCAGTGGAAGATCCATCAGCCCCCATCCCTGAGGAAATACCGAGCGAGCTTGGAGGGAGTATTTTTAGCAGGCTGTGGGAAAACGATTTTGATATGCCAGAACTTCACTAGCCTGCATGTCTGGGACAACAGGAGTACACTCCCCGCAGGGTAGCCGAACGAGACGCGCAGGATGGGCGAGGCAAGGTGGGAATCCAATCTGTCTATGTCTCGCGCTTCACGCGCCAGGGCCTGAGCATGCACATAACCGAAGTCTTGCCTATGAGGAGGTTCCGCCGATGTCCGTGATGGAACAAGCCGAAATTCAGTCTCTTTTGCCTCACCGGTATCCCTTTCTCCTCGTCGATCGCGTGCTGGAGCTGGACCCCGACAGGCGGATCGTAGGGATCAAGAATGTGACGATCAATGAACCCTTCTTTCAAGGGCATTTCCCTGGACGACCGGTCATGCCGGGAGTGTTGATTCTCGAAGCCATGTCTCAAGTCGGCGCGATTCTGGCGCTGAAGTCGATGGGGCAGGCAGCGCGTCCGGTGGTGTATTTGACCGGTATCGATGGCGCGAAGTTCCGAAGACCGGTCGTGCCCGGCGATCAGTTACGGTTCGAGATCGACGTGGTCAAGAAGCGGACTCCGTTCTGGAAGATGCAGGGTAAGGCGTTTGTCGAGGAGGAGCCCGTTTGTGAAGCCGAAGTGACTGCGATGGTGACCGAGGAAAAAGACGTGAAACGTGAAGCGTGAAACGAAAAGCAATGTGGCCGGCACCCTACGTGCGGTTCACAAATAACGAGTTACAAATTTCGTCTCACGGGAGGTTAAGAGTGCAGATTCATTCAACAGCGATCATTCATCCCAAGGCGAGTCTTGCCGATGATGTGGAGGTCGGGCCGTTTTGCCTGATCGGCGAGCATGTCACGATCGGAAAAGGAACCAGACTGTTGTCTCATGTGACGGTCGACGGGTGGACTGAGATTGGTGAGCGGAATGAGTTGCATCCCTTTGCCTCGATCGGCGGACCGCCTCAGCACCTCGGATATAAGGGGGAACCCACCAAGGTAGTGATCGGCGATGACAACATTATTCGGGAATATGTCACGGTCAATCGCGCGACCGTACAAGGCGGAGGGGTGACATCGATCGGGTCGAAGAATTTTCTGATGGCCTATGTCCATGTGGCGCATGATTGCCGGCTCGGCAGCCATCTTATTCTGGCCAATGCTGCCAGTTTAGCCGGTCACATCACCATCGGTGACTATGCCATTATCGGGGGACTGACCGGTATTCATCAACATGTGCGGATCGGGTCGTACTCCATGGTTGGGGGCTGTTGCGCTCTCGGGCAGGATCTCCCGCCCTTCATGCGGGCTGCAGGCGGCTATCGTGCGCGGATGTATGGCCTCAATTCGGTGGGGTTGCGCCGCCAGGGGTTTTCGACTGATAGGATTTCAGTACTGAAACGAGCCTACGATATGCTCTTCCGATCGGGGCATCGAACCGCTGAAGCAGCCAAGTTCGCCAAGGTCGAGTTTGGAGACCAACCAGATGTGATGACGGTCGTGGGGTTTCTGGAGGGAACGAAGCGTGGCATCTGCCGGTCGGTAGACAAAGGTCAAGAGGATGAGGAGTGAGCGCCGTGGTATCGCGGCCTCACGTCGCCGATGGCGAGCGGATCGGGTTGATTGCCGGCAACGGCCGGTTCCCGATCATCTTCGCGGATAATGCCAGGAAGCTCGGCTATCACGTGTCGGCTGTGGCGCATGAAGGCGAGACGGAGCCGGAGTTGGCTTCCCATGTGGACCGGATCCATTGGATCAAGATCGGCCAACTCAATAAGCTGATCAAGGCCTTCAAGGAAGACAAGGTCCACCTGGCCGTGATGTTGGGCGGGATCAAGAAGACCCATATGTTTACCACCCTGCGGCCTGATTTTCGCACCTTGGCGTTGGCAACACGGTTGGCGCTCCGGAAAGACGACGACATTCTGCGTGAATTGGCGAAGGAGCTTGAACGAGAAGGGATTGCCATCTGCGAGTCGACCTTCGGGCTTGAGGGGATCCTCGCAGAAGAAGGGACGTTGACCGCGCGAGCCCCATCAGAGAAAGAGTGGGAGGATATCCGCTACGGGTGGGAAGTGGCGTATGACATCGGGCGTCTCGATATCGGGCAGTGTGTCGTGATCAAAGATCGCGTGGTCGTGGCGGTCGAGGCGGTCGAGGGTACCGACGGAGCCATCAAGCGCGGCGGCGATTTGGCCAAGGCGGGGGCGGTGGTGGTCAAGCGATCGAAGCCGCAGCAGGATTTGCGGTTCGATCTCCCGGCCGTGGGACCTCGGACCATCGAGGTGATGGCGTCGGTCAAGGCCTCCGTGTTGGCGATCGAGGCCGGACGCACCGTCCTATTGGATCGCGAGATCGTGTTGGACAAGGCCCGGGCTGCTCGGATAGCTATCGTCGGGATCACGAAACTCAAACCGAGTAGGAAATGAGCCTGGAACATGACACCGCTTAGGGCAGGCGTCATCGGCGTCGGACATCTCGGTCAGCACCATGCGCGCATCTATGCCTCCTTGCCCGGGGCGCAACTCGTCGGCGTGGCGGATCAGTCGGCCGAGCGTGCGCAGATAGTCGCAGATCGACATGGGGCGCGTGTCTATCGTACGGCTGATGAATTGTTGGCGCATGTCGATGTCGTCAGTGTGGCGGTGCCCACGTCAGGGCACTATGCCGTCGCAAAAGCATGTCTGCAGGCGGGCAAACATGTGTTGGTCGAAAAGCCGATTGCCGTAACGCCCGGAGAGGCGCAGGAGTTGGTACAGCTGGCCAAACAGCGGAGCTGTTGTTTACAGGTCGGCCACAGCGAACGGTTCAATCCGGTGATGGCGCTGATGCGTCCCCATATCGGGAGGCCTGTGTTCATCGAATGTCACCGTCTCAGCAGTTTCAGTGAACGGGGGACGGACGTGGATGTGATCTTGGATCTGATGATTCACGATCTGGATCTCGTGCTGTCCCTGAATCCCGGTCCCGTCGAAGAGGTGCGCGCAGCGGGAGTGGCGGTCTTGTCCTCCTCGATCGATATTGCCAACGCCCGCATTCAGTTCAAGAGCGGCTGCGTGGCGAACCTGACCTCCAGTCGCGTGTCGATGAATAAGATGCGCCGGCTCCGCCTCTTCCAACGGGATAACTATCTGTCGATCGATTTTCAGACGCGGCAAGGGATGATTTGTCGACGTACGGCTAAGGCTGAAGAGCGGCCGATCGTCGAGGTCGAGCAGTTGCAGGGTGGAGACGAAGAACCGTTGAAGCTCCAAATCGCATCGTTTCTTCACGCTGCCGGCACTGGCACGAGGCCGGTGGTGTCGGGCGAAGATGGCGCCGCGGCAGTGGACGTGGCGCACCAAGTCTTGCAGGCTATTGCGGCCTTTGCAGCGCGCCATGAAGAAGGGGGT
>JAENWB010000188.1:0-8380 GCA_016650275.1 Nitrospiraceae bacterium | reverse complement strand
TAAGCGACATGAACGACCCACGAGAAGAGCGAAGAAGTGGTGCGGATTATTGCCCAGGGCCAATTTGATGTCAATGAGGAAAATATAGAGGGGTAGTTCTTGTTGGCTCGAGCACAGGGAATAGGATGGTCTTTTCTGGCCGGACGAGCGGTTTTGTTTCAGTGAGTGAGGATCGATGTATTGATCGAGACATTCTTGATTCCGTGCCGTGCCCATTTTGCGCAACCGGTATGATATGAATGAGCCTCAAATCTCTCTACCGATACGATCCTGGTCAGTACAGGAGAAATTCTCCAAGCCTGCGTATTCGGGACCTCAAAGAGAGGTGGCTTGACAGCAGAGTCTCTCCGGGTGTATTAAACGGGTGTATATTTTAATTCCTATCGGAATACTCGTGTATGAAGGTATCGCTCAGAGCAACCTATGGAATCATGGCCGCTGTCGATTTAGCGATGCAGCTCGGGACAGCGCCTGTCCAAGCGAAATCAATTGCACGTCGACAAGCCATCCCTGCTCGCTTTCTTGAACAGGTCCTCCATGGAATGAAGAAGGCCGGTCTTGTGTCGAGCCTTCGAGGAGCCCAAGGGGGGTACGTGCTATTGAAGAAACCGTCCGAGGTATCGGTCGTCGAGATCCTCGAGGCGCTCGATGGTCCGCTTGCACCTCCGAGCGGCGGAGCTGGCCGTGCACCAGTGCGACGACTCAGCAAACCGGAACTACTTCTCGGGAAGGTTTGGGAGCAGGTCTATCAAGCGGAGCGCCATGTGCTCGAGGCCATACGCGTGGAAGAATTAGCCGGGCAGCAACGAGTGCTCGATCAAGAGCGGTCGTTGATGTACCACATTTGAGGTCACCTATGAGTCGCATACCTCTCAGTCCGGTTCCCATAAAGACAGAGCCCATTCCTCCTGCCATTATCGAGGAGATCGAGACTTTCGAGGCTGAGGCGATGCGCATGGTTTCCGGCGATGTCTCGAGCGATCTGTTCAGGCCCTTCCGTCTCCAGTACGGCATTTACGGCCAACGGCAAGCCGGTGTCCAGATGGTCCGGATCAAGATCCCCTTCGGCGGACTCACGGCGAATCAGCTTCGCCGGATTGCGGAATTGGCCGAGCAATATGCCACCGGTGTCGGGCATGTGACCACGCGCCAGGATATCCAACTACATTTTGTTGAATTACAGGATGTGTCGACCATCATGCGAGGGCTGGCTGAAGTCGGCGTGACTACCAGAGAGGCTTGCGCCAACACGGTTCGCAATGTGACGGCTTGTCACCTTGCCGGGATCTGCCAGGGGGAAGTGTTCGACGTGACGCCGTATGCGAAAACCGTCGCGCTCCACCTCTTGCGGAATCCGCTCAACCAGAGCCTCCCCCGCAAATTCAAAATTGCCTTCTCCGGTTGCAAGCAGGACTGCGCGCTCACGCCGATTCACGATATCGGGCTTCTCGCAGCGAAGCGTGCGGATGGAGCCATCGGCTTTCGAATGGTCGCAGGCGGCGGCCTCGGTTCAGCCCCTCGGCTCGCGCAGGTGCTACGGGAGTTTACCCCGATGGATGAACTCATCCCGAGCGTGGAAGCAGTGATTCGGGTCTTCGACACCTTGGGCAATCGAAAAAATCGCACGAAGGCCCGGATGAAGTTTGTGATCGATAAGCTAGGCTTCGAGGAGTTTAAACGCCGCTGGGAAGAGGCCTACGTGTCGATGGGGCATGCCCGTCCGACCCATGAACCAATCAAGTTACTATCGTATCCGGATGACCCGATTCCCTTAATCATGCCGACGTCGAATGGATCGAAGCAGACGGCGGTACAGACCAATGGTCATGCCCAGGGTGCGCGAGTGGAGACGCCGTTTGAGATGTGGCGACGCACCAATGTCGTGCGTCAGAAGCAAGACGGCTATGTCGCCGCAGTGGTCAAGCTATTCATGGGCGATCTCACGGCAGAGCAGATGCTTCTCATTGCCGACCTTGCTGATCGCTACTCCAATGGCAACATTCGGACGACGATCAATCAAAACATGATCATTCGATGGGTGCCGGAGCCGCGCATCGCCGACCTCTATGCCGATCTTGCTTCACAGGGTTTGGCCGATCCCGGTGCCGAATTGGTCGAAGACATTATCGCCTGTCCCGGTACCGACACGTGTGGCTTGGGGATCACGTCCTCAAAGGGGCTCGCGCGAGCGTTGGCAGAGGTATTCCCGGCGGGGCGGGTTTCCGAGGATCTGAAGGATGTCAGTGTCAAGATCAGCGGATGCCACAATTCCTGTGCCCAGCACCACATCGCCACGATCGGATTGCATGGAGTGGGGAAACGCATTGGCGAGCATGTCGCGCCCTTCTATGAGTTGCATTTGGGCGGGAGGGTCAACGGGACGGCGAAGATCGGACAGATGGTAGTCAAGTTACCGGCCAAGAGTGTGTCGGTGGCGATCACGCACTTGATCGACGTGTATCGTCGTGACCGCCTCTCCGGCGAAGGGCTGCCGGCCTTCATCGATCGTGTCGGCAAGGTCAAACTCAAGGATGAGTTGATCCCTTACACCATCGTTCCGTCCTTTCAAGATGATTCGACGTTCTACTACGACTGGGAAGGCGAAGAAGAATTTGTCTTGGAGGATCTCGGGCCTGGCGAGTGCGCGGGTGGCGCGCTTGAAATGATCGAGAACGGCATTCTCGAAGCCGATCAAGAACTCTATCAGGCGAAGCTCCTTGTCGATAACCATCAGTATTCCGTCTCGGTAAACAAGTCCTATCGCGCGGTGCTGGCCGCTGCTAAAGCCTTGCTTGTGACGGAAGGACTTGAACCTTCGACAGACGCAGAAACCTTCATCGAATTTGACAGCCGGATCGCACAAAAGGGCATCGTTCCTGGAATGTATCGGGAATTGAGGAAGCGGGTCGGCGATTTAGGACCCAAGGAGACAACGGGTGAATCAGCCCGTGAAAAGATGGTCTTTGCTAAGGGTTTCGTCGAAGCCTGTCGTACCGCCACGGAGCAGATGGGCAAAGATTTAAAATTAGCACCGGTGGGCAAGGCAGCGGTGCCCACGACCAGCGCGACGCCTGCGGTCAAGCCGGTTGTCGCTTCTGCAACCGCGCCTGCTCCATCCGGCGCGCCGGTCTACGATTTGCGCGGGGTGGCCTGTCCGCTGAATTATGTGAAGACCAAGCTGAAACTGGAGATGATGGATGCGGGGGAACGGTTGGAAGTCTGGCTTGATGCGGGTGAACCCATTAAGAACGTGCCTATGAGTTTGAAAAACGACGGGCATAAGTTGTTGCTGCAGGAACCACTCGAAGCCGCCGCGGCGCATTATCGGATTCTGGTCGAAAAAGTGGAGTGAGTCAGGAGCGGCACCAGGTCGGTCTGTGCTCCCGGAGCGCGCACGACGGGAATGTGCTCGCTCGATGGGCGCAGATGACCGACCCTGGTGCCTCTCCTGTGGAAAGTGTGGAAGGAGAGAGGGGCTCGCGTGGAGAACACAGAACATTCAGCCTCTGCTGAGGAACTCACCGTCTGGGGTGAGTCGTTCGAGGCGAAGCAGCCACAGGAAGTCGTGGCGGCTGTGGTCGAGCGTTACGCGCCGAAGATCGTGCTCGCCTGCAGTTTTGGGGCGGAGGACGTCGTGCTTGTGGACATGGTCCACCGCATCAATCCATCGGTGCCGCTCTTCTATCTCGACACGGAGTTTCTATTTCCCGAGACCTATGCCACGCGCGATCGTGTAATTGAGCGGTATGGGTTGCAACCGCAGCAGGTCATACAGGTGAAGTCGTTGCTCACGACGGACCAACAGGCCATTCAGTATGGCGACGCGTTATGGACGCGCCAGCCCGACCAATGTTGTGAGATGCGCAAAGTGGAGCCGCTTACTCGAGTGCTCAAAGGATTCGACGCATGGATTACCGGGATCAGGCGAGACCAGTCTCCCACGAGAGCCCATGCGCAACTGATCGAATGGGATCAGAAGTTTCAGCTGGTCAAAGTCAATCCGCTCGCGAAGTGGACGTGGGAGGATATCTGGACCTACATTCGTGTCCACGAAGTTCCTTACAACGAGTTGCATGACCGCAACTATCCGAGTATCGGCTGCACCTATTGCACGAGCCCAGTGATGCCCGGCGAAGACCCCCGCGCGGGACGGTGGAAAAACTTTACCAAGACGGAGTGCGGGTTACACAAGGCCTCCTGATGTCGATGCAGGAATTTATCGGAAAAATCGCCAAGGGGTCAAGGGCTGCCAAGGATCTCACCTGGGACGAAGCAAAACGGGCGATGAAGGCGCTCATTGAAGGAGACGCTACGCCAGCGCAGGTGGGAGCCTTTCTCATAGCCATGCGGATCAAGATGGAGTCCGTCACCGAACTGGCCTCGATGACCGCGGCCGCGCGCTCCTATGTGGTGCCTGTGCCGATCCCGCGAGATCTTGGCGTCGTGGATCTGCCGAGCTACGCGGGGAAACAAGAAACCTTCCATGCCCTGGCGGCCGCCGCCATCGTGGCTTCGTCGGCAGGCGCGTCGGTCTTGATGCATGGATATGACGGGATTCCTGGTCGCGCAGGGAATGCCGGGGTGTTCAAGGCCTTGGGCCTGCCCATCGACATGGAGCCGAAAGTGGCGGCAGAGGCGGTGACACGGCATGGATTCGCCTATCTCGATATCGCCCTCTACCATCCTCCGATCTATCGGTTTTTAGAGATGCGACAAGAGCTGGGGGCACGGAATGTCTTTCATCCGATTGCGAGGCTTTTAAACCCGGCTCGTGCCGCGTCGCAGGTCGTCGGCCTGTCCCACCCTCCCCACTTTGAAAAGACCGCTGAAGTGTTACGGATGTTGGGCTGCCCGAGGGCTCTGGTGGTCAGTGGCGTTGAAGGCGATCCGGAGCTGTCGATTGCTGCCCTCACAAGGGTTTTAGAATTGCGGGACGAGCGAATTACACCCCTCTCGTTCGCGTCAAAAGATGTCGGATTGCCGCTGGGGACATCGCGCGACATGGCAGGCTTCCCGTCGAACCAGCGAGACAAGGAAGCGGAACTGCTCCGACGGATCCTCCACAATCAGTTGCAGGGCGGGCCCTGTAACTGGGTGTTGATGAACGCGGCGCTCATTCTGTACGCCGCAGGGAAAGGGGCGACATGGGCGTCATGCGTCCCACTTGCTCGTCGAGCGCTCGAAGAGGGAGCGGCGGCACGAAAGTTAGAGGAACTGACTCAGCAGCCGGTTGGTACAGGCGTGGCCGGCCGAACTCATTGACCACACGAGAGGATTGAGCCTGTGCAACATCTTCGTCAATTAGAAGACCAGAGCGTGTACATTCTCCGGGAAGCCTATAAGCATTTTGACAACCTGGCCATGTTGTGGTCGATGGGGAAGGATTCGACCGTACTGTTGTGGTTGGCCAGAAAAGCTTATTTCGGCCATGTCCCGTTCCCGCTTCTGCATGTCGACACGAGTTACAAGATCCCCGCCATGATCGAATATCGAGATCGAGTGGCCCGCGAGTGGGGCCTCAATTTGGTCGTTGGACAAAATAAGGAAGCGCTTGCGGCCGGGATGAATCATACGCTAGGCCGCGTTACCTGCTGTACGGCTTTGAAAACCAATGGACTCAAACAACTGATCGAACAAAGAGGCTATACGGGCATCATCCTCGGTGTGCGGGCAGACGAGGAAGGGACGAGGGCCAAGGAACGCTACTTCTCGCCCCGTGACAAACATGGCGATTGGGATTTCCGTGATCAGCCGCCCGAACTCTGGGATCAATTCAAGACAACCTTTCCTCCCGGAACACACATCCGAATTCACCCTCTGTTGGATTGGACGGAACTCAATATTTGGGAATACATCAAGTCCGAGAACATTCCCTTCATCGATCTTTATCTCGATAGAGGGGACGGGACCCGCTACCGCAGTCTCGGCTGCGCTCCCTGCACGACGCCGATTAAATCGACGGCGAAGTCGGTGGACGACATTATTGACGAGTTGCGGCACACCACGGTGGCAGAGCGATCGGGCCGCGCGCAGGATGAAGGACGCGGGATGGAGCTGCTTCGCAAAGACGGCTACATGTAACGGCAGAATGTTGAAACAGGCATCCAGCTTCGTTCTCGGGTCGGAAAAATCCTCAACGGGGACCCGGCCGCCTCACCAACTCGGCGGCGCGCACAGACGTGGTGCTCCTTATTCGTCGCACCGTGCGCCCCAGAGGGTACGCCTGCGGTTTTTCCTTCCCTGCGGCCTTGCTGGGCTGCCTGTTTGAACATTCTGGGGTCTAAGAATGGCAGAAACAATTTCGAAACCATCGGACAATCTGAACATCGTCATCGTCGGGCATGTGGACCACGGGAAGTCCACCTTGCTGGGGCGTCTCTATGCCGACACTGGCTCATTGCCGGACGGCAAAATCGAAAAGGTCCAAGCCATCTGCCAGCAGCAGGGAAAGGAATTCGAATATGCGTTCCTGTTCGATGCCTTTCTCGAAGAGCAGGAGCAGGGCATCACCATCGATACCGCGCGGACGTTCTTTGCCTGGAAGGGCCGACAATACATCATCATCGATGCGCCGGGGCACAAAGAGTTTCTCAAGAACATGATCTCCGGCGCGGCCCGGGCGGAAGGGGCGTTGCTGCTGATCGATGCCTTGGAGGGGGTGAAGGAGCAGTCCAAGAAACATGGCTATCTCTTATCGCTTCTGGGCGTAAGCCAGTTTGCCGTCGTCGTGAACAAGATGGATCTGGTCGGCTATCGGCAGGATGTGTTCGATGCGATCGAAAAAGAGTATCGAGAATTCCTCGGGCAGTTCAAGGCGGTTCCACAACAGATCGTTCCGGTCAGTGCCAAGCTCGGAGATAATATCGCCAACCGGAGCGAAAAGATGCCGTGGTATAGCGGTCCGACCGTGCTGGACGCGCTCAGTGCCTTTCGGAAGGAGCCGGGACGATCCGAACAGCCGCTTCGTCTGCCGGTTCAGGATGTGTACAAGTTCGACGCCCGCCGCATCATCGCCGGACGTGTCACGGCGGGGCGATTGAAGGTCGGCGATTCCCTGGTTTTCTCACCGTCGAACAAACGAGCGACGGTCAAATCTATTGAAGCGTTCAATAGCGATCCCCCGCCGGTGGAAGGCCATGCAGGCCAATCAGTCGGTGTCACGCTCGATGAGCAGATCTTTGTCGAACGAGGAGAGATCGCCTCGCATCAGGAACAACTCCCGCTGGTGTCGACGGCCTTTCGAGCCAATGTATTCTGGCTGGGCCGGAAGCCGTTGGAACGGGGGCGGCGCTATCAGCTCAGAGTGGCGACGAAGGAAGTGGATTGCGAAGTGGCCACCATTCACCGGATCATCGACACGATGGATCTGGCCCAGCAGCAAGGCAGTAGCGTAGTGAATAGGAATCAGGTTGCTGAACTGACGATTCGGGCCAAAGCGCCGGTCGCATTCGACCTCTCGGCTTCGTTTGAGTCGACGGGCCGATTTGTCCTTGTGGATGAATATGACATTGCTGGCGGCGGCATCGTGACAGAACTGGTCCATGACGATCAGGAGTTTCTCCGCGAAGAAGCTCGGCAGCGCGATTTTGCCTGGGTGAAGGGTGAGGTCGGCGTCGAGAATCGCGCGCAGCAGTATGGTCACCGAGCTGCCATTGTGTTGGTGACCGGAGGGCGACATACGGGGAAGTCCTTTCTTGCCAAGACCATTGAGGCCAGGCTTGTGGCAGACGGTCGGCATGCGTACTTGCTCGACGGAGAGAATCTCCGACGCGGGCTTGATGCAGACCTTTCAGAGGGAGAACGAGGACAGGCAACAGAGATGGCTCGCCGCTATGGCGAAGTGGCGAGGCTCCTTGTCGATACTGGGTTGATCGTGGTTTCGACGACCAACCCATTCGGTATGGCCTATGTCGAAGCGGCACAGGCTATTCGGACGCTTGTCCACCCGGTTCCAGTCATCGCCATTCACATGAGCAAGGCACCAGAAGAAGTTCCGCTCAATACGGATATCGCGCTGTCAGGCCCGGCAGACTTTGACGCGGCCACTCGTCAAATTCTTGAGGAACTCAAGCACCGTGGAGTCCTGGCTCAGGCGATCGGGGCCAAACCGACCTTTCAGTATTCGATCTAGCAGGCTGTTGATAAAGTCCGCCAGCTTCGTTCTCGCATCGTTCAGGCCCTCAACGTACCCCAGAGGGTACGCTTCCGGCCCTTCACTCGCTGCGGCCTTGCTGGACGGCCTTTCTGAACAGCCTGCGAGGATTTATGAAAGAGCCTATGACATCTAAACACTCATGTTTTCGGTGCGCCCAAGTTGCTCGCGCAACGCGCGGTCGCGGACTCCCCTCGTTGGACGCGCGCAGTGGAAGATCAATCAGCC
>JAENWB010000187.1:0-5146 GCA_016650275.1 Nitrospiraceae bacterium | reverse complement strand
TAGGCACGTGGTTCGATGGTTTTGTGGGCCGACTTCTGCATTGTTCCTATTGCGTGAGTCCTGGAAGGAGCACGATGTCCGTTCCAGGGCACTGTTGGCTTGTTGTCGCAACGATACGCCAAGTATAGATGTATTTTCGTCCTACACAATGAATATCAACAATGAGTGTGATCCTTCGCGAGCCTCTCGGACGCGTGAACCGGCAACAAGCTTGCGGGGGGGGAAGGCTATGGAGTCGGGTTGATGATCTCGAAGATGGCTGAATAATCGGAGTCGCCCAGCCCCTGTGCAATGGTCCGCTCCAGCACCGGCCGGATTCCTTCCAGACTACTCGACGTCAGTGCGTAACCGGAGGCTTCCTTCAGGAAGAGCTCCACGTCTTTCAAGAGATGACGTGTGGAAAAGTTCGGATGCTGATAGTCCCGCATCAGGAGGCGCGGCAGTTTTTTCTCGAACATCGGGGCGAACAAGGCGCTCTCCCGCAAGATCGCCATGAAGGTGTCTACGGGAATACCAGCCCGCTGCACCACTCCAAGGCTCAGTGCGAATCCCGACATTTCTACAGCAATTAATTGATTGAGCGCGAGCTTCAGGGACGCGGCCTGCCCGACAGGACCTACCAGACGCGGTTCCCGACTCAGCGAACGGAACAGCGGACCCCACTGGACAAACTGTCCTTCGGTCCCGCCGACCATGACGAAGAGTGTTCCGGCCTGTGCTTCGGCAAGGCTTCCTAGCACTGGCGCTTCGCAATACAATCCGCCGAATCGTTCGATCTCAGCCTGTAGGGCCAGACTCTCTTCCTGAGCGATCGTTCCCATCTGGATCACAGTTTTTCCGCGGAGGACTGCCGATGAGGCTTGTGTCAGCAGGACGGCACGGATCGCCGCCGCATCGGCCAACATGAGGACCACACAGTCAGCTTGGTATATCGCTTGCTCCGGTCGCGTGACTACGGTGATGCCGCAGGCCTGGAGGGGAAGCGCCTTTGCCACAGTTCGGTTATAGACCGTGACGGTGTGGCCGACCGATTGGAGGCGTTCGGCGATGGCTCGACCCAACAGACCGGTTCCCAACAGGGCGACGGTCATGGAGCGGCTCGCTTTCTCTCTGGTTGCGAGCGGGCATGTCCGGCGTGGGTCTGGAGGTTGGCACGCAGGTCCTTGTCGGCTGTGGCGGCCACAGCGATGACGCCACGAAACCTCGGCATCGGCTGATTGAAGACGAAGGGCTTCCCGGCCGCGTCGCTGATGGCGCCGCCACTTTCTTCGATGAGCAGGACTCCGGCCGCGAGGTCCCATTCGTTTTCCGGCTCGATGGTGAAGACGGCCTGGACGCGACCGGCGGCGACCAGGGCCAGTGCGTAAGCGATGGAGTACATGGGGCGGCACCGAGTCGTCTCGGCGAGCGTCGACCATCGGTCGCTCCGGAATTCCCGCGTACTGACCATGATCACGGGATTGAAGTCATGCGCGGACGAGAGGGTGACGCGTGTGCCGTTCAAGAATAGTCCGTCGCCGCGCACCGCGGTAAAGAGTTCGTCGGTTGAGGGATTGAGGATCGCGGCGACGACCGGTACGCCTCGTTCGACCAACGCGGCAGAAATGCAGAACTCCGGCATCCGATTCACCAAGGCCTTTGTGCCGTCAATGGGGTCCACAATCCAGACGCGCGCGTGGGTGAGTCGAGCCGGATCGTCGGGGGACTCTTCCGAGAGCCATCCATCCTGTGGAAACTCCCGGCGCTGCATCTCCTGCAGGATTCTGTTGACCTCGTGGTCCACAGTGGTGACCGGCGAACGGTCTGATTTTGTCTGCACCTCGAACCCAACCCTGACCAGTTCACGCACCTTCGTGCCGGCGTTCCGGACCGCTTCGACCAACGCTGCCAATTCTCGTTCCATGTTGCAATCCTCGCAAGGTAGAACAGAAAGAGTAGCAGGTCTCGCTGGATCGGCAAAGCGGAAAGACGGCAGCCGGCGCGACTGGCGTCGACGGCCCTCTTGACCCTTTCGGAGAACCTGCGTACAAGCAGGGGGTCCTGCGAGGTCACTACCGATGAAACTGGTCCAGAAACGATCCGGAAAGGCGGGGCTTCCCCCGGGCACCCCTGTCCATATCGGCGAGAAAAAAGCGGACAAGGTCACGATTACGGTTTTCAACTACGCCGGTGCCCGCTGCGACGAACGCCAGGACCTGTCGCTCGATGTGCTTGCGCCACCGACCGATGAGTCCGTCACCTGGGTGAATGTCGGGGGCGTCCACAAGATGGACATTCTGGAATCGTTTGGGAAGCAATTTCAGCTCCACCCATTGCTCCTCGAAGACATTGCCAACACCGATCAGCGGCCGAAACTCGACGAATATGAGACCTGCTTGTTCCTCGTGATGAAGATGCTCTCGGTCACCGATCGACAGGATATAATCGTCGAACAGGTGAGTCTGGTCCTCGGACGGAACTTTGTGCTGTCCTTCCAGGAAAACGGAACCGACGTTTTCACACCGGTGCGGGATCGTCTTCGTGGGAATAAGGGACGCCTACGGCAATCCGGGGCCGATTCCCTGCTCTATGCACTGATCGATGCGATTGTGGATCAATACTTCGCTGTGTTGGAGGCGTTAGGCGAGAAGATTGAAGCGCTGCAAGATCTGGTGGTCAGCGATCCTAAGCCGGAAACGCTGCGCCAGATTCATGCCCTCAAACGGCAGTTGCTGTTTCTGCGGCGGGCGGTGTGGCCACTCCGTGAAGCGACGAACAATCTCTCCCGATCGGAATGCCCCTTCTTACAGGAATCGACAAAGGTATTCTTCCGCGATGTGTACGATCACGTGGTTCAGATCGTGGATACCATCGAGACGCTTCGTGAAATGGTCTCAGCCAGTCTCGATATCTATCTGTCGAGCATCAGCTATCGGCTGAACGCCGTAATGAAGGTTCTGACGATCATTACGACGATTTTCATGCCGCTGACCTTCATCGTCGGGATCTACGGGATGAATTTCGAGCACATGCCGGAGCTTAAATGGGGATGGGGCTACCCGCTGGTGCTCGGGCTGATGGTGGCGATCGCGATCGCCATGCTGGGATTTTTCAAACGGAAGAAGTGGATCTAGCAGCGTGCTGAAATGGGCCGCCATGCTTCTGCTCAAAGCTCCCCCTACCGCCTCTCATCCAAAAAATCTTCAGGGGGCGTCACCCTGAAGCACGCATCAGCGTGGCAGGGCCAGACTACGGGCCGTATGCCGGAGGCACGGGGCGAGAGGGGGGATCTCAGAGATGATTCTGCTCCATGTCTGGGGGCCGGTGTAACGGGCCAACATTCAGGCAGTCGGCGCCACATCAATGCACCAAAGGGAGGGAGTGATGAAGACACGACGGTTTCTCACCGTCACGCTGGGCGCGCTGGTGCTCGGTGGGTTGCTTGTGGCAGGCTGTGGCAGTGGAGACGCGCCAACGGGCTCGCAAGGAGTACCGTCAGATCTACCGGAGGTTACCCAGAACCGAGACAAAGCTCTGCTGGCAACACAGCGGTTTGTCATCCTACAGGCCTTCACCAACGACGCGGTGTTAGATAAAAAAACCGGCCTGGTCTGGGAAAAGTCTCCGCAGACGACGAGCGTTATGTGGAACATGGCCCGGCGCACTTGCCTCGAAAAAAATGTCGGAGGCCAGAAAGGCTGGCGGCTGCCGTTTCTCCAAGAGCTGACCAGTCTTGTAGATCCCTCCATAGCCCCCCCGGGCCTGGCTCTTCCGTCTGGCCATCCGTTTCTGGTTATCCAGTCGCCCGTCTTTTGGTCGGCGACGAGGGTAGACGAGGATCCCAGGGGCTCGTGGAGCGTACATTTCGGCTTGGGCGGCGGCACAACCTTCATCAGCTTGGCCCACAGCGTCCGAGTCTGGTGTGTTCGTGATGGCATGGACGTGGATCAGCCTTGAGGCGTTGGTGATTGGAACGAAGTGAGCGCTTGTGGTGTTCTCGCAGCCAGTCGCGAGGGAGACCATTGGCCGGAACGATCCATGGCGGACGTCTTCACCCGCATGATCCATGAACGGCTCTGTTGCAATCACTAATGTTCAGGCGAGAGGCTAGATGCTAGGGTCGATCAGTAGGCGGGAGCTTATTCAGTGACCTCGAAGCGATCAACGTAGTAGGCGGTCTCTCCGAAGCAAGTCGTGGGGAGGTAGCGATACTCTTTGTAGTGCAGGACCAATCGTTTTCCCATGGCCTGCGAGAGTTGTGACGCCACTTTATCATCCCAGACTGAAAAGGCCCACAATACCGGGGCGACACCCGGCACCGTGGTCATGGCCATCTCCCCTTCATGCGTCTTGCAGACCCACCCCTTTTTGGAAAATTTCTGAATGTAGCCGGCTCGACTACCGTCGGAGTAGCTGTAGTTGAAGGCGACAAGGAGATAGGCTGCCCCCAGAAACAGGAGCAACGTCAGTATGAGTTTCGGGAGCCACAGCCACTTCATGGAGGAATCTCCTCAGTTCACGATTGGAGGTCGGCGAATAGCCAGGGAACCTCGGCCTTCCGTCGAGTTTCGTAGGCGGCGATGGTTGCCTCGTGTTGCAACGTCAATCCAATGGCGTCGAGACCCCGATACAAACAGTCTTTCCGGAAGGGGTCGATCTCGAAGCGAGAGATGGTACCGTCCGGGCTGGTCACCGTCTGATTTCCGAGGTCCACCGTCAGCTGGTACCCGGTCGTCGCAAGGACGTCTTGCATCATCGCCAGGACCTCGTCGGCCTTCAACACGACAGGCAGCATGCCGTTTTGGAAGCAGTTGTTGTAGAAGATGTCGGCGAAGCTCGACGAGATGACACAACGGAAGCCCTGGTCGAGGAGCGCCCAGGGGGCATGTTCACGCGACGATCCGCACCCGAAGTTATCGCGCGTCAGGAGAATCGTCGCGCCTTGAAAGCGCGGTTGATTCAAAAAGAAGGCCGGGTCCTGTGACCCGTCCTTCTGCTTACGCCAATCGTAGAACAAGCCTTCGCGGAGCCCGGTCCGCTTGATCGTCTTCAGAAATTGCTTCGGGATGATTTGATCGGTATCGACATTGACGCGATCCAGTGGCGCGACTAACCCGGTGAGTGTCGTAAAAGATTCCATTAAATTCCTCGTTAGGCGTTAGGCGTG
>JAENWB010000186.1:0-8263 GCA_016650275.1 Nitrospiraceae bacterium | reverse complement strand
CCCACAACTGAAGACTCCTATAGCCCTCGCATTCCCACTCCGGGACTTTTCAGCCCCCGGCACTCACCTCACCATCGAAATCGACGGCGCGCGTCACGACGCGACGGTGCAGGCGCTCCCCTTCTACCATCGCGCTTAATCCATCAGGCTGCTGAAAAATTCCGCCAACTTCGTTCTCGGCTCATCGAAATCCTCAGCGTACCACCGAGGGTACGCCTCCGGCTTCGACTCGCCTACGGCCTCGCTTGGGACAAGGCGCGTCTCGGCGCGCCAGGGCTGGGCGGGTGAGAAGTCTGGCCTTTTTGAGCATCCTGCGCGCTGATCTTGCGCCCTTATCCCTCACGCCTCACCCCTAACGTGACCTCTTCACTCCCACCCGATCGCAGTATTCAATGAGTTTGCACTTGCTGCAGAAAGGCGAGACTGGTTGGCAGAGGTTCTGCCCGTAGGGGACAAGCAAATCATTGAAAGTAATCCAATGCTGCTTGGGAAGCTTCCGGCGTAGCGCTTCTTCTGTTTTCTCAGGCGTCTTCGTTTTAACGTAGCCCCAGCGATTGCTGATCCGATGCACGTGGATATCCACGCAAATGCCGGGCTTGCCATAGCCGACCGTCACCACCAAGTTCGCCGTTTTCCGGCCGACCCCTGACAGAGTGACCAGCTCCTCGATGGAGTCGGGAACCGTTCCTCCATAGACGTCCAGAAGGCGACGGCAAATGGCATGGATGGATTTGGCTTTCGTCCGGTAGAACCCGACGGGATAGATGGCTCGTTCGATCTGCTGGAGCGGGAGGGTCAGCATCGTGTCCGGTTGATGCGCCAGTGCGAACAACCTGGCACTGGCCTCACGTGTCGTCTTGTCTTTGGTCCGGAGACTGAGGAGGCAAGATATGAGGATGCGGAAGGGGTCTCGGTTCGATTCGCGCGACACCACGCCGAGGACCGGCTCCTCCCACTGCCGAATCTCTCGCTTCACAATTCGGAGCGCAGCAGTAATCTGGTCCTGGCGCATGGACGAGGAAGGAATATGAAGGCCTTGAGAGGGATGCGATCAACCGAACGGGGGAGCCCGTGGAAGGACGCTTACTCTGGCTTACGCTTCGACAACCACTTTTGACGCCGCCGCTGCGCCTCGCGTTCCTTGGCTTTCTTCCTGACACTCGGTTTCTCGTAAAACCGCCGACGCTTCAGTTCGCGGAAGAGTCCTTCCCCCGCGAGTTTTTTCTTGGCAACTTTGAGGGCTTTCTCGACGTTATTATTGAAGACTTTGATTTCCATTCTTCCCGTCTGTGTACTTTCCCAGGCGATGCCTGTAGAGGTTTTTTTCTCGTGCCAGCCTGCCCCTGACCAAGGGGCGCAGTGTAACATAGCCCCCTGAGTTCCTCAAGACGGTTTGTCATTTGCTGAATCCGATCGAGAAGAGACGATTTAAGACGTTGATTTTGTTGAATATTTATGTTTTCCGCGACTGTATGACGTCCGGCATCGGCCGCGGCGATCGCCAGCACCAGTCCAACGGTGATATCAGACCGAACCCGTGGCTTCACCTCTGCCGAGCAGGCATGAAGAAGGGCTCCGGCCTCCGCTGCCTGTTCGGCGATTTCAAGCGGAATCTCCGTCGCCAGATGGAGCGCAGACGACAAGACGGCAGGACGAGTCCGGTCTGTCTTCGCGAGCCTCGCGGCTCGGAGAAATCGCCGATAGGCTTCGCCATCTGCTTGCATCAGCTCGCAAAGCCGCCGACCAATCTCACTCAGCCGATGTTCCACTCCTCGTTGCCGGCTGAGGCGCGCCCCCATAATCCCCAGCGAGGCCGCGAGAGCGCCCACCAAGGCCGCGACCGTGCCGCCAGCCGGAATCGGGGTCGCCGCGGCCACAGCGTCCAAAAAATCCGCGAGCGATTGCGCTTGCAGATCAACCGGCTCCTGTTCGCGAGACGGGGCATGTCGTGCCAGCTCACCAAACAGCCGAGTCTCCAATCTCGTCTCCAGCACCTGCGTTGCATTGAACTGTTCCAGCGCCAAGCTATGCGCGGCGGCCTGAACCAGCGCCGCCTGGGGCACAAGCCCGACCACTTCGCTTCCCGCTACCGCCACGCCTTGCTTGGCTGCGCGGGCTCGGACCGCTTCAAACGCGACATGGATAGGGGTGATGATGAAATCAGTCAGATTCATGGCGACCTGAACCAGCTGACGACTGGCCAGCTCCACCCCGATTGCTTTGAGATGGGGCAACCCGCCGTTCGATTGGCGAATGTCCTTTGCGATGGACCGAGCCAGCGCCAGATCAGTTGAGCGGAGATTCACATTAAAGGCGACCAAGGAAGGTCGCGCGCCGATCACTATGGCACCGGCCGTCTTATGGAGACGGGGGGGGCCAAAATCCGGTGTCCAGTCCGGATCGGAGGCCATGCGGAAGGCGAGGCCTTGAAGTCCTCCTCGACGAACCGATTCGAGCGGGGCATGATCGCAGTGCATGGCCGCTTGTTCATAGAGGAATACCGGGATCTCCAGCTCCGTCCCCACCCGTTGCCCCAATCGCTTCGCCAGATGAATACAATCCTGCATCGTCGCACCCTGTACCGGCACGAAGGGCACGACATCCGTTGCCCCCACCCGCGGATGGACACCCTTGTGCTTCCGAAGATCGATGAGATCGGTCGCCACGCGAATGGCGCGAAAGGCCGCTTCAGCGACGGCATCCGGTTCGCCGGCAAAACTCAAGACGGAGCGATGGTGATCCCGATCCATCGTGTGGTCCAACAGCCAGACCCCTGGCACGGACTCCACGGCACTCACCAGCGCACGCACCGTCGTCTGGTTTCGTCCCTCACTGAAGTTCGGCACACATTCGACGATTCGATCCACGTCCTGCCCCACCAAGAATCAAAACAACGAAGCCGGAGGTCTGATCATCATCCCTCCGGCTTCTCTCTCTCCACTGAGTCCCTGTCTGTGCCGTTACTTCGTTTTTTTCACAAACGCTTTATAGATCGTTCCTGACTTCGTCTGTTCTTCTTCAAGCCCGACCATCTGATGGCCGGTCGTGTCGCACCAGGCCGGCATGTCCTTCTTGATGCCTTCGTCGTCTGAGACGACTTCAAGAACCTGGCCCAACGTCAATTCCTTGATCTTCTTCAAGGTCATGATAATCGGCATCGGACAAAAGTACCCGAGCGTGTCGAGCTTCACATCGGATTGTGGCATCAAAAACTCCATGAAGGCTGAGGTTGAGGTCAAGGCTTAGCCTAGGCCTTAGCCTCGACCTTAAATAAACAAGTTCACACTGCCCTGTTTGGCTTCCGCGAGATAAGTGGTCACCCCCGCGAACTGATCGATGCCCTCGATGAGCGTATCTTTCGTGATCCCCATCAGCCCCATGGTCGTCGTACAGGCAATAAAGTGAACCCCGAGGTCCAGCGCCGTCTCCATGAGTTCCGGCACACCCGGCATCCGGTTCTGCTTCATGACCTTTTGCATCATCTTCGTGCCCAGTCCCCAGAAATGAAACCGCGAGAGCGGAAGGCTGTCTGCGCCCCCTTTATTCAGCAGACCGAACATCCGACGAAGCCAGTCCTTGGCAGAACTGGCCGCGCCTTGTCGGCGAATGGCATTGAGCCCCCAGAAGGTGAAGAAGACGGTCACCTGCATCCCCATGGCGGCTGCCCCGGTGGCGATGATGAACGCCGCCATCGCTCGGTCCATGTCGCCGCTCAACAGCACAATCGTCACCTTGTCAGGCTTGGTGGTCTGTAAGTCGGCCAACGCGACCGCTGGATCCATCTGCGCAATTGTCATGGCACGCTCTTTCCTGCCCGGTTCGCATGAATTTGCTGAATTCGACGGGATTTTGACTATAGTCTCCGCTTCTTTTTCTTGTCAAGGCAACGACCTTGACCCCGCTCAGCACGCCGGATATAGTCCCAGACGAACCGATGTCACCTGCCATCCCATTCTTTTCATGAACAGTGACCTCATCACCGAGATCAAGCCATCCAAGAACGCACCACTGTTCGGTTTTTGGTACCCCGCTTGTCTCAGCAGTGAACTCGCTCCCGGCAACCTGAAGGGGACGATCCTGTTGGGCCTCCCGGTCCTCGTCTGCAAGACAGCACAGGGTTCGGTCGCGGCCATGCGCAATATTTGTCCCCATCGCGGGATGCCGCTGTCCTTCGGCAAAATGAACGGCGACTGTGTCGAATGTGCCTACCACGGTTGGCAGTTCGATCAGGCAGGCCGTTGCCGGGGGATTCCTGCGCTGGTCGAAAACTCCCCTATTCAAGTCGACAAAATTGGCATCACCACCTACGCCTGCCGCGAACAGGACGGCTACGTGTGGGTGTTCGTTCCCGACCCTCAACAACCGAACCAGACCATCCCGGACGTGCCGCCGCTGCCGCTCCCCTCGTCTCCCTATCGGATGATTCACATTTCGACGCTGTTGGATTGCACCATCGACGACGGCATCGTCGGCTTGATGGACCCGGCTCACGGCCCCTTTGTGCATCAAAGCTCCTGGTGGCGCACCCAGGCGAGCATGCACGAAAAGGCCAAGACCTTTGAACCGATTCCCAACGGCTTCCGCATGGTGCCGCACGCTCCCTCAAAAAACAGCGGACCGTACAAGCTCCTGAACCTGTTTTACGGTGGGCCGCTGACGACGACCATCGACTTCGTACTGCCCAACCAGCGCTTCGAATTCGTCCAGTGCGGATCGCTCTTCGTGTCTAGCCGCGCCACGGTCACGCCGATCAGTGACCAGCAATGCCGCATCGACTTTGCCGCAGCGTGGAACTGCCTCAGCTGGGTTCCTTTTTCCAAAGCCGTCTTTCGCTATTTCGCCAACATTTTCATGACGCAGGATCGAGAGGCGATGGAACGCCAGGCGGTGGGATTGCGCTACAAACCGGCTTTGATGCTCATCGACGATGCCGATACGCCGGCCAAGTGGTACTACAAATTGAAAGCTGCGCACCTCGCGTCAGTGCAAACCGGCCAGCCTCTCGACCATCCGCTCAAAGAACGTGTCACGCTTCGCTGGAAGAGTTAAACGCAGTCAGGATCTTGGTGGACAAGAACGCGACTCGAAGAAGACCTTACCTTATCATCCTGCTCTCGACGATCATTCTTTGCACGCAGGCCTTCACCCTCTGGTCAGCCGACAGTCGTCGCCTCGCAACGGTTCCGGCACTGGGTGTGCTCGCCGGAGGACAGACCGGAATCATCCACTACATCGTGCTTCAAATCGACAAAGACCCTCGACAAGAGGGACCGACAGTCCAATTCAATGAGATGAACCTGGGCGGCGGTTCAATCGTCAGCGAGGATTGGAAAGAAGGCGTCAAGCAAGCCGTCGCCGCTGCCACGAAGGCGGTGGGAGAGGACGGGCGAGAGTGGGTGATCACGATCAAGAACCGGTCATACAATGCGTTGACCGAGGGAATGAGCGCCAGCAGCGCCGTCGCGGTCGGCATCGTGGCAGCCTGGCGAGGCGACGACATCAAGTCAGACGTCGCCCTGACCGGAAAAATCATGCCGGACGGTCAGATCGAGCCGGTGGGTGCACTTCTCATAAAAGTCGAAGCGGCCGCCCGCGCACAGTTTAAAACCATTCTGGTGCCTCGCGGGCAACTAGGCACGGCTGACTGGGATCTCTCCCAGCTGGCAACCCGATGGAACATCAACGTCGTTGAAGTGGCAACACTGGAGGAGGCCTATCTGCTCATGACGACGTCTGCGCCTTAGTAGTTCATTTCGCATCCATCTGCACTAACAGCTCCATCGCCTGCCGAATCTGGGCGCGCGAACCGAGTAACACCACGATATCGCCCGCCATCAACCGAGTCTTCTCCGATGGATTCGCTTGCGTCACCCCAGCACGGGTCCAGGCAATCACCGAAGCGCCCGTGCGTGGGCGAAGAGCAATCTCTGTCAACGTTTTCCCCCGCGCAGGGGAATCGTCGTCGATGCGGCAGGTTTCGACTTCTGCATCGGTCGAGGTCCCGCCACGAAGATGATGCTCGAATTCCGGCAATTCGCTGCGACGAAGCAAGGCATACCCTTCACGGCGAACTTGTTCAGCCTTTTGCCTCACAAAGTCCGGCGGCATGTTGTAGGTGCGCAGCACCAAGGCAAAGATCTCGATAGAGGTTTCGAATTCCTCCGGCACCACATCATCCGCGCCGAGCTGGTGCAGCTCCTCGAATTCGCGCAGATAGCGAGTCCGCACGACGACATGGAGTTTGGGGTTGAGTCCCTTGGCGATCTGCACTGCCCGCCGGGTAATAAACGGATCCGAAATGGCGACCACCAACACCTTCGCGTCCTCGATCCTCATGTGCCGCAACACATTCGGATTCGTGGCATCGCCGTAGTAGACGGGCACCCCATGGTTCGCTTCGCGGCTGACGGTATCCCCGTCGAGATCCAAGGCGAGATACGGGATCTCCGTATCGCCGAGGACGCGGGCGAGATTCCTCCCATTCAACCCATACCCCGCAATAATGACGTGGTTCTTCAGCCGAATCTGTTTCCCTTCAGTCTGCAGGACATGGGCAGTGGTGCGACTGGGCAACCAGTGACGAAGCCGCTGCCACGCCTCCACGCGGCGGGCCAGGTGCGGCGACCACTGCATGAGAAAGGGCGTCACGATCATGGAGAGCACCGAAACCGCGAGAAAAACCTGATACGGATCACCTCGCAAGAAACCGCTCTCCTGCCCTTGCTGCGCCAGCAAGAAACTAAACTCTCCAACCTGGGCCAGGGCAATGCCCACCATAATCGCCGAACGTGGGGGGACCTCCGCCAACAAGACCGCTCCGGCCCCGGCGACAAACTTCACCAACAGAATCGTCACTAGTAGGCCGACCACCGGCAGCGGATGCGCGAATAAAACCCGCCAGTCCATGAGGATGCCGATCGACACGAAGAAGAGACTGTTGAAACTGTCGCGGAACGGCAGCACTTCGGCCATGGCCTGATGGCTGTACTCCGATTCGGAAATGACCAACCCGGCGATGAACGCGCCCAACGCCAACGAGAGACCGCCGAGCGAGGTGAGCCACGCGATGCCGAGACAGGAAACGATGATCGTCAGCAAGAACAGCTCGCGGCTCCGGCTGCGGACGATATGTCCCAGCACCTTGGGAACCAGATACCAGGCGGCAGCAATGACGAGCACGACGACAAGAACCGACTTCCCCAAGGTGAGCAGAATCTCCAGCCCGCCTCCATCTGATTGGCCGCCAAGAATCGGCGTCAACAACATCATGGGTACGACGGCCAAATCCTGAAAGATGAGAATTCCGATCGTGGCGCGGCCATGGATCGAGTCGCTGTCCCCCCGTTCGGCCAAGGTCTTCAACACGATCGCCGTGCTGCTCAGGGAGAAGATGAATCCCCAGAACAGCCCCTGCTGCCAGGACAGTCCGATGAGAATCGCCCCGAGCCACGCGATCAACAGCACGCCGCCGACCTGGATCGGCGCGGCCAAAAACATGAGGCGGCGCATGGAGGCCAAATGCACCAACGAGAATTCGATGCCGATGGTGAAGAGGAGCAGAACGATCCCGATCTCCGCCAACACTTGGACCGTGCCGATGTCCGAGATGAGGTTCAACCCATAGGGTCCGATGATCGCGCCGGCGACCAAGAATCCTGCGATTGAGGGAAGCCGGAACTGGTGGAATACGAAGACGACGGCAATCGACGCCGTGAAGATCACGAGCAGATTTGCAAGCACGCCGTAGTCGGTCATAAAGATTCGTATCCCGTCGTTCGTTTCTCGTGAATGAATTCCGGAATTTGTTGATCTGACGATCTGTTTCCTCGGAATTTGTCGATCTGCTAACCTGTTGATCTGTTGAGTGTTCGAAATTCATCAGATCGTCAGATCGACAGATTCACTGCAATCATCCGATGTCTTCCGCTACACGTTTCACTGGTTCAGGGCGGAGAATACCCCAGCAACGAGAAGGGAACAAGGCCAAGCTGCTAGCTCAACGGAGAGCGGTTCGCAACAGTGGCTTCACGAGACAGGGGGGACGGGCGGGAAAGGCGAGACAGTTGGAGTAAGGACTTGCGCATCGCGCCTGTCGCGCTAGACCTGCCCGTCGCGCGCTGAACCGCTGGTCACCAGCTATCCCCCAGAACAACTGACCGAAGCCGATCTCATCCTGCCGAATTTGGAAGGCGTGCGTCCCGAATCGATCGAACCCATAATCTCGGATAATTGGCCAACTAAGCGATCTTGCCACCTCCCCCGT
>JAENWB010000185.1:0-6583 GCA_016650275.1 Nitrospiraceae bacterium | reverse complement strand
GCCCTTCACATAGGCCACGACTTCATCGGCCGACCGCAAGTCCGGCTCCGTCACGATTTCCAGTAACGGTGTTCCCGCCCGATTCAAATCGACGCGACTCCCATTCATGCCGGCGACGTGGACACTCTTCCCCGCATCTTCCTCCAGATGGGCGCGACGTATACGGACACGCCGGTTGCCTTCACTCGCCGCAATCTCGATCCAGCCATGCTCGCAGATGGGCGCCTCGTATTGCGAAATCTGATAGCCCTTGGGCAGATCCGGATAGAAGTAGTTCTTTCGTGCAAAGAGATTGTTCGCCGCAATAGTACAATTCAGCGCCAAGCCCGCCCGCACCGCCATCTCCACCGCCGCCTGGTTGATCACCGGCAACGTGCCGGGGAACCCCAAACACAGGGGACAAGTCTGGCTATTGGCCGTGAGCCCGAACATCGTCCCACAGCCGCAAAAGAGCTTGGATTTCGTCCGCAGCTGCGCATGCACTTCCACGCCAATGACGACTTCGTACATCATCGTTTAGCCGCGGTCATCTCCACGCAACCCATCACGCTCGCGTCGCATGGCCTCACGACCGGCATCGAACGCCTCGCGCAAGACCGCCTTCTTCGAGTCCACGAATTCTTTCCCCTCATCCAGAACATCCTCGAATACTTCGCCTGCCCGACCGGCCAGGTCGCAGAGATTGCCTTCTGCGCGACGAGCATAACCACGCAACTGCTCGCGCGACTCGCGTCCGGTCTGTGGAGTCAACAGCAATGCCGCCACCACTCCCAACGCCGCCCCGCTCAAGAACGCCAGCACGACTGCTGATGAAGAACCTCGATCATCCGCCATTGTGATCCCCTCCTTTTTCTCGAAACCGCTCCTTCATGACTTGAGATGCAGCTTTAAATCCGGCTACCACGCTCGCCATATTGGTCAACAGCGTTCCGCTCGAGCCCTTCACGACATCGTGCACGTGCTGTACCGATTCCCCCACTTCCCCGACCGCATGCAAGAGGACGGCAGCATGCTCGACTCCCCTGCGGGCTTGCTCGGTCAGATCGTTCACGTTGTGACTCACCGCCCGAAGTTCGCCGATCAGCGGCGGCAGGTCGTTGTTCATTTTGGCCAGAAGCTGTTCGGACGCCGCCACGGTCTTGCGAACCTGAATCAGCACGGGGACGAGATAGCCCACCAGCACCCCAAACGCGACCGCCACAAGAATCGCGGCCACTTCTATAATTGTCATGTTTCCTCCGTTAGGCGATAGGCGTCAGGCATGAGGGGATATGAAGCTTCTTGTTTCCAATTCGCCTTACCCCTAACGCTTCACGCCTCACGTTTTACCGTATCACCGGTTTCTTCGTGCGCCATTGCGTACTCTGCTCGTAGGCATAGGCCGCTCGCAAGAGCGTCTCTTCTTCGAAAGGGCGACCGATCAACTGCAGCCCGATGGGAAGCCCGGCCTGACTGAATCCACAGGGCACCGAAATCGCCGGCACACCGGCGAGGTTCGCTGGAATGGTGAAAATGTCCGATAAGTACATCTGGAGCGGGTCGTCGCCCTTCGCGCCAAACTTGAATGCCGGCGTGGGTGTCACGGGCGTCACGATGAGATCGACATCCTGAAACGCCGCCTCGAAGTCTTGACGAATCAATGTTCGCACCGCCTGCGCCTTGCCATAATAGGCGTCGTAATAGCCGGCACTGAGGACGTAGGTCCCCAACATGATTCGTCGCTTTACCTCAGGCCCAAAGCCTTCCTGCCGCGTCTTCATATACAACTCGAGCAGGTCTTTGGTCTCTTTGGCGCGAAGTCCGAACTTCACGCCATCGTATCGGGCCAGATTCGAACTGGCTTCGGCCGTGGCGATCACATAGTAGGTGGCTACCGCCGCGTCTGTCCGCGGCAACTGAATTTCCTTGATCTCCCCACCCAAGCTTTTCAATTCTTCAATCGCTGCCCGCACGGCCTGCTCCACTTCAGGGTCCAACCCCTCCGCAAAATACTCGACCGGCACACCGATCTTCAGCTTCTTGAGATCTTTCTTCTTGAGCGCCTTCAGATAGTCCGGCACCGGAACATCAGCCGATGTCGAATCCAACGGATCGTGACCGGCAATGGCTCCGAGGAGGAAGGCAGCATCCGTCACATCTTTTGTAATCGGCCCGATTTGATCGAGCGAGGAGGCAAAGGCGATCAATCCGTACCGAGAAACCCGCCCATAGGTCGGCTTAAGACCCACCACCCCACAGAACGCCGCAGGCTGACGGATCGACCCACCGGTATCAGAACCCAACGCCGCGGCACATTCGTCGGCTGCTACGGCCGCTGCGGATCCTCCGCTGGATCCACCCGGCACACACTGCAGATTCCAGGGATTGCGGCTGGGTCCAACGGCGGAATTCTCTGTTGAGGAGCCCATCGCAAACTCATCGAGGTTCGTCTTCCCGAGGAGCAGATACCCCTGCGCGCGCAGCTTGGCAATCACAGTCGCATCGTAGGGCGGAATGAAGTTCCCGAGCATACGGGACGCGCAGGTAGTGAGCACCCCCTCGGTACAGATATTGTCTTTGATCGCCAGTGGCATGCCCATCATTGGCGACGTCTTGCGCCACCCTTTCAAGGAAGCGTCGAGCGCGCCGGCTTGCGCCGCCACTGCGTCTTTGACCTGCGTGATGTAGGCTTTCACCTTGGACTCTACCTGGCCAATTCGCAATCCATAGGCACGCACGATCTCCGAAGCCGTGACTTCGCCGGCAGTAAACTTTTCATGAAGATCGTAGAGCGAAAGTTTATGAATCGACATCAGGGCTTCGTCTTCCCATCAACAATTCGGTTCTTCTCGTTGACTCGGATGATCTTGGGAGCATGCCGTTTGATTTCCTCTTCTGCGTAATACTCGTAACAGAAGATGATAATCTGATCGCGGACCGCGCCTTTCCGCGCCGTCGGCCCATTGAGGATAATCTCACCCGCACCGCGTGTGCCCGCCATCGCATAGGTCATGAAGCGTTCGCCGTTATTCAGATTGGAACAGACGATCGCCTCATAGGGCAAAATCCCCGCTGCTTCCATCAGGTCCTCGTCGATCGTCAGACTGCCTTCGTAATCGAGGCAGGACTCCGTCACCGTGGCCCGATGAATTTTCGACCGCAACATTTGCCTGAACATCCGGACCTCGTTTAAAGGGGTTGTCGATCTTCAATAATTTTTGGAACCACAAAGAACCCGTCGGCCGACTCCGGCGCATTGGCCACCGCACGCTCGACGGACAGGGACGGCCGCACGTCATCGGGACGAAACACATTGACTTGCCCCAGCACCGTCGCCGTCGGTTCGACGCCTGCCGTATCATACTGCTTCAATGTCTCCACATGCGTGAGGATCTGACTCAACTGTTTTGTAAACGCCGTCTTCTCGATTTCCGTCAACTCCAGCCGGGCCAGCTTCGCAACCTTCTCAACTTCTTGTTTCGTTATCTCCACGTTTCTCTTTCCTTCCCTCTCTTCAAGGATGTTCAAAATGGTCTTCCAGCAAGGCCGCAGAGAGTCCGGCGACTGAGGCGTACACTCAGGGGTACGTCGCAGGGAGACGGACGACCGAGAACGCCGCTGGGAGCCATTTTTAACATCCTGTTATTCCACCGTGACGCTTTTGGCCAAGTTCCGCGGCTGATCCACATCCGCGCCGCGCAGCACTGCAATATGATACGCCAAAAGCTGCAGTGGAATCGCAAACAAAATCGGCGAGAGCAGTGGATGAGTGTCGGGAATCGTGAAGACCGCATCGGCGATCTTCCCCAATTCCCGCTCGCCTTCCGCTACGAACGCGATGACCGGCGCCCGCCGGGCCTTCACTTCCATCAGATTGCTCAGGGTCTTTTCGTACAACCGGTCCTTCGGTGCCAACACCACTACCGGCATGTCCTTATCGATGAGCGCGATCGGGCCGTGTTTCATCTCTCCTGCGGCGTAGCCTTCCGCATGGATGTAGGACACTTCTTTCAGCTTCAAAGCGCCTTCGAGTGCGATCGGATAGTTGATGCCACGGCCGAAGAACAAGAAGTTCCGCTTCTTGTAATACCGTTTGGCAATCGCGACAATCTCCGCCTCGCGACTGAGCACTCGCTCGACCAATACCGGAAGCCGGACCAGGCGATCGAGCCAGGCCTTGTCGTCCGCGACAGACAGGATTCCGCGCACGCGTCCCAAATGCAACGCTAGCATGTAGAGCGCCGTGAGCTGCGCGGTGAAGGCTTTGGTCGAAGCGACGCTGATCTCAGGCCCGCAATGCGTGTAGAGGACGCCATCTGATTCACGGGCCAGTGTACTGCCCACCACGTTCACGACCGAGACGACACGCGCGCCCTTTCCCTTCGCCTCACGCGCAGCGGCCAGCGTGTCCGCCGTCTCGCCGGACTGCGAGATCGTGATAAAGAGATCGTCTTTATCGACCAGCGGATCTCGGTATCGGAATTCGCTGGCGATATCGACTTGCACCGGCGTACGGACCATCTCCTCCAGCAGATACTTCCCCACCAGTCCCGCGTGCCACGAGGTGCCACAGGCCACGATCCAGACCCGGCCAACGGCGGCAAACTCTTTCGGCGTCAATCCGATATCCGGCAGATCCGCCTCGCCGGTCTCATAGGAGTAGCGCCCGCGCATCGTGTCGAGAATCGTCTGCGGCTGCTCGTGAATCTCCTTCAGCATGAAGTGCGGGAATCCGCTCTTCTCCGCCGCGGAGGCATTCCAGGTGATCTTCGTCAATTCCCGTTTAACAGGACGTCCCTCGATATCAGTGAACTGGATGTCCGTCGCGGTCACGACTGCCACATCGCCCTCTTCGAGGTAGGTCACGTCACGGGTATGGGCGAGCATCGCCATGACATCGGACGCGACAAAGGACGCCTTGTCGGTTGTGCCCACGACCAGCGGGCATCCTGAGCGCGCCGCGATCATCGTCCCCGGTTCCTGCTCCGAAATGACGGCGAGCGCATAACTCCCTCGCACGTCCTTCGTGGCAGCGCGTACCGCCTCAGCCAGCTTCATGCCCTGCTTGAGATATTTGTCGATCAGATGCGCCACGACTTCCGTGTCCGTTTCCGAATGAAACTTGTAGCCCTCTTTCTGTAATTGCTGTTTCAACGGCTGATAGTTTTCGATGATGCCGTTGTGCACGAGCACGCAGCCTTTCGAGCGGTGCGGGTGGGCATTTTGCTCCGAGGGCTTCCCGTGCGTCGCCCATCGCGTGTGGCCGACCCCTACGGTGCCATTGAGTTCTTTCTCCTTGAGCGACTTCTGAAGATTGGAGAGTTTGCCGACCGTGCGCCGAATCTCGATTTTGTCGCCTTGCAGCACCGCAACGCCGGCCGAGTCGTAGCCTCGATATTCCAGCTTGGCAAGACCAGCGATCAGAATCGGCACCGCCTCCTGATCGCCCACGTATCCGACAATTCCACACATAGTGTATTAGCTCCAGGCTGACAGGCCGGCATGCTGACAAAATGAGGTTCTCATCGCGATCGTCCTTTGGACGACTCTACATCTTGCTTGCTCGATCGACTCGAAATCTTGTCAGCTTTCAGGCTTGTCAACTTGCTACCGGGCGGCAAAGAGCCCCCCTCTGCAAGGAGCGCCCGCCGGCGAGCGGCCCAGCCCGCACGATTTACTTGCGGCACCCGCGCAATCGCCAACGCATCCGCCGGCACATCCTGCGTGACCGTGGTGCCGGCTGCGATGATGGCTCCCGCCCCCACCGTCACCGGTGCGATCAACTGCGTATCGCTGCCGAGAAAGACCCCATCCCCGATCACCGTCTGAAACTTCCGTGCACCGTCGTAGTTACAGGTGATGGTGCCGGCGCCGATGTTGACCCCTTTCCCGATCGTTGTGTCCCCGAGGTAACTCAGATGGTTCGCCTTCGACCCTTCGCCCAGATCGGTTTTTTTCATCTCGACAAAGTTCCCGACCCTGGCCTTCTTCCGCACCACCACACCGGGACGCAGGTGGACGAACGGGCCCAGGCGCGCATCGTCTTCAATGTGCGAATCGGCAAACAGGCAGTGATCGAGAATCTCAACTCCATTGCCGACGGTGCAATCCGTCAGTCGTGTATAGGAACGGAGCACACACTCTTCCCCAATGACCGTTGTCCCTTCGAGCGTCACGTTGGGATAGAGTACCGTGTCTTTCCCTATCATGACTGTGGCGTCAATCCAGGTTGAGGCTGGATCGATCATCGTCACCCCGGCATCCAGCCAACGCTCCCGAATCTGCTGCCGCACCACCTGCTCAGCCTCGGCGAGCTGTCGACGCGTATTCACGCCAAGTCCTTCGTCGGGATTGTCGAGCACCACAGCTGCCACAGGCCGCCCCTGCTCTACCGCGAGATGGATGAGCTCTGTCAAATAATATTCCCCTTGGGCGTTGCTGGGATCGAGTTTTTCCAGGGCGTTAAAGAGAAACTCCCCGTCGACCACATAGGTGCCCACGTTGATTTCATGGATCGCTTGCTCCTCTGCATTGGCGTCACGATCCTCGACGATGCGAGAGACCGCCCGCTCGGCTACATGCGCACGCACGACCCGCCCGTATC
>JAENWB010000184.1:0-4084 GCA_016650275.1 Nitrospiraceae bacterium | reverse complement strand
GTCAATGTCGGACAGGCTCCTAGTCAAGCGCAAATTCATTTTTCCAGTCCGTGTCCCCTTCTAACGGTTTCTGTTCTGTCTTCGACAAGATACAGTTTTCCAACACCAGGACATCCATCTCGGTCCGCATAAAGCAACGATAGGCATCCTCGGGGGTACAGACGATCGGCTCACCTCGCACATTGAACGAGGTATTGACCAACACTGCATAGCCTGTTTGCGCTTCAAACGCCTTCAGTAACGCATGGTAACGAGGGTTCGTCTCCTCGTGGACCGTTTGTACCCTCGCCGAGTAGTCCAGGTGGGTCACAGAAGGAATGTCCGACCGTTGGACGTTCAAAAGGTCGATACCCCACAGCCCCCTTTGCACCGTCGTCACGTGGCTCCGGCGCTTCTCAAGCACCGGAGCCACGATCAACATGTACGGACTGTCAGAATGCAGGTCAAAGTAGTCCGACACTCGCTCCCGGAGAACCGAGGGGGCAAACGGTCGAAACGACTCACGATACTTGATCTTCAGGTTCATGATCGACTGCATTTTTGTACTGCGGGCGTCGCCCAGAATGCTTCGCCCGCCGAGCGATCGTGGACCAAATTCCATGCGGCCTTGCAGCCATCCTACGACCTTTTCCTCGGCAAGATCCTTGGCCACTCGTTCGAACAGGGCTGTATCGGCAAGCCTCACGTAGGGAGCATCCTTCGATTTGGGAAACGTTTCAATCTCTTCATTCGAGAAGGAAGGCCCCAGGTAGGCTCCCTTCATCTTGTCGCGTTTCCCATCCGATATGCGAGGTTTGTTTTCGAACTGATGCCAGACGGCCAAGGCCGCGCCGAGCGCTCCTCCCGCATCACCCGCTGCCGGCTGAATCCAGAGTCCCTTATGCGGCCCCTCCCGCAAGATTCGACCGTTCCCGACGCAGTTGAGGGCAACCCCTCCGGCCAAGCAGAGGTTTTCCACACCCGTTTCCTGATGGAGGGCGCGAGCCAACCGAAGCACCACCTCTTCAGTGACCTCCTGAATCGACCGCGCCAAATCCATTTCGCGCTGCCCCAACTTTGATTCCGGCTTGCGTGGTGGGCCACCGAACACCTCATCGAACTTCCGTCCCGTCATCGTGAGGCCTGTACAATAATTGAAGAACTCCATGTTCAATCGAAACGTGCCGTCAGGCTTCACGTCGATCAAATGCTCGAAAATGGCCTTCGTATACGTGGGCTCGCCATAGGGCGCCAAACCCATGACTTTGTATTCACCGGAATTGACCTTAAATCCCGTGTAATACGTGAACGCTGAATACAGGAGGCCAAGCGAGTGGGGAAAGGGGATTTCCCACAAAGGGGTAAGCGTATGGCCTTCGCCCAGCCAGGCAGATGTTGTCGCCCACTCGCCGACTCCATCCATGCAGAGGACCACTGCAGAATCGTAGGGCGAAGGGTAGAAGGCGGACGCAGCATGCGACTCGTGATGTTCAGAGAACAACATGGGAGGCAATGCCTTCTTCGTCATTCCCTCTCCATGCTTGAGGAACTCGTCTCGCAGAAGGCTCTTCAGGAAGAGCTTCTCTTTCATCCAGACGGGCATCGCAGCCAGAAACGATTGAAGACCGGTCGGCGCGAAGGCCAGATACGTTTCCAGAAGGCGTTCAAACTTCACGAGAGGCTTGTCATAAAACACCAGATGGCTGACATCCCTGAGACGAATCCCTCCTGCTTGTAGACAATAGTCGATGGCACAGTGAGGAAATCCAGGATCATGCTTCTTCCTGGTGAATCGTTCTTCCTGAGCAGCCGCGATAATCTCACCGTTATGGATCAGGCAAGCGGCGCTATCGTGGTAGTACGCCGAAATGCCAATGATTGCGCCAGTTTTCATTGAGTTCGTTTCCATGACTGATAATACTATATGAACTGCTCGGTGTATGCGTTTATCGACCTACATGCCTCATCGTTGAGAGGGATACCACCTTCCCGGCGCCTCTTACAGAAGGATGGGGAAGATCCATTCATGGCAGAATGCTGAGAAGGTAGCCCGCAAGAAACGCTCTAGTTGTCCCTCGCCCTGTCGGAGCCGGAAGGGCGTCCTGAGATTCTCATCCGCAGTTTGTTCCAGAGCGCATTGGCCAACCCTCGTGGGTGATACCGCGCAAATACGGAAAGCGCTCGAGCGGCACGCTGCCAGTTGTGTTTTTCGACATCCATTAGAATTTGTTGTATCAGGCCACTCTCATAGAGACGTTGCCGGAAATGAATCCCACTATGGAGAGCCTCCCTGTACATCGCATTTCGTTTTACATAATCCCCCTGCCTCCCTAGCACCCGAAGTGAGTTCCTCAACATGATGTCGCATTGCTGAGACCATTGTGTATCATGCCGACGATACTCCGCAATTATTTCGTGATGACAATATATGGGATAGGTTCTCGCGATACGGAGAAACAATTCTTGATCTTCACATCGGCTGCCGGAACGGAACCCGCCCACTTCCTGAATGATCCGTCGTTTGAACATAACCACGTGCGGTGGACCTATGAAATTTCGGCGGAGCAACGTCGCATAATGATCAGGGGAAGGCCGGCAATCATGCGTGTGCCACGTGTCTTCTGCGCCGAACCAGCGATAGTCACCGCACACGAACCCGGCATCCGGGTGCTCCTCAAACGCTTTGAGATTCGCGTGAAGGTGATTGGGAAGGAGGCGATCATCTGCATCCAAGAAAACAAGATACGTCCCCGAAGACGCCTGAGTCCCACTATTGCGGGCGGCACTGACCCCTCTGTTGTCTTGGCGCCGATAGAGGACCGAAGGATAGCGCTTCACGACTTGAGCAGGGTCATCCGGAGAGCCATCATCCACAACGATTATCTCGAAGTACGGATAACTTTGCGCCAACACACTTTCAATGGCTTCACCGAGAAGATGGGCTTGTCGAAAACAGGGAATGATGATACTGACCAGTTCCATTTTTCGATAACACTCCTAAATTCTCCGGCGATGACACCTTCACCAGATAGGCAGGTTTTCTCACCCCTGAATCAAAAAGGCGTTCTCGATAGACCACCTCACTTGGGTGCCTAGCTTGCAACTTGACACCCTGAAGGCAGATGTCTATGTGAAAAACTCGCCAATCCTCATGGAACGAGACGATACTGTTTACGCCAATGAGCATCTGATCATGGCCGCATTTCTCTCGCAGCAATCAAATCACGGTAGAGCGCTTCGACTTTATCCGTCACCTTGTCCCATGTGTAGTGCGCTAGGGTTTTGGCCCGTCCGTTCCTTGCCATGCGCTCCCGCTTGTCTCTATCTGAGAGCAACTCCATGATTCTCAGAGCGATATCCTCAGCATCATGAGGGTCGGCCAATAGACCATCGACACCTTCGTCGATCACACACTGCGTCGAGCCGATGCGTCCCCCGATCACCGGTTTTCCACACATCCATGCTTCAAGATATGCGATGCCAAAAGATTCCTCTGTCGAGGGAAGGGCAAACACATCGAATGCATCATGGATCGAGGCCTTATCTCTCTCGTGAAATTTATCAATCCTCACAATGAGCGCCCTCTCTCGCTCACTCAGTCCATTGATCAGATTCTCCATTCTATCAGAGACATGGTCACGTTCGCCGGCAATAACAAGACGGACGTCATGATTCCATTTCCAGACTCTCCGCATGGCTTCAACAAGTTTGGTCACTCCCTTTGCAGGAATCTGTTTACCCACAAAGCCCACAACAGGTCCAGATCCGAGAGAATACCGTGCCCGTATGTCGATGCCGCTCCGGCATTCAAAAAGCTCCGGATGAATTCCGACTCCGGCGACTTCAACACGTGTCGCCGCCCTTTCTCGAATGAACTCCGCTTCATGTTCGGTGTTCGCGACCACCGCGTCACATTGCGCCAGCATCCGCTTATAGATCTCACGATGAGACCATGTCGTGGCTGTGTGGAAAAGGGGAATTCCGACAAGCGTGAACTTTCTGAGCGTTCTGGCAAGGTACGTATAAAACGCGGGCGGCCAAGACCAACTCATGGAGACCACAATATCAGCGTGAAAGCGTAGAATGTACGGAATGATTGGAAATG
>JAENWB010000183.1:0-16024 GCA_016650275.1 Nitrospiraceae bacterium | reverse complement strand
CCTCGTGCTCCGCGCCGACGACATCCTGGTTATCATCGGGCTGCAGGCAGATCTCGCACTGGTTTTCGCAGAGTTCACCCAAGCTCGGAACACCAAACCGGCCCTGAGTCGTGAGTGAGACAAGCGCGAAGAGCGAGACTCGCGAGACTTGCGAGACTTGCGAGAAAAGCGGGACGGGTGAGACGGACGACGGTTCGAGGTCCGAAGTTCGAGGTTTTCGGAACTTCGAGTCGCGCCTGTCGCGCACGTCTTGCTTGTCGCGCGCCACTCCGCCTTCTATGATGTACAATCCCGTGAAAGGGTACAGGATGATGCGCATGGTACAAGTCCTCATTTGCCTTCTGTTCTTGACCTGGCTCGATTTCCACTCGGCTGCCGCCGAGTCCGCCGCACCAGAATCCAGCGACTCACCGGGCCTCCGCATGCTGGAAGACATCCAAACCGTCATCACCAACCTGGCTGAATCGGCTAAACCATCTGTGGTGAACCTCACTCCCTTGTCCGGACCAGGGAAGGGACGTGAATTGTCTCATGAGCGGCTCCCCAATTCCTCAGGATCTGGGTCCGGTTTCATCATCGACCCTGATGGACACATCATCACGAACAACCATGTCATTGGCGACGCGACGGAAATTGAGGTCCGTTTTTCCGATAAGTCCAAGCTGATTGCGCAGGTCGTCGGTAAGGATCTGGATACAGACTTAGCCGTCCTCAAGGTGACCGCTGACCATCCCCTCCCCAGCGCAAGATTCGGAGATTCGTCGGCCGTGCGCGTCGGCCAATGGGTGCTCGCCGTGGGGAATCCTTTCGGCCTCGATCGGACGGTCACGCTCGGCGTAGTGAGCGGGATTGGGCGGGAGAATATCAATCTTTCGCGCTACGAAAACTTCATTCAGACGGACGCCTCAATCAATCCAGGCAACTCGGGTGGTCCACTCTTCAATCTGCGTGGCGAAATCATCGGCATCAATACCGCCATCATCAACTTCGCCCAAGGAATCGGTTTCGCGATTCCCTCCAACATGGCCAAGCAAGTGATTCAGCAATTGTTGACTCAGGGGCGAGTGACACGAGGCTGGCTGGGCGTCGGTATCCAACCGCTCACAGCCGAGTTGGCACGCAAGTTCGGTGTCAACGAAGGCGAAGGGGTGCTGGTCAACGAAGTCTTTGAAAAGGATCCGGCTGCAGCCGCCGGCATCAAACCAGGCGACATCCTGACCCGTATCGACGGCACCGTGATTGACACGCCAAACCGGCTCTCTCGCGTCGTGGCAGGATTGCTCCCGGGCGCAACAGTACAGGTCGAGATCGTCCGCGATCAGCAACGCCTGGCGTTGGATGTCGCCCTCGTTGAACGCCGCGACCAAGTCGAACCGACCTCCCTTCCCCAGGCCCGCGCTGAAGTCAAGCTAGGCCTCGATGTGCAAGATCTGACGCCAGGCCTCGCCGAAAAATTCAAGCTGCGGGAAAGCCGGGGCGCGCTCATTACCAAAGTGGAGCCCGGCAGCCTCGCCCAATCGGAAGGGCTTCACGAGGGCGATCTCATCAAGGAGGTGAACCGTGTCGATGTGGGATCGGTCGGAGAATTCAGCCGCGCAATTTCCAAGGTCCGACGCGGCGAAACCGTACTGCTCCGTGTGCTGAGAGAAAGCCGCGCCTTCTATGTGGTGCTCAAACCGATCGACCCCTAACAGGCCCGATCTGTCTGGTTCATCTGGTTTGTCTCGTCTATTCGGTCTGTCTCGTGTGTTTGGTTGAATGAAACTAACCAGATGAACCAGAAAGACCAGACCAACCAGACAGACCAGATGATCGATCAGTGCGCCGCCGCGTGAGTGTCCACCTTGTGCGCTTCGATGATTCGAACCGCAAGCTCACGCGGCACTTCGTCGTATCGGGTGAATTCCATCGCATAGCCACCACGTCCCGCCGTGAGCGAGCTCAGCGTCGTGGCATACGCGAGCAGCTCCGCCATTGGAACAAGGGCCGTGATCTGCTCCGTCTGATCTTTCGCCTCCACGTGGAGAATCCGCCCTCGGCGCGCATTCAAGTCTCCGATTACGCTTCCGATGTGACCCGCCGGCGCCTCGACCTCCACCGTCATGATCGGCTCTAACAGGACGGGATGGGCTGCCTCCAACGCCTTCTTGAACCCCATCGACGCAGCGATCTTAAACGCCATCTCAGATGAATCGACCGTATGGTACGATCCATCGTACACCGCAACCCGGCAATCGACGACCGGAAACCCAGCCAAGCTCCCGTGGTGCATGGCCTCGACCACCCCCTTCTCCACCGCCGGAATAAAGTTGCGTGGAACGGCCCCGCCGACCACCTTATTCTCAAACGTGAACCCCTCCCCGCGCAGCAGAGGCGCGAGCTCCAGCCAGCAATCACCATACTGGCCATGCCCTCCAGTTTGCTTCTTATATTTCCCCTGCGCCTGTGCCGTGGTGCGAATGGTTTCGCGGTACGGAATCTTCGGCATATGAAGCACCACTTCCGCACCGTATTTGCGCCGCAATTTTTCGAGCGCAAGATCGATGTGCAACTGGCCCATTCCGCTTAAGACCATTTCCTTCGTGTCGGCATGCCGAGAAAATTCGAGCGTCGGATCTTCTTCGATCAACTTATGCAGCCCAAGACTGATTTTTTCGATATCGGCATTGGACTTCGGCTCAATCGCAAAGGACAGCACAGGCCGTGGAAGCAGCGTCTTCGGATAACAGATGGGAGCCCGTTCATCACAGAGCGTGTCGCCAGTTTGGGTATCTTTGAGTTTCCCAATGGCCACGATCTCACCTGCTCCGGCCGAAGGCACGACCATATGTTTTTTCCCCAACACCCTATACAGATGTCCGCTTTTCTCTTTGCTCCCCCGAGAACTGTTGAAGACCGTCGAATCCGCGTGAAGGATCCCCGACAAGACCCGCAGATATGACAGTCTCCCGACAAACGGGTCAATCAGTGTCTTGAAAACGATCCCTGAAAAAGGGTCCTCTTGAACGGCACGACGGCTTACCGCCTCGCCTGTATCAGGACGCAGGCCTTCCAGCGAGGTTCTCCCCGCCCGGTCCATCGGCGACGGCAGAAAATCGACGATCGCATTGAGGAGCGGAACGATCCCGATATTCTTGATAGCGGAACCGCCATAGAGCGGGACAATCGTGCCGGCCTGGACGCCCAGGCGAAGTCCATTGATTAACTCCTCCGGCGTCAGCTCCCCCGCAGTAAGATACTGCTCCAATAATCGATCTTCACACTCGGCCACTCCCTCCTGCACTCGCTTCCGTGCGTCCCCCACCACCGCCCGCTCATTCTCAGGTATCGGCAACTGCTGAATCGTGGAGGTCTCCTTACACGAAGTCATGACACTCTGTTGAACAAGATCGATCACCCCTTCAAGCTGGACGCCACCGCCAAAGGGCAACGACATCACCAATGGCATGATCCCAAGATCGCGTTGACACGTTGCAACAACCCCGTCGAGGGAGGCACCATCTTTATCCAATTCGTTGAGGAACAGAAGACAGGGCAAACCGAGCGCTGTGACGCGAGACCAGACTCTGATGAGTTCGCTCCGGATCCCAGTCGAGGCACCTACCACCAGGATCACAGCATCCACCACTCGCAAAGCCATGACCGTCTCACCGAGCAGATTCAGCACGCCGGGGGGATCGACGAGATTGATGGTGGTGTGATTCCAGGAACAACGGAGGAGGCTGGTACTGACAGAACTGCGCCGGTGCAGTTCTTCCGGCTCAAAATCCGAGACGGTCGTGCCTTGTGCGATCGACCCGAGGTGGGGAATCGCACCAGCGGCAAAGAGCATGGCCTCCGCCAGCGAGGTCTTCCCGGCGCCGGTACTGGAGATCATGGCCACATTTCTGAGTGACTCCCTGTGTAGCTCGCTCATGGGGCCCTCCTCTAGCAGGACGCTGAAAAAGTCCGCCAGCTTCGTTCTCGCATCGTTCAGAAGCTCAACGTACCGAATGAGATTCTCGGACGTCGGAAGCGCTGGAGGGGTTTTTCCGTTCGCCAAGATCCATTGCAAGGGCGAACGGACCACACGAAGTGCGGTTTGTACCTCCTCGCCTCTTCGCTCGCTGCGGCCTTGCTGGACAGCCTTTTTAAGCATCCTGCGATGATGTTACATCGCGGCAACTCCCTTTTCGTTCATGCGTCGTCACCATGGTTTGTCAGCCAGCCTTGATCGGCAAAGCTGACATAGCGTCCATCGCCGACGACGAGATGGTCAAGGACCCGAATACCCAGTACCTCCCCTGCCGACACCAAGCGCGCTGTTAGGACGCGATCTTCCTGGCTCGGCGTCGGATCACCACTCGGATGATTGTGCAGAAAGATCACTGCCGCAGCAGACTCTTTTACCGCCAGTGTGAAAACTTCGCGTGGATGCACAATGCTGAGCGTCAGGCTGCCTTCCGATACCGTCATGTCACGCATGATGGCATGCTTGGCATCCAGTAAAATGACCTTGAAGACTTCGTGACGCAAGTCACGCAAGGTCGGATGGTAATGGGTGAAAAGGTCTCGACTGGATGTGATTTTGGTTCCTTTGGTCAGCGGACCAGCGAGGGCACGCTTCCCCAATTCAAGAGCCGCCTTCAGTTGTGCCGCTTTGGCCTCCCCCACACCCGGGACTGCACAGAGTTCTTCAATTCCGCATTGTGCAAGTCCAGCCAGCCCCCCGAGGCGATCCAGGATATCCATCCCGACTTGCACGGCTGAAGACCCGTGACGACCAACTCGAAGGAGAATGGCCAGAAGTTGAGCATTGGTGAGCGTCTGCGAGCCCTGAGTCAACAGTCGTTCGCGCGGTCGTTCTGTTTCAGGCCATTGCGCGATGCTTTGCCTTCCCTTCTTGCCGGCCATTCACCCTCCCTGGACAAAAAGTGACACCCTGAACGTTTTTGTACTAGCGCTAACCCCTTGGTGACCACTTGGTAACAAATACGTAGCCCCTAAACTGTTGAAATTACGTATAGCAACAAATTGGTGCAATATTTGCTTTGCAACGCCTGCAGCAGTACACATCGCAACCTGGGAGGATCCGATGGAATGTCCGAAGTGTAAAGGCCTCATGATGCTCGAACGGTTTTCTGACTTCTTCTTAATTTTCTACGCCTGGAAATGCATCAACTGCGGCGCGATCATCGATCGCACCATTTCGAATAATCGGCGGAAGAGCTTGGCCGCTCGCAAGCCCCAAACTGTGTCGACCCCCTAGAACAATTGCGATTCGTCCAGATACTGGTCGGCACTCTCGATCGTCCGGATGGTTAACATAGCCGCACTGATACCCCGTCGCTCGAGCTTTACGCCATCCGTTCACCAGGCGGCATTATAGTCACCAACCCGAAGGTCGTCAAAACACTTCCATTTCGTTCCCTCCATCCTCCCTAACTCCCGCGCCGGCTCCCCTTCATCATTTCACACCTCGGTTCAGCTCCCTCATCTTGACCCCTTCAAAAACGCTATGTTAGAGTCAGTCGCTCCCGAAATGCCTCTCACCTTAAATTATGCGTGTCATAGCCGGATCCCACCGAGGTCGACGCTTAAGTGGGCCACAAGGGACTGTCCTGCGTCCCACATCAGACAAGGTTCGTGAGGCCCTTTTTTCGATTCTCGGGACCCACGTGTCAGGAGGCCGCTTTCTTGATTTGTATGCAGGCACGGGGGCCGTCGGGATTGAAGCGCTGAGCCGTGGAGCCTCAGCCGTCACCTTTGTCGAATCAGACCCCAAGGCCGTGCAGCTGTTACAGAAAAATCTACGGGCGTGTCAGCTACTCGACCGAGCGCAGGTTCATGTGGGACAGGCGGCCGCCTTCCTCGCGCGGAAAGACTGGTGGGATGGCCCCTACGACGTACTTTTTGCGGATCCACCCTATGCTGCTCTGGATGAGTTAGAAACTCTGATCCATGCCTGGAGGCCTGGGCTGTTGTCGGAGCATGCTGCCGTGATTATTGAACAAGACTCGCGCATCGAACTACCTGCGTCGATCGACCATGCCGCGCTTGTGCGGCGATACGTGTATGGCGATACGGCACTGTATCTGTACGGTTTATCCACCTCAGCGTCGACCGCATCATGAAAATTGGTATCTATCCAGGAACCTTCGATCCCATTACCCATGGACACACCGACATCATTACCCGAAGCTTGCGGGTGTTTGATAAAGTGGTCGTTGCCCTCGCGCCAAATCCATCCAAGCATCCGCTCTTCAGCCTGACCGAACGGCTGGAAATGATCCGAGTCGTGATGAAGGACATCCAACAGGTCGAAGTGACCCACTTCGACGGCCTGCTCGTGGACTACGTTCAGCGATACAGTGCCCATGCCATCATCCGTGGCTTGCGGGCGATCTCGGACTTCGAACATGAATTCCAGATGGCCCTCATCAATCGCAAAATCGCCAAACAGGTTGAGACCGTGTTCCTGATGACCAGCGAAGAATATTCCTATCTCTCGTCAACCATCATTAAAGACGTGGCCTCCCACGGCGGAGCGCTCACGGAATTTCTGCACCCCGAGGTCGCGCGCCAACTGCAGGAACGGATCAGGAGTTTAAAAACATGAAGCTTGCTGCACGAGCGGGGCGAATTACACCCTCCCCTACTTTGGCCATGGCCGCAACCGCAAAGGCGATGGCAGCTCGCGGAATCGACGTCGCCGATTTCTCGTCTGGAGAACCGGACTTTGATACGCCCGAGCCGGTCAAAGCCGCCGCAGAAGCCGCAATTCGTGCGGGGTTTACGAAATACACACCCTCATCCGGCATCGATGAACTGCGCCAAGCGATTATCGACAAACTGCAAGCGGAGCAAGGGCTCCGGTACGAGAAGTCGCAAGTGCTGGTCTCGTGTGGCGCCAAACATTCGCTCTACAATCTTGCCGAAGCGCTCCTCGAAGCGGGCGACGAAGTCATCATTCCCGTTCCCTATTGGGTCTCCTATGCCGACCAAACCCTGCTGAACGACGCCACGCCGGTGTTCTTGCCGACCCGTGAAGAAAATGGGTACGCCATTGATGTCCATGAATTGGAACGGCTCATCACCTCCCGCACCAAAGCGATTATCGTCAATAGCCCGGGCAATCCAACGGGAGCGACCTATAATCGGAAGACGCTCGAATGCTTTGCTGATCTGGCTCTCCGTAAGGATCTCCTTCTAATTTCAGACGAGATTTATGAAAAAATTCTCTATGACGGAGCGACACACACGAGTATTGCCTCGTTAGGACCGGAGGTCGCAGCCCGCACCGTCGTGATCAACGGTGTCTCCAAAGCCTATGCAATGACCGGCTGGCGGATCGGCTATGCGGCTGGCCCCAAAGACCTGCTGGCCGCTATGGCGAACATTCAAAGCCAGAGTACATCCAACGCCTGTTCCATTTCACAAAAGGCGGCCGTCGTGGCCTTGCGCCAAGGTGGTGCGTTCATAGAAAAGATGGTGACGGAGTTCGATCGGCGGCGGCGCGTTATGGTCGAGCGCCTGAATGCGATGCCCGGGGTTCGCTGCCGAATGCCTACTGGAGCATTTTATGCGTTCCCCAATGTGAGTGGGCTGCTCGGACGGAAAAGTCCAAGCGGAACCATCGCAACTCCGACCGACCTCGCGAACTACCTGTTGCAGGAATCCAAGATCGCTGTGGTTCCCGGTGAGCCGTTTGGGAGCACTCAGCATATTCGGCTGTCATATGCGACCAGCATGGAGACGATTGTCCGGGGAATGGATCGCCTCGACGCGGCATTCAAACAACTCTCCTAGCAGGATGCTGAAAAAGTCCTCCAGCCGTCTTGTTCATTTGGTCTGTTCGGTCTGTCTGGTCTGTCTCGTTTATTTGGTTTATTTAGTTTGTTTGGTTTCTCTTGGTCAAGCAATAAGACAAACCAGATAGACCAAATGAACCAGATGGACCAGACAGACTAAGAACCGGACAGACCGGGCTTGTCCCAAACGTGCAGACCAGTGAAATTTCGGTGTGCCCACAGAGTTTTTCCGCAGCGTGCTAGAATGAAGCCCTTCTTTGTGAGGGCCCCTTCAGCGTAAAATGACATCAGATTCCCGTTTCAGCAGGAGGAAATGAATCGTGCCAATCTATGAGTACCAATGTGAAGACTGCGCGGATAAGTTCGAAGTCAAACAAAGTATGAAGGACGACCCCCTCACCACCTGCCCGCGATGCGGGAAGCGCGTACAGCGACTTATCTCATCGCCCGCCATCATGTTCAAAGGCAGTGGGTGGTACGTGACGGACTACTCCGACAAGATGAAGCCTTCCCCCGGCAGTGAGCTACCAACAGCTAAGACTGAGGAAAAGAAAGAGACCGCGCCCAGCACGTCCGACCAGACAATATCTGCGGCTCCATCTACGCCAGCTTGTCCCTCCACGTCCGTGCCGGCAAGCACCCCGTCGAGCACGACCACAAGCACCTCAAGCACAACGACGACCGCGCCATCGTCTTCTCCCACCAAATAGGCGGCGAAAATACGGCGTCCTAGCGCGCGCCTGTGGCCTTCTTGGCCGGTGCTTTCTTCTTGGCCGGAGCCTTCTTCGTAACCTTTGCAGAGGGCTTGACTGTGCCCGCCTTCGCCGTAGCGGCTTTCGCCGACTTCGCCAACCGTTCCTGTGAGGCCGCCAGGCTATTTTGAAGGCTGTTCATCATGGACGACTTATCGCGATTCGCCCGAGTGAGATCGTCCACTTGCACCTGCAGATCATCTTTCACCTTTGTAATCGCGACGAGCTGATTCTGTAACTGAGTCTTTTCCATTGTCACAATCTGCAGCTCGGAGCGCAATTGTTCTATCTGTGTTTGAAGTGCCGGGGGCCAATAATCGCACCCGGACAGTCCCACCGAGACGATCGTTATGGCGGCCACCGCAACAAGGTTACGCACCATCACTGTTCGAGTCATCGGCATTCTCCTTTCAGTGTGAACGATACAATCGACTTCACCGACTATCTGCATCGAGATGAAGGTCGTGAGCGGCCAACTGTGCCGCGAGTACACCTCGTTCGATCGCTCCATCTCGAATGATTCGGATCGGGCCTTGTACGTCAATAACGGTGGACGGTCGCCCACCGGGGGTCGGTCCAGCATCAATGATCAGATCGACCGCATCTCCAAAGCTGTGCTGCACCTCTTCGGCACTGCGTGGCGGCGGCATACCTTCACGATTCGCACTCGTCCCGGTCACCGGCCCGACGCGACGCAAGAGATCAACCAGCGGCTGCCAGGCACTGAGACGGATGCCGATCGAGCCGGTTCCTGCAGTCACCGCATCAGAGAGTCCAACGGCAGCGGGAAAGACGATTGTGAGAGGCCCGGGCCAGAAGGCGTCCATTAATACGGTGGCCGCTGGTGGGATGCTTCGCACGAACGGCTCCAAATCAAGCCTGTCTCCGATCAGCACCAGAATCGGTTTTCCTTCCGATCGGCCTTTAAGCCGCCACAATCTGGCGAGCGATTGTTCGTCGAACGGGGCCACTGCAAGCCCATAGAAACTTTCCGTCGGCAGGGCGACAAGACCGCTCCCTCCGAGCACGCGCCGCACCCGATCAGCGAGCCCCGGGGCGATGGAAGCAGCGTAGCGCTCGATCGTTGCCATGGCAGAAACCATTACCCCGCCTTATTCATGACGGTTCGACGCGAAATTGCTGAGCCGCGTCGCGCGACCGGCGCGCGGAGCCGTGAGGCCCCGATGCGTACTCGTGCAGTACGATGAGGGTCCGAGGGGCGAGCCCGCCGGCCGACGGTTTGTCGCAGCAACGGATCGGCAATTGCAGCAGAAGCGTTCATGAATAATGCGGGGCAACCCCATTCTGCGTTACGCATGCCGTGCGAACGCACGATGCGCAATATCCGTCCGATAGTGAGATCCTTCAAATGAAATCGACTTGGTCACGCGATAGGCTTCCGCTTGCGCATCTACCAAGGTCTTTCCGCGTCCCGTAATGCCCAGCACCCGGCCCCCGGCCGTCACCACTTCGGTACCTGTTCGTGCCGTACCGGCATGAAACACTACCGCCATCACATCAGTCGTGGTCGGCAATCCGTGAATCACCCGGCCGGTCTGATAGGCACCAGGATAGCCTCCCGACGTCATGACGACACACACCGCCGTCGCATCATGCCAGTCCACGGTGAGCTGATCAAGCCGATGTTCGACCACGGCCTCCATGACCTCCAGCAAATCGGTCTTGAGCAACGGGAGCACGACTTGCGTTTCCGGGTCTCCCATCCGGGCATTGAATTCCAAGACGTACGGCGTCCCCTTCACAATCATGAGTCCGGCATACAAGACACCCTGAAACGGACAGCCCATGCGAGACAGGGCTTCGACGGCAGGATAGAGGACCTGCTGGGTGACCTGCTCACGCAGCGCCTTTGTCCCGAGCGGCGCAGGACAATAGGCGCCCATGCCCCCGGTATTAGGCCCCGTATTGCCATCCCCGACTCGTTTATGGTCTTGCGCCGGCAGCATCGGCACCACCGTCCGGCCATCCGTGAAGGCCATGATCGTCAGTTCCTCGCCGTCAAGAAACTGTTCGATCAATACGCGCTGACCGGCCTGACCAAAGACCGATTGTTCCATCGAGTCGCGGACGGCCTGTTTCGCCTCCTCCCGCGACGTCGCAACCACCACACCCTTCCCCTGCGCCAGTCCATCCGCCTTCACCACCACGGGAAGCTCATGTTGATCAAGATAGGCCAAGGCAGAAGCGACCCGATCGAAACTTTGCGCCTTCGCCGTGAGTATCTTGGCACTAGCCATAATCTCTTTGGAAAAGACTTTGCTGGCTTCGATACGTGCGGCGCCTTTCGTCGGTCCAAATATTTTGAGCTTGGATTTACGAAATTCGTCGACAATGCCCAACGCAAGCGGGGCCTCTGGCCCCACGACCGTTAAATCGATCTTCTCCGACTGCACGAATGTTTTCAGACCGGCAATATCGTCGGCTTTGACCGCCACACAGGCCGCGAGCGACTCGATCCCTGCATTGCCAGGCGCACAATAGAGCGTAGGCTTGCGGGGACTTTGCGCAAGCTTCCACACCATGGCGTGCTCGCGTCCTCCACTGCCAACGACGAGAATTTTCACGGAAAAACCTCTCTGAATTCCAGCACGACCCTCTTGCGGATGCTCAAACAGGTCATCCAACAAGGCCGCAAGGAGTGAGAGGCCCGAAGCGTACTGAGCGGAGGTACGTTGAGGGTCTCGAATGACTGAGAACGACGTTGAGGACCTGTTTCAGCATTCGATTAGTGGCGGAAGTGGCGCATGCCCGTGAGAATCATCGCCAACCCCTGTTCATCTGCGGCTTTGATAATTTCAGCATCGCGAATGGAGCCGCCCGGCTGAATGACCGCCGTGACCCCCGCCTGCGCGGCAGCATCTAATCCATCTCGGAACGGGAAGAACGCATCCGACGCCATCACGCACCCCTTAATCGGCATCTGAGCCTTCATCACCGCAAGCTTCACCGAATCAACTCGGCTCATCTGGCCGGCGCCGATCCCCACCGTCTGCCCCGGCTTCGCGTAGATAATCGCGTTCGACTTCACGTGTTTGCAGACCTTCCAGGCAAAGGCACAGGCCGCGTACTCCTCGTCCGTCGGTTTGCGCAGAGTCGGGACGTTGAGCGCTTTCAGATCGGTCAAGACACCGAGATCTCGATCCTGCATGATCAAGCCCCCAACCAATTTCTTGAGATCGAAGCCCTCTTGCTTCACCTTCGTGAGCGGTCCGACATCGAGCAATCGAAGATCCTTCTTGCGCTTCAATTCTGCGAGCGCATCGTCTGCAAATCCTGGCGCAATGACCACTTCCACAAACGTGGAGGTGATTTCCTTCGCCGCCGCCAGATCCACGGGGCGATTGAAGGCGATGACACCGCCGAACGCCGAAATGGGATCGGTCTCCCGGGCTTTGACATAGGCCTCGACCGGCGTCGTCCCCAGTGCCACACCGCAGGGATTGTTGTGTTTGATAATAGCGACGGCAATTTCATCATACTCTTTTGCCAGCTCGAGCGCAGAATTAGCATCGAGGAAATTGTTATACGACATCGCCTTGCCGTGCAGGATCTTTCCACGGGATACCGATGGCTCGGTCGAATGCAGCTCACGATAGAAGGCCCCTTGCTGATGTGGGTTCTCCCCATAGCGGAGCATCTCTACCCGTTCGAACTGCAAGGACAATATTTGTGGAAACTTACCCTCGACGCCTAGCACCTGCTTTTCGAGATACCCGGCTACCAAACTGTCATAGCGTGCCGTGTGTTGAAACACCTTCATCGCTAATTCACGTCGTAACTCATGCGACACCGTCCCTGCCTTCGCCGCATCGAGCACGCGTTGGTAGTCCGTTGGATCTACGACCACCAGAACATCTTCGTGATTTTTAGCTGCGGAGCGCAGCATCGACGGCCCGCCGATATCGATATTTTCAATAGCCTCTTCAAAGGGACAGTGAGGTTTCGCGATCGTGGCCTCGAATGGATAGAGGTTGACCACAACCACGTCAATGGGTCCAATCCCATGCTGCTCCATCTGCGTGACATGGGCAGGCACCGAACGCCGTCCCAGTAGACCGCCATGAATCTTGGGGTGCAGTGTCTTGACACGGCCATCGAGAATTTCCGGTGAACCTGTATACGCCGCCACATCGGTCACCTGCACACCGGCTTCTCGCAAGGCTTTTGCAGTTCCTCCGGTCGAGAGAACCTCAGCCCCCAGCGCCGTGAGCCCTTTCGCCATTTCTACGACGCCGGTCTTGTCTGACACGCTGATCAATGCCCGTTTGATGCCGGCCATAGAGACTCCTTGGTAGACAGTCGATAGTTGGTACGTGACTCGGAAGGCGCGGCGAAGAATAACAAATGAATATCCACCTTACAAGAGGAATGAAATCCCCAAGGCTGAGGTTAAGGTTGATGCTAAGGGCGAGGCTGAAGGCTGAAGTTCGGTCTGGATTAGGGTGTCGCTCAACCTTAGCCTCAACCTCGACCTTCCGTTGCCTCGACCTCAGCCTGGCTCGCGGCGATCATGCGGGATAGACCCACAAATCCTTCCTGGCATGAATCCCCTCAGTATGGTAAGTTTTAAAAAAGCATACAAGACACCTTCAGCCCGAGAATTGATTCATGATGCGTGCAGCAATTCTTGCCGCAGGCGCTGTTGCATTCGGCCTCCTTACCGTTGTCTGCCTTTCACGCCACCTTCCCCCACCGACAGCATCAAAATCCATCATCCCTGCCACCTTTCATGCACGTATGGAGCTGGGGACTCTGACCCTCCGTGGCTCGCTTCCCAGTGAGACCAGCAAAGCCACAATCCTACAGCGAGCCCAAGAACTCTATGGAGCAAAGCCTGGTCGCGTAGTCGATGAGTTGGCGGTGGATCCGAGAGTGGGACCTGCATCCTGGGCCGACTATGTCCCCAAGGTCCTCCCCATCTTAGGAACCATGACGGAACGAGGCTCCATCATCATCGACGGGCGTTCCGTGGTGCTCAGCGGCCGCGTTGCCTCCGAGCAGGCGAAAACCAAGCTCCTGCGAGCCATCGGCCCGATGACCACGGCCGGGCTCGAACTCGAAGATCACATCCTCGCCCCGTCTTCAGCGTCCGCCCTGCGCCTCCCTCTCGGATCACTCCAACACAAGCTTGATACGGCCTTATCCAGGAACAAGATCGAGTTCGACTCGAACAAATCCACCCTGACTCTTAATGGACGTGTGGCGTTGGACCAACTGATTATGATTTTACGCGACGTCCCCCAAGCCACGATCGAGATCAGTGGGCACACCGACGGGTTCGGCGCGCCGGACTACAATATGGAACTGAGCCGGCGGCGTGCGGACACCGTCCGCCAGTATTTTCTCAAACATGGACTGACGAACCCCTTCACCGCCATCGGCTATGGCGCCACGAAACCACGCTCGTCCGCAACGACACAAACCGCATTGCAGAAAAACCGTCGCATCGATTTGCGCGTGAAAGGAGTTGGGGACCTATGACCATACTCATCGGCCAGATCGTGGGTTGTCTCCTCGTCGCGGCAGGCATCGGCGGAATTACCGGCTGGTTCTTGCGGCGCCTGTCGGTCAGCAAGCTGAATCAACACATTGCCGACGTCACCACTGCCATGCAGATCAAAGAACAGGCGCTGGAATTGGCCCGGCTCGAGTTCGAGGCCACGGCCTCGACCGTCCAAACCTATGAAAGCAAGCTCACATCGTCGGAAGCCCTCGCACGATCGGCGCAACAGGAACTTGCCTCATCCACCGAGCGGCTCCGTGCCGTTCAAGAAGAACTCAGTTCAGCCACGCAACGCGTGGCATCATTGGAATCCGAACAGCAGGCCTCCCTGCAGCGGTATCACGACAGTGACGCGACGATGGCTGCCTGCGCACAAGAAGCCCGCCAGGCCAACGCCGGGCGCGCCGCAGCGCAGCAGGAACTCAACGTGAAGGAACAGGAACTTCTCGACCTGCAGAACCGGCTGACAGAGGCCGAAGGAAGTCTTGCGGAACTCGAACGGCTCCGCGCCCAGGTGGCGGAGATGGAGCCCGCCCAAGGACGCGTGCATTGGCTGGAGGTGCAGCTCACCGGGAAAGACGCCGAGCATCGTGCCGCACTGCACCAACTCGACGGCCAACTGGCCGAACGAGACCGGCGCATCGGCGAACTCGAACGTCTCCAGCCGAAGCTGAAGGAGCGAGAGGCATCACTGACACAGTGGGAAACGAAATATGCCCATACCCTCACGCAGCACGAAGCACAGATCGCCAAGTTACAACAACAGCTCGCGGCAGAGGACCAACTCCGAGCCCAGATCCTGCTCGATGAACAACTCCTGCACGAGCGGGACGAACGGATCGACGGCCTGCAGCACCAGATTCAAGAACTCGAAGCGCAACAGCAAGACCTGGCGGGCCAAGTGAAGATGGTGGGAGAAAAGGAAGAGCAGATCAGCCGCCTTCGGAAACGCCTGGTCGAAGTGAGGGCCGCACTCCACGTCAAGACCGATGGGGGGACCGTGGCTCCTCGCCAGACCCGTCAGAATGGGAGTCAGCTGAGCCTGCAAATGGAACAGGCGAAAGCGGCGAAAGACGGACAGAAAGACGACCTGAGTAAGATTCACGGGATCGGTCCCGTCTTTGCGCAGACCCTGAACAAGATGGGATTGAACAGCTTTGCCCAGATTGCGCGCTGGAAGCCGGAGGATATCGCCAAGGTCGCGAAGAAGCTCTACACCGCACCCGACCGGATCAAGCGGGAGAATTGGGTTGCCGGCGCGAAGAGACAACACCGGGAGAAATACGGCGAGCGGCTCTGAGTGAGGTGGGAGGGCTGGAGGAAAAAGGTTTGAGGGTAGAGGGTAGAGATTAGAGGCTTGAGGGTACAGAACACTGCCTCGCACATCATCCTTAAACCTCAATTCCCCGGGCGCCTCTAACTCCCGACCTCTTCATGAGCGAGCTTTCAGCGATCAGCCGTCAGCAACCAGCCTCTAACTTCCACCCTCTAACCTGAGGCCTCCAACCTTCTAGCCTCAGACCTCTAACTTCCGGTGCACGCCCCTTACATTAGAGGGATAGACTGTTGCCGAGAGCCAAAGTATAATCAGGGCCTTCAAGGCAATAATCATTCTGCCGACATCATGATGTTCAGAGCAGAGAAAGCATGCTAATGCGCAATCGTAAGCCCGCCGGAAACATGTTGTGGGCTATCTTGTTTTTTTTCGCCGCGACCTTCGGCCTCAACGCCTGCGGCGACGTCAACAATGTGTCTGCTCCCCCTGCCCCAGCATCACCAGGACCATTGACGATTCTTACATCTTCCCCGCTTCCAGCTGGAACAGCCCAGGCGGACTATAACGTTACACTAGCACCTATTGGGGGAACACCACCCTATACCTGGAGCTTGGCTCCTGGATCGCCAACATTGCCTGATGGACTCGCATTGACTCCATCCAATGGGAAAATTTTAGGGGT
>JAENWB010000182.1:0-7976 GCA_016650275.1 Nitrospiraceae bacterium | reverse complement strand
GTACGGTACGGAAGCCCAGGGCGGCACGCATATCACGCTGGATAGCTGGTTCCGCGAGGTCCACTATCTGGTCCATGAGAACGGAGCCTGGCGCTTTCTCGGGAATGCGGGCGCTGTGCCGAGCACGGCTCCGTTGACATCGAGCCCCCATCATCCGCTCTTTTAGCTGCGACTGGATGTTGAAACAGTCCGCCAGCGCCCCAGACCGTGGCGCGTGACGTGCGAGAGCCGGATGGTTTCTCTTGTTTATCCAGCCTATTTGGTTTGTTTGGTTGAACGAGACAAACCAGATGAACGAAACAGACCTGATGAACCCGTCCCGCCCGTCTCGCGTGCCGGAATAGTATTTCCCCATCCTCCCAGGTCTGGGGAGGAGTTCCCTCGCACCGTTGCCGGTCTCGGATCGGGCTGATCGGCTCAGCCGAGTTGGGCCGGTTCGGCGGTGAGTTCGAGCGGTTCCAGCACCGATCCGATTTGTTCGGGCGCCGTCTCAATCTCAAACCGCTCTCTCCGGATCTCGTTGCCGGTTCTACTTCGATACACCAGCTCGTCCGTGTCGAGATCATATTCAGGAATCTCCGCGCTCTCCCATCGCTGCACGAAGTAGTGGGCATAGAGGGTATAGAGGCCGTGGTCCTTGCGGTTGTGCCGCAGGACATACTCGGGCATGGTCTGGACATCCAGATCGGCATGGTAATGCTGGAGCCAGAGGTAATCTCCAAGGATCACCAGTTTGATCAACGGGGAATCCGAGTAGAGCTTGAGTTTCACGACCTTCCCCATCGCCTTCAGCCGCTTGAGGAGCTGGATACTTTGCCGAACTTCTTCCCGAAATGTGTCCAGTGTGAACTCGGGATGGTTGATTGCCTGTAGGCGCGTGCTCGCTTCCTGGCTGTAGGGATTCACCAGCATGATTCGGGCCCCCAGACACTTGTCGAGGACCGACGACAGACCCCCCACTTGATCCACGAAAGTGCTGTGGCCGCTTGACCCGATGACCGAGATGGTTCGGCCTGTGCCCTGCTCTTCTTTGAGTTGCTTGATATGCCGTTGTGCCCCCCGCGTGCGGCGGGGAAAAAACGAGACGAGTCCGGCGCCGGTCGCCACGAGGGCGAGGGCCCGGTCCCTCATGCTGCGATGGAAGTAGTTGAGGCAGACGATCAGGAGGATCGCCACCGTCATTTCCACGGCGATGAGCGAGAGTTTGTCATGTTCGATGCGAGACCAGAATGACAATAACTGTTTGGCGCCTGCCGGGAGCAAGAGCGCAATGCCTGCACTCAGGGCGACGACGACAATGTGATAGAGACTCCCTGCGGCGTCGCGTAGGAGTGTTCGGACTGTTGACCATAATTCTTGAAACAACGATTCACCTCTTTGAGTTGTAACGGACGACCCCACGGCGATGTCGGGCTAGCAATGCGAGCGATGGAGGGGTACGCCTTCGGCGGAGTGCTCAGCAGATGCAGAACGGCTGCGTGCGGACAAAAAAAGATCGCATCAGACTTCGTGTCTAGTGGAGGACTGCAGCCTCCGAACACGGAAGGTCTTATGCGATCGTCTGCACACTATCACGAACGTATCGGTCATGCAAGGAGTGTCGCGAAACCGGTGTAGATAGCACATCATCTGTCCGCTTTTTGTAGCACGTGATCTGTCCGGTTTAGGGTGGGCCCTCAAGGAGGGCCACGATGACGCGGGCACGGGTACTACAGGAGGTGAGACAGATGCGGTTCGAGGAGCTCTATGAGCGGCGGCAGCAACGGATCCTCACGATGGCGGAGGCGGGCGAGATGCTGGGCGTGACCGAGCGGACCTTTCGCCGCTGGAGTGGCCGCTATCATGCGGAGGGGGCCGAGGGGTTGCAGGATCGGCGGATCGGCCGAGCCTCGGCCCGGGCCGTGCCGGTGGATGATGTGGTGGCGATGCTGGCCCTGTATCAAACCCGCTATACCGGCTGGACCGTCAAACATTTCCACGAGCGCTGGCAGACCGACCATGGCGGCACCCGCTCCTATAGCTGGACCAAGAAGACCCTGCAGGCCGCGGGGCATGTCACGCGGGCCACTCGACGCGGCGCACATCGCAAAAAGCGACCCCGCAAACCCTTGCCGGGGATGATGCTGCATCAGGACGGCTCGACCCATGAGTGGGTGCCCGACTGTCAGTGGGATTTGATCGTGACGCTGGATGATGCGACTACGGAGATCTATTCCGCCTTCTTCGTCGAGGAAGAAGGGACCCTGAGTAGCTTGCGTGGGCTGCAGGAGGTCATGGAGACGAAGGGGTCTTCAGTTCGCTCTATACGGATCGGGGCTCCCACTCCTGGCACACCGACGAGGCGGGGGGTCAGGTCGATAAGATCCGGCTGACCCAGGTGCACCGCGCCTTGCAGCAGTTGGGGGTGACGCTCATTCCCGCCTATTCGCCGGAGGCACGGGGCCGCTCGGAGCGTGCCTTCCGCACCTTGCAGGACCGATTGCCCAAAGAGCTGGCGCTGGCCGGGATCACGGCGATGGCGGCGGCCAACCGATACCTGACCGAGCGGTTCCTCCCCCCGCATAACGAGCGGTTTATGGTGCGGGCGACGGAACCGGGCACCGCCTTCATCCCGTGGGTCGGCACGCACCTCGCCGAGATCCTGTGTGTGCACGACGAGCGGGTCGTGGCCAAGGACAACACCGTGCGGTATCAGGGCCTGAGCCTGCAGATCCCGCAGGGCCCCCACCGGTTCCATTATGTGAAGGTCACGGTGCGGGTGCACGCATATCCAGATGGGACCTTGGCTGTGTTCCATGGGCCCCGGTGTCTGGCACGCTACCATGCGGAGGGCCGACTGATCGAGACCGGACGAGCCCACCTCGCCCGTCAGGGACCGACCCAGGGCTCGAACGTCCCGCCGATCGTCGATCCTCGGGCAACGGTGCGCGACAAAATTTCGGCGCGCGGCTGAAAGACTCGGAGGGAAGAACCGGACAGATCATGGGCTACAAAAACCGGACAAGTTAACTTGCTATCTACAGGAGTGTCGCGAAACCGGTTGCTCTGGTTTCTTTGGTTCATCTAGCTTCTCTGGTTTATCCGGTTATTCTGGTTCAAACAAATATAGGAGACAAACTCAAGAAACCAGTGGCTCCTCCCGTTTCACGAGATACGTTTCACGAGTCTTCTACCGTAGGAGTTCGCGGCCGTGGGGGGTGGAGAGGTCTTGGTCTGGACCAAGGGGGACGATACGGGTCGGATTGATGTCGTCGTGAGTGATGTAGTAATGCCGCTTGATGTGGTCGAAGTTTACGGTGTCGGCGATGCCGTCGGTCTGATAGAGGTCTTTGAGGTAGCCGAAGAGGTTCGGGTAGTCGATGATCCGCCTGAGGTTGCACTTGAAATGGCCGTGATAGACGGCGTCGAAGCGCACGAGGGTGACGAACAAGCGCCAATCGGTTTCGACGAATTGTGAGCCGAAAAGATAGCGTTGGCGCGCCAGCCTGGCCTCGAGTTGATCGAGGGCCTCGAAGAGGCGCCGCACGGCTCGCTCATAGGCCTGTTGCGATGTGGCGAATCCCGCGCGATAGACTCCGTCGTTCACGTTTTCGTAGATGAAGGTATTGAGGTCGTCGATCTCCTTCCTGATTCCGTCCTGATAGAGGTCGATCGTGCTCTCGGTGAAGCGATTGAACTCGCCGTTGAACATGCGCATGAGGTCGTCGTCGGAATTGGTGACGATGCGTTTCGTCACCGTGTCCCACAACACAGGGACGGTAAACCTTCCCCGATAGTTCGGATCGGTGGCCTTGTAGGCCTGGCTGAGAAACTGAAATCCGTTGATGGGATCGAGCGCATGGCCCGACCCTTCGCGGAACGCCCAGCCCCGTTCGTTGCGGATCGGGTCCACGACCGTCATGCCGATCACGTCTTCGAGTTTTTTGAGTTTCCGCACAATGATCGTCCGATGTGCCCAGGGGCAGGCCCAGGAGACATAGAGATGGTAGCGGCCGCTCGCCGCCGGGTAGCCGGAACTATCATTATTCGCGGTTACCCAGCCGGTAAAGGCATCCGGCTGCCTGGTGAAGGCACCCTCGGCGCTTTGCTCGTTTGGAAATTGGGCCTGGAAGGTCATCGTTGGGCTCCGTGTCCCTCTACCGTACCACATTAATGACGGAGTGACAGGGGGGTGGGGAGTGGCCAGGTGTCCTTCTTGCTCGCAGAGCAGAGAGCGGGAGGGTGGCCTGTTGTTCTCCTGTGCTCGCGCAACGCGCGGCCTCAGAAGAGTGGGATAGGGAGCCACCAGACCATCCTTCTTGCTCGCAGAACGCGCACGATGAAACGGTGCTCGTCCGATGCGCGCAGTGAAGGACAGTCCGGTGACTCCCCTTTGGGCAAAGTGGGGAAATCGGAAGGCCCTCGCTCGGGCTAATGGCATGTCCCGGGAAATCGATTGCGAAGCAATCGGAGGGTAGGGCGGGTGAAAAATACCTGCCAGCGGGTGGGCCGGTGAGAAAGTTGCGTGCAGTGGGAGACCAAGCAGGCTACCTTCCCGTGAAGAGAAAAGAAGACAAGCGAGCTTGGAAGGATCAAGTAGATGGATGGTGGTGCTCGGTTCGCGTATGTGCGGATTGACTGAGACAATTTTGAAAAGTAGAATATCCCAATATTCTTCACCGGAGGACGACTGGAATAAGACGAGAAGATATCCGGTGGGGGATGATACGCTGCAGTGTCTGTTCAGTTGGTTCAAACAAGGAGGTCGCGATGCATGTGATGGGACGTATCGGGTTCATGGGATTAGGGATCGCGTTAGCGGGCTGTCTCAGTGGAGCACCAGTCTTCGCAGAGGATAAACCAGCTAAACCACCAATAGAGGATGGATCGAAGGTTATGATTACGTCTCCTAAGGACGGGGACAAGGTCAGCGACAGTTTTGAGCTGAAGTACGACTTGACCAAGGGCTCCCAAGCTACGCATGTCCATGCGTATGTGGACGATCAGTATCAGAAGGGTTTTAAAGGGGAGCTTAAGGGCCTGAGTAAGGGGACGCACAAGGTTACCGTGAAAGGTGCCACGAAGGACCACGATCTTGTCACGGCCACCCATTCCGTCAACGTCGACGTTCAATAGGGCTACGCCCAGCCATCTTGAAAACCACCAGGGCCTCTAGTGAAAGAGGCCCTGGTGCGCCGGGTTTCCTAAAGGGTTTCCAACCCTTCACATGTACTGCCTCACGTAATTACCTGACAGCCTGTTTTTCCTTGTTAACCATCCAATCCGCGCTGTCTCCCCTCACGATCGTTTTAAACAGATTCCCCTGAGTTTTTCGCATTCCCCATGGCTGATTTCCCCTGCCCGGGTTTTAAGTGGAGCACAACAAATGAGAGCTGGAAGAGAGAAACAAAGGCTTGGCAACGGCGGTGCTCGCCCTGGGAAGGGGTATCTGACCCCCGACACCAAGCAAAAGGAGTAGGCAGACCAGGAGAGGTTACGGCATCGGTTTGGGGGGCGTCTGCGGATTGAGCTGCGGGCCAGATCGAGCTTCATTCGATGGTGGGCCTCCGATCTTCAACAGTCGCGTCAGCCATGGAATGGCCGTTCCCTGTATGACGACGGATGTGAGCGCAATAAAAAATACCAAATGGAAGATCATGTCGGCTTTCTCGATTCCGGCCACTAAGGGAAACGTAGCCAAGATGATCGGCACGGCTCCACGGAGCCCTGCCCAGGCCACAAGAGTCTGCTCTCGAAGCGACATCGGCGAAAAAGCCAGCGCCGTGTGGACACTCGCAGGGCGGGCGACGAAGATCAGGAAAAGGGAAATCAGGAGGCCCGCCCAGGCGATTGGCACGAGCCTTGCCGGAAATACTTGTAGCCCCAGTGCCAAAAACATGGTGACCTGCATCAGCCAGGCCAGCCCATCGTGAAAACGCAAGACACTTTGCTGGTGAGTAAACGGTTTTCGTTGCATGACGAGCCCCGCCAGGTATACGGCAAGAAAGCCACTCCCATCCAGGTAGTCGGTCAGGCCGTAGGTCAGCAGCGCCAGCGCGACCGACAGCACCGGATAAATGCCCTCCAACCCCAAGTCGAGTGCATTGAATGATCGTCGCATAATCTCGCCCATCGCAATGCCAATCACAGTTCCCACGCCCATTTGCATCACAAAGAATACGACAAGCCCTCCGAAGGAAGTCGCGGGTTCCGTCAACAGTCGAATCAGCGCGATCGTCAGCATGACGGCCATCGGATCGTTACTGCCGGATTCAAATTCGAGCAACTGGATCAATCGCCGAGGGATCTTGGCTTTTCGCGCCCGTAGCACCATGAAGACGGCCGCAGCATCGGTGGACGAGACAATTGCGCCGAGCAAAAGGCCCTCCAGGAATGAGAACCCTTGGACCCAGGCGACAAACAGCCCGATGAGCAGCGCAGTGATCAGAACCCCGATCGTCGAGAGCGACAGCCCCTGCCACAGGATGGGCCGCACTGCCGCCCACTCCGTGTCCAGTCCACCCGAAAACAGAATCAAGACGAGCGCAGTGATACCCAGCGACCGCACCAGGGAGGGATTGTCGAAAGTGATGCCGCCGAGACCGTCGGACCCCGCCAGCATGCCGATGGCGAGGAACAAGACCAGTGAGGGGATACCAAAGCGATTCGAGAGCTTGATCGTCAAAATGCTCAGAATGACGAGGGTGGAGAATACGATGAAGATCACACCAATGGAAGTCGGCATCGTGCTTTTGTCATTCGAGGTTGTTCGCCCAGATCTGATGCGGTCTATAGCATAGACGACCGGATCACGCTAGCCACCAGATGAGTCAAAGAGCTGTTACCTAGGCAAATAGCGAGGGTGGGAGAGCATGGCCGGTGTTCGGTCGATAGGCACAGCAAGGATAGGCCTAGGCTATCACTTAAGTGGAAAGTTGGATGTAGAAATGCAAGGGTTCATTGCGGTATTCACGGTGCTGCGACTCCCCACGCCGTTGAAGATGTCCTATGAAGCCGCAAAGAAGCAGACGGGCCGAACACCAAGATCGTGGGAGAGTTACGAGCGCCGAGAGACGGTGCAGTTGGTGTGACAGGCCGTCAGCGAGAGCCGTCACGCGTACGTGTGGGTCAATAAGTGCTCGGAGGGGAGTTCGCCACTACTGGTGCAGGCACTCTCAGAGATGATTCGAGCATAGCCGACGTTTTCGCTTAGTGAACCCTGCTTTCGGATCCTGAAGACGTAGGGATGAGGGATTGGTCGGGGTCAGATGACTTGAAAGGGATTACGGGTGTTAGCGGCAACCAATTCACCGCAGGCAGTGCAGTGATAGTTGTCCGTCAAATAATCGTTGTTGTTGTGTTCCAATTCCAGGTGCAGATGCCTACAAGGTGGATTTTCTCCCTCTGCCCACTGCACTCTTAACGCAGCAGCTTGTTCTTTCGTCATGATGTCCACCTCCATTGTCCGATACCGTTGTCCCACCAATTATCATCTACCAAATTGGTCAACGAGATCAACTGGATATTGTATTGCCCCACTTAGTTTCCTGCAGTTTGTCAAATAAGGGTGAGATGGGCAGCCTGATCGTCCTCTTGCTCGCGGAACGCGCACGCTCAGAAGGTGCTCGTTCGACGCACGCAGTAATGGGCAGCCTTGGCTACTCCCTTTAGCAGATGTTTGGAGCAGAGGAAGGGATGGAGGCGATGATCTTCTGTGCTCGCGCAACGCGCGGCCTCAGAAGGCCCTCGTTGGACGCGCGCAGTGGAAGATCAATCAGCCCCCATCCCTTAAAGAGTTCACGAGCGAGCTTGGCGGGAGCATCTATAGGTGGGGGATCGACCAGGCCATCTCCGGGAAAGTAGAATGTTTTCATCTCCTTTGATTGTCATGGACAAGAACCAAGATCCCATAATTTTTGAGGCCTACAAGCCTCTTCGGAATGCCATCCGAAAACTAGGGCTGGCGGATTCACTCGCAGTTATCAGGGGTTACATGT
>JAENWB010000181.1:0-4289 GCA_016650275.1 Nitrospiraceae bacterium | reverse complement strand
GCCATAGCGCTCCTTGATGTGTCGCGGTAAGGGAAATGTATCCTCGCTGGCGTTATAACAAAGCTGCAGATCCATCGGGGCCTCCCAAACGGAACAGTATGATCTTCACCAAAAAAGCCAGCATCGTTTCCGATGGAAGTGGAGGTGTGCGGGCATCTGTGGACACCAGTCCTATTGGTTTAATACGCCAGAAGAAAGCTCTTCCGCAGAAGGTAGATCCGTAATAGCTGGCCCATTGATCACTTTCCAGGACTTGTCGAATCGCGATCCGTGGCAAGGGCAGTCCCAGGTTTTTTCTGAATGGTTCCACGCCACGATGCCTCCCAAATGAGGACACACTGCTGACCTTTCGTGTAAATGGCCTGATTCATCGCAATACACGGCGATCTTCTGCAGGCCGCGGCGGACCACGGCACCGGAGCCGGGAGGAACTAATACGTCCTCCTTTACGTCCCCAGGGGTGACCCAGTCAGCATACTGAGCAGCCATGTTGAGAGTTTCCTTGGCAAAGGTGTTCAACGCACCGAGCGTCTTGCGAGATGGCTCATAGAGAGTAGACCAGGCATTGTCGCGACCGTGAATTAAGTCGGTGAGTAAGATCCCCGCAATGGTTCCGTGGGTCATGCCGTTGCCCGAATCCCCGGTCGCTATATAGACGTTTGCCTTGTCCATCGGATTTCGACCGATAAAGGCCAGGCCATCGACTGGTTGCATCACTTGGCCGGACCAGCGGAATACGATCTCTGTCATCATCGGAAAACGGGCTCGTGCCCATTTCTCCAATTTGACATAGCGAGCCTCTGCATCATCTGCCTGTCCAGTCTTATGATCCTCGCCGCCCACAATCAATACATCACTCGCGACCGATGCCGAACGGCTCAGACGTATATAGTGATAGGGATTCGGTGTGTCCCAATAGAGTCCTTTGCTGACTGAGCCCGCCGGCACGGTCGCTCCGATCACAAATGTCCGATACGCAGCTTGCTTGGTATGAATGGCCAAGAGGTCATTGACAGGTGTATTGGTCGCCACTACCACCGCGCCTGCAGTCACCGTCTGACCATTCCGCGTGTCGATGCGGGCGGACTTGCCCCCTTCGATCTTTGTCGCATGCGTTTCTGTATAAATGCGTCCACCATTTCTCACGATGGCTTGCGCGACCGCCGTCAAATATTTCAAGGGGTGAAATTGTGCTTGCCGTGGAAAGCACAGTGTCCGTCCGGTATCGAATGAAGCGACGGGCGCGCGCGCAACCATATGGAGATCAGTCAGGCCAGCGCGCTGCCCGGCAGCCATTTCTCTATCGAGGAGGTCGGTGGATTCTCCTGGCGGCATGAAAAGGTATCCGTCCAGACGCTCAAAGTCACAATCGATATGTTCTTCACGAACGATTTGTTCAATTTGGCTGATGGCTGCCGAGTGACTTTCTGCTGCTAGCCGTGCCCCTTTTTCACCATGTAACCGCTCCAGATCCACATAGCGGTCATCCAAAGCGGTCACGAGGTGGGCCGTTGTCCGTTCGGTCTCACCGGACACAATCGGGCCATCGTCCAACACAATGACAGATTTTCCAGCCCGTCCCAACAAATACGCGGTTGTTAATCCTGCGATGCCCGCTCCGACGACACAGACGTGGGCCTGTTCATTCGTGTGTAAGGTGGAAAAACTCGGCAACGTGGCAGTTGCCATCCAGACTGAAATGCTTTGTCCCGCGTGATCCTTCATGTGATTCCTCCCGTGCGCTAGGAACGGCCATTGGTACCCATCATGATATTCGACTTTCTCAACAACAGGGTTCATGCTCTGTGCAAATTTAGACACTATGGTTCGTGTTAATTGGCAGGTGGCTGATCGCCGCTAACAGGTATTCGTCCCTCTGCTAACCGTTGCAAACACCAGGTTGGAGGTTCAAGGCCGAACTGGCGCTGCACGTAAGCCGGAGACTCCCTGCGCTTCTGAGTTTGAGATCACATATTCAATTGGTTTGCAACAACCACCATTGGTGGCCTGGTCCGCGCATGCGGTCAGTCCTACGACCAAATCTTCGCGCGCGCGAAAGACAACACAATCCCCCGGCTTATTGAGTGGACGACGCAGATGAATTTTCCCCTCCCGGTCAATTTCATAATTCATAAAGATATTAAACGTGGTCGAGATCAATTCGGGTGGCCGCTCAAACTGAGCGAAGGCACGGCGCAAGTTCTCGTGACAGCTGGGATGATAATCCTTAGTTTTTGAGAGCATGTGGAACATCTGAAGGCTGCATGGAGTCACTAAAAAATCGTGCCGACCGCACGAATCCTCGATGATCTCAAGTAACGGCACCCCTGCATTTGAAAATAAGGTGTGACCTGTGGTGAAAAGCACTGTCTCGTTATAATCAATGCTTCGACCCGATGAAAGCGCATCAAGCGGTCGCTCGCAGGAAAAACAAAACAGATCGGCGACTTGCGCTCCGGTGGGTGTAAGAACCGTGAGTTCCTCACGATTGCGAAGGCGAAAGCTGGTGCCAGATTGAGCATTAATGCAAGTCGGTTTCAACGAGATTTATCCTTTTGTTTCATAAAATGAAACGGGCACTTCCAGGAGTCTGGATTTTCACGTCCTGAGTATTGAATCGACTCCCAAACATCTCCATGCGCCAGCACCATGGGATTGATCGATCCTTGAAATTTCAACTCGTGTTGGCGAATGGTTTTGACCATGGCAGCGTAGGTTCCCTCTTTCTCAAATGTTTCAAATTGCGAAAACGCGTTAAACACCATCGCTGGACGTGAAAACCGTCGGGCGAAACGCGAGCTTTGTGGATGCAGCCCGACCACAAAGAGTTGTTCGCCCTTGAGGCATACGCAAAATGAAGGATCGTTCGGATCGGATGAATGAATCGTACCCCAATCAACCGGTCGTTCCTCTTCGGAAGACAAGAGCGAAAGTTCACGCCAGAATTTGTTTTCAAACTCGATTTCGTTATCAGGGCTTTGCTGTTGGGCGGTAAACACAGCCCAAAAGCTCAGATAACGAGATTGGGTTGCACGCTGCAATGCTAAAAAGTGTAGCAAGTCGGCGCGCAATGTGTGCCAATGAGTCCCGGCACCAAATGGGCCATACGTTCCAATCACATAGTCATTTCGCACCACCGACTGAATAGCCGCGACGCACGGATAATTCTCCTGCAAGATCAATGCACGAATTTCATTATTGATGTCTGTTGTGTGAGGACCATCTGTCTCGAGTACAGAAGCGGTGTCCGAATAGTGCATGCCAGCTTCTCTCATAGTAGATCGCTCCTTTCGTTGCTAATGGGAACTCAACGCCTGCTCGGGGACGGGACCGCTGAAGCGGTTTCAATCCGAACGCCCTGTTTCCCTCAGCCTCGAATTCGGAACCCTCTCGGGCAATTTTCAGGCGAGATGTTTTGTTGCATCTCTCCTAATAGAACAAGGTAAGGTCAGACATCAAAAGAACAAAGCAGGTTTGTTGAGCCCCTAACCATTGAGTATGCTGACCGGCATATTAAGCCCAGACATCTCATCGAGTTCTGCCGGTATCTAAGGCTTCTCCGCGCCCCCAGTGTATGCTCCTGCCACAATCGGGTCAATTCATACGTAGGCTCAGTTGCCATCTTAGCGGATGGGCATTGAGGTCTTCGAATTTGAAGCGGGGGAAGTCTGACGACCCCCCCTACCCCCAAGAGAAACGCCCGCCTTACCGCCGGCGTTTAGCGATCATATCCCTTGACGACCATCAGCGATTTGATCATTCTGTGGCCAAACTGTGGCAGAACTATCGTGTCCCATCATGTTTGATCGGTTCCTCTCTTACCTCTGGCTCTTCTGTATGTGATTGAGAACGAAACGATGAGATGCGATCAGGCCCTAAAGTCTCTAGGACTTCAGGGTTTTAAAATCTGTCTCACCAGATTGGTTCACCCCACTGTGCTGTGCTCAATTTGTGCTGAAAATCTGCACAATGGATCGCATTCTACAGAATGAATGGAATGTATAGAATCATCTCAAGTCCTTGTTCGCAAAGAAACAACGGGGAAACCTTCGCAACATCGAGCTGTTTGAAAATTTGGCCTTCTGCCACTCTTAATCAGCGGGTCGTAGGTTCGACCCCTACACGGCCCACCAAATATCAATCACTTACGCTGTAGTTCTTCCCCGTCGTCAGTGGGTGACGGGTTGAGGGACGGCTAAGGTACAGCCCATGCGCGAAACCTGGAACCAGATTCCAGATTCTGCGAACCTAATATCATCAGCGATGAGGAGTTTCTATGAGCAAGGATG
>JAENWB010000180.1:0-30505 GCA_016650275.1 Nitrospiraceae bacterium | reverse complement strand
TCCCCTACCGATCTAAGGGCCAATCCAACCCCCACGGCAGCCAGCGGAGCCATTTCGGCTAACGTATCCTGATCAAAATCGCTCCCTGAGGTATCGATTTCACCGAACGGATTAGCCATCTCGATAACAGCTTGCATTCGATCTTTCAGTTGCGGGAGCAGGCCCTTGATCTGAGCGCCCCCTCCGCACAAAAGAACATGCTGAACGTCCGCATCCGACATGGTTGACTTGAAATAATCGATGGTTCGCGCAATTTCCGACGCAACCTCGGCATTGACACTGTCGACGACCGTGGTCACCGCGGCCTGATTATTTCCTGCCGAACGCTCGCCTTTTTTCGTTTCCTCTGCCTCTTCGTAGGACATGCCCATCTCTCGCTGAATGGCTTCCGTATAGCGATTCCCTCCGATGGGAATATCACGCGTGAATAGGGAAGTGCCGCCTCGAACAATATTGATATTCATGACACTGGCACCAATGTTGACGAGCGCGGTGGTATCCTCTTGTGAGACGGGATAATTGATCGCATGCATGTTCTCGATCGCGAAGGCATCCACATCCATGACGATCGGCAGCAACCCCGCCCCCTTGACGAGTTCGGTGAGCTCATTAATCTTGTCCTTCTTGGCCGCGACGAGAATGATTGACATCTCTCCCTGGGTATCGCCCACGGCATCGGAAGAGCGCAACACACTGAAGTCGATGTTCACCTCATTAATATCGAAGGGAATGTACTGCTCCGCTGCAAGTCTCACCTGCCCCTCCAGCTCCTCATCAGGCATCGGCGGCAGGCTGATCTTTTTAATGATGACCGCATGGCCAGAAATCGACACGGCGACTTGCTTCACCTTGATTTTCGTTTCCTCAAACAATTCCTTGATCGCCGACACCACCCGCCCCTCATCCATCACCGTACCATCGACGATGACTTCGGGCTCGAGTGATTTGAAGCCAAACTTCTGAAGAATGTACCGCCCTCGGTTTTCCTTCAACTGAACGAGCTTGATACCACTCGACCCGATATCCAGCCCAATAAGCTGTCGCTTCGGGGTGAACATCGAGAACAGATCAGTTTCGGCGAGACCTTTAAATGAATTCAGCATACGCGCCTCTGACTGTACACGACTGTCCGCGAAGGGCAAATCTTTTTGTAAATCTCGCGCAGACTGTCAATCATGACCATACCCCCGCATGTTTCACCCTCGTGAGGAACGCATTCATATCGACCGTCCTGGCTATACACTTATACCCTGCCTTCCGCGTCACAATTCACTTTATGAGGAGCCTCTTCGAACTGAATCACATCCGCCAAACGTCTGAACTGTGTGCCTACACTGCTGATCTGCTTCATGCACATGCTAAGTATAGTCCGTATGTTCTACCTGTCAAGGAAATCGCTTTCTGTGCACATGTAGAGAGATAGAGACGATGGCGCTGGTGGCACGAGGAAGAACCTGACGGCCCCGTGGCTATGACTTATTGAGATCGCGATGGGCGACGGTCACTTGATATCCAAGCGCGGAAAAACTTTCTTGGAGCCGGCCGGCAATGGCCACAGACCGATGACGTCCGCCGGTGCAGCCAATCCCGACATTCACATAGCTGCGGCGTTCTCGTTCGAAGAGAGGAATGAGGAATTTAAAAAGGCCCTCCAGCTGTCCAATGAACGCGATGGCGTCCGGATCGGTCAGCACATAGTTCCGCACTCGCGGGTCTTCCCCGGTTAATGGTTTGAGGTCGGGAACGAAGAACGGGTTCTGTAAGAACCGGACGTCGAACAGGAGGTCAATGTCGTACGGCACGCCGAACTTGTAGCCAAATGTCACCAGCGAAATGGTCAACCGCCGAGATACGCCCTCCTGCCTGAACTGCCGGACCAACAACTCTCGCAATTCATGCACCGTCAAATCGGAGGTATCAATAATACGGTCGGCGTGTCGCCGAAGATCAGCCAGACGCTCCTTTTCAAACCGCACTCCTTCCAATACCGGGAGATGCGGAAGGAGCGGGTGGGGTCTCCGAGACTCCGAGAATCGGCGGACCAGCACCTCTTCACGAGCTTCAAAGAATATCAACTCAACCGAATGGCCAAGCACCTTCACCCGCTCAAGAATCCCCACGAGATCAGAAAAAAACACGCGCTCACGGATATCGATGCCAAGCGCGACATTCTTAATCTCACCCCCCTGCTGATGACACAACTCGACAAAGGTCGGGAGGAGAGCCGGCGGCAAATTATCAATACAGAAATACCCGACGTCTTCGAAGCACTTGAGGGCGTGCGACTTCCCTGAGCCAGAAAGACCACTGATCACAACCAACTTCAGTCCAGCCATACAAATACAATCTTACGGATCAATTAGGACCACTCGATCACGATCGATACGCTGCAGAATCTGCAGTTTTCCCGAGGACAGGGCGGTAAACACCACCAGCGAACCGGGCAGAGGATCTAGCCGACCCTTGGCTTCCTCCAGGGTCAGCACAGCTCGGGCTGGTCGAATAACTTCAATGTCTTCCTCTTCCTTACGAATAACTGGCCGCGGACGCTTGCGCACTGATCTCTTGGCCGGTTCTTTATGATCAGTCTGGCGTTCTTTCTGCTTTCGTATCTGGACACCCAAGCGGTCTACGAGCTGGTCGATCGTCGCATACATTTCCTGTGTCGAAGCTTTTGCTTGAATCCGTCGCCGCTGCATTGTGCAGACGACCTCCGCACTATGCTGAAGCTTGCTCACGCCCAGGATCACTTCCAGTTGGCTCAGCTTCACTTCGTACCGCGTGAGCCGCTCAAACCGACCTTCAATATGCTGCCTGAGCGCCGGCGTCACGACGAGATGTCGCCCTGTAATTTTCATAGACATTCATCCTTTCAAGCTAGATAACCGCGGCCCCACTGCCATTCGACTATGTTTGTTGGTTCTGAGCATCCACAACACCAGGGGAGACAGCAGAGCAGGAAACAACGACGAGCGCAGCTGGACAGGGAAGGTCTACCAGGCTGCGGAAAAACTATCATGACACGGTGGAAATTCGATGGCCCGCGCAGCAAGGACAAGCCTGGTCTGTCTGGTTCATCTGGTTGATCTAGTTTATCTGGTCACTCTGGTTCAAACAAATAGACGAGACAGACCAGACAGTCCAAATGAACAAGAAAGTCCTGCGGACACTTTCAGCGTCCTGCTAAAAGAACCGCTTGCGCTGAGTAGCGGAGGGGATATGTTCTTCCGCCCGATACTTGGCCACAGTCCGTCGCGCGATCACAACCTGCTGCGTGAGCAGCCGCGCCGCGATCTCTTCATCTTTGAGGGGGTGGCTCGCATCTTCCTCCGCCACCATTTTCCGAATCATCTCTCTCACCGTCACAGACGACATCATGTCGGAAGGCTGATCCACTCGCTGCAGGCCGGCATTGAAGAAGAATTTTAGATCCAGCATCCCCTGCGGGCAATACATATACTTGTTCGCCGTCACACGACTGATTGTCGACTCGTGCATCCCAATATCCTCAGCCACCTGCTTGAGCACCAACGGCTTAAGATGCTGCACGCCCTTTTCAAAGAACTGTTCCTGAAACTTCACGATACTCGACACCACCTTTACGATCGTCTTATTCCGCTGTTCGATACTGCGAATGACCCATTGTGCCGCCCGCAACTTCTCCTCCAGATAGGCCTTCGTCTCCGCCGACCCGCTCTCACCAGCCCCCATCAATTGCTTATAGTACGGGCTGATCCGCATACGGGGCAGTCCATCGTCGTTGAGTACGACCACCCATTCCCCTTCATTCTTGACGACAAATACGTCAGGGACAATCACATAGTTCTGGGTGTTCGTAAACGGTCGCCCCGGCTTCGGCTCAAGCACTTCGATGACCTTGGTCGCCTGAAAGACCTCTTCGACCGTGACATCTAAGGCTTTCGCGATTCTCGCATACTGTTTCCGTTCCAAGTCTTTGAGATGGTGCTGAATAATGGATTCAACAATCGATCCCTTCAAGGCGCCGGGACGCGCCCCTAATGATCCCATGGGACTTTTCCCTAAATGTCCGATCTGTAAGAGCAGGCATTCCGCAAGGTCTCGGGCCGCCACTCCAGTCGGATCAAAGCTCTGAATATCCTTGAGGACTGACTCCGCCTCACTGTCGGTGAAATCGGTCCCGCTGACCATCTCTGCGAGAGACATGCGCAGGTACCCATCATCGTCAAGGTTACCGATGATCAACCGCCCGATCCCCTTTTCACGATCCGATAAACCGGAAAACGACAGCTGCCAGAGGAGATGGTCTTCCAAGGATGTGGCTTTCGCCATGGTTTGTTCATAGGAAGGAAACTCGTCCTGCGAGGACGCCTGAGACTCGGATCCGCCGATCCGGCGATCGCTCCCGAAGTACTCTTCCCAACCAGCCGCTGAGGCCTCATCCGGGGTATCGCGTTCTTCCGGAGTCGATTCCTCCACATTCGATGGCTCACTGTCCGCTGACGCCGCTGCATCTTCCGCCTTTTCCTCTGCACTTGCGGCCTCGCTGTCCTCTGCCTCCGTGGGGAGATCCTCCAAGAGTGGGTTTTCCATCAAATGTTGCGTGAGGCTCTGCTGGAGTTCGAGTCGCGACAATTGCAGCAGCTTAATCGCCTGCTGCAATTGTGGAGTCATGATCAGCTTTTGACTTAGTCGAAGGTCGAGCCTGAGCTTCATACGCACCGATCCTTACGCGTCATAGCTTGAACCGTTCCCCTAGGTAGACAGCCCGGGCCGTCTCACTCTTGACGATGGATTCGGGAGACCCGGCCTCAAGAATCAACCCTTCGTTGATGATGTAGGCTCGATCCGTGATGGACAGGGTCTCCTGGACATTGTGATCGGTGATCAAAATACCGATCTCTTTTTCTTTCAATCGGGTAATAATTTGTTGGATGTCCGCGACGGCAATCGGGTCGATCCCTGCAAATGGTTCGTCGAGCAACATGAACAACGGGCTCGTCGCGAGTGCCCTGGTAATTTCCAACCGCCGACGTTCCCCTCCCGACAACGCATACGCCATACTCGTTCGAATATGGGTGAGGTCCAGTTCCTTGAGCAGAGCATCGACCCGGTCGCGACGCTCTGCCCGAGAGTAGTGCAGCATCTCAAGAATTGCCAGAATATTGTCTTCAACCGACAAGCGTCGAAACACCGATGATTCTTGCGGAAGATACCCAATTCCTTTCCGCGCGCGTCTGTACATTGGCAGATCCGTGATCACCTCTTCACCCAGCGAGATCGCCCCTTCATCAGGCTTGCACAGACCAACAATCATGTCGAAAATGGTGGTCTTCCCAGCTCCATTGGGCCCCAGTAAACCCACGATTTCCCCGGCACGGACTTCAATCGAAACGCCTTTCACGACCTTGCGCGAGCGAAAACTTTTCACCAGTCCCGTCGCGCGTAAACCCGTACCATCTGTCCTGTTCACCGGGGAGCCAGTCGACGCCGCATTCCCCTGAACCGCCTCGATCACCGTGACGCCCCCCCTTCCGGCTCGATCCGCACATGCGAGCCTCCTTCCACCACACTCCGATCCTCTGCCAAAAACATCGTGATCTGTTTGCCGCTGACTCGAGTTCCCTTATCCCAGGCCACCGGGTCGCCCGTCAGGACAATCTTATCCCCATCATGGTAGTAGATCGCCTTCTCACAGGTCGCGCTCCCTGAATCCTTCTCGATTTTCACTCGTCCGGTCGCCTCAATCCTGTTGACCGAACGATTCGACACAACCGGCACGGCCTCAGGCCCTTTCGAAGGCGCGGCGCCCTTGACGGCCTCAGGCCCTTTCTGGTTATCGTTCGCAGGTGGATCTTGCGCGCGAAACAACACCACCATGCGATCGGAATAGACAACCAATGACCCTCGAGTCAGCACAACCGCCCCCTCAAACACCGCTTGGCTATCCTGATTTTTTACGGTCATCTTCTTGGACGTAATGGTCGTACTGACCGCTTGCTCGACACCACCCTTCGGCAGGGCTGCGTCAGCCGATTCGCTCAATGAAGCCGTCCCAAACGTGAGCAAATTAAGAAGCAGGAGCCAGATCAACATGTACGTCCTCAAGTACTTCAAATTCTTCGCGGTCCAAATGTCCCAACAATCCACGCCCCGTCACCTCTAACCCATGCCCAACGATACGGACGGGATCTTGCGTGCGTATCTCTCTCGTCTGATCAGTCCAAGCCAGATGGTTGGTATAGATCACGTAGCCGCTCTCAGTGCGAATCACGAGTGGCTCTGATCGGTTCACGAGTACAAAGTTTTTCGTCTCCGTATCCAATGTCCCTTCATCTCCGGTCACCGTCAATTCCTTCCCCTGCTGGCCGAATAGTGTGACTGCGACGACTTGGAGCATCGCCCGCCTATCCCGTTCAAAAAGCCGAGCCTCTTGCGCCTGCACCTGCCATTGAACCGTATCGCCCTTCGTTTGGGTGAAAGTAAACTTGGAAATCGTGGCATCGGCTGTGTCCATAGAACCGGGCTCCGCCGACGTCGGGGTGGGAACCGCTGTCGAATTGGTCACGAGCAGATAGGCGAGGAAACAGGCCAACACCACACTGAGCGCTAATAAACCTCTCTGTACCCAGCGTTGCCACACTTTATCCCTGCTTCCTGTTAAGTAGCATAAAGAAGACTGGCACGATAGTAGCATGCGCTCAAAACCAAGTAAACTTATGCCGGAACAACGGCAGGGTCTACTCGCTAGAAATGGAGTGAACGAGGTGGAAGAATCGTCGACACGATAACGCGGCGCCGGGCCCGCGACTAGATCCCGTCGCAGGGGACCTAGTCGGCAGCGGGACTCGCGGGAGATGACACTGTAGATACTTGTTTCTTTGCCGAGGCAGTATCGGGCCGCGTGACGAGTTCAATTGCGACAAGCTTCGCGGCATCGCCGATCCGCCGTCTCGTCTTCACCATCCTCGTATAACCACCGGGACGGTCTTTAAATCGAACCGCCACGTCGCTGAATAATTTTGAAACGATGTCCTTACTTCGGATAAACGCAAGGGCTTGCCGCCGAGCCGGCAACGTCCCCTCCTTGCCGAGCGTAATCATCCGGTCCGTGAACCCTCGAATTTCCTTCGCCTTGGCCTCAGTCGTCTCGATGCGCTCATGTTCGAGCAGCGAGGTCACGAGACTTCTGAACAGGGCCCACCGATGTTTGGTCTGTCGTCCGAGCTGTCTACCATTTTTTCTATGCCGCACGGGTTCCCTCTTGTTTCGTTACTCGCTCTTCTGGCTACCGCTGTTCTGTTGCACTGCATCCAGCTTCACACCGAGGCCCAGACCCATTTCCGTCAAGATTTCTTTAATTTCGTTGAGCGACTTCTTACCGAAATTCTTCGTCCTCAGCATCTCCCCTTCCGTCTTCTGAACTAAGTCGGCGATGGTCTTGATGTTCGCATTCTTCAAGCAGTTTGCGGCACGGACCGACAACTCCAGCTCATTCACGCTACGGAACAGATGCTTATTGACCTCACGTTGCGCCTCGTCGCTCCCAAGATCAGCACGCCCTTCGACTCGCTCATCGGGATTGATGAAAATATCAACGTGATCACGCAGAATACCAGCCGCCGTGGACAAGGCATCCCGAGGCGAGATGGTCCCATCCGTCCAGATTTCCATGGTCAATTTATCATAATCGGTCATGCGACCGACGCGGGCATTCTCCACATGAAAGTTCACGCGCTTGATGGGCGAAAACACCGAATCGATCGCGATCACACCAATCGGCAGCCCCTCTTCTTTATTTCGCTCGGCGGGCACGTAGCCCCGCCCATGCTTCACCGTCATTTCCATATCGAAGGAGGCATCCTTGTCCAACGTCGCAATATGGAGATTCGGGGTCAGGATGGTCACGTCCGCATCATGAATAATGTCAGACCCCTTCGCTTCACCGGGTCCCTTCTTTTTGAGACGGAGCGTCTTCGGCTTGTCGGTATGTACAGCAAGCCGCAGTCCTTTGACGTTCAAAATAATGGAGGTCACATCCTCCGTGATACCAGGAATCGTGGAGAACTCGTGCAGGACCCCTTCGATCTTCACCGTGGTCACCGCCGCACCCGTGAGCGACGACAACAACACACGCCGTAACCCATTGCCAACCGTCGTCCCAAACCCACGTTCATAGGCCTCTGTCGTAAATCTGCCGAACGTTTGGGTATGCGTATCTTGGTCGACTTCTACCCGCATCGGGATCTGAAAGTCTTTCATCGCTTTAATCATGACTCCCCCTTCATCTCATCGAGTAGCCAGCCACTGAACCGCCGCAGGGACCAACCCCCTCGCCCCATTCAGCATCTACCTGGAATACAACTCCACGACCATCTGCTCATTCACCGGCAGCGCAATCTGGTCTTTTGACGGCAACGCTCGTACCATGCCCTTAAAGGCCGTCTTGTCCAGCTCCAACCACTCTGGAATGCCTCGCCCATCAACAGACTCTAACGCAGCCTGGATCGAGATCAATGTGCGACTTCGCTCCCGAACGCTGATGATATCGCCCGCCTTGACCTGCGCACCAGGCGCATTAATTTTTCGACCATTCATGGTCAGATGCCCGTGGTTCACCAGCTGCCTGGCTTCTTTTCGCGAGGCACCGAACCCCAATCGGTAGGCCACATTGTCCAACCGACATTCCAGCAACCGCAAGAGCACCTCGCCGGTAATACCAGACTGGCGTTCCGCACGCTCAAACACGCCACGGAACTGACACTCCATCAAACCGTAAATTCTGCGCAGCTTCTGCTTTTCTCTGAGCTGGGTGCTGTACTCTGAGTTCCTCGGACGCTTTTGCCCATGCTGCCCAGGAGGATAGCTCCGTCGCTCGATGGCGCATTTCTCTGTCATACAGCGCAAGCCTTTCAGAAACAACTTCTCACCCTCTCGCCGACACAATCGACAAACGGGGCCGCGATACTTTGCCACTGCTCTACCTCCGGTTACCGGACATCACCACATGGGTGCGTCCAACAATTCTCGTGTATTTGACTTTTCCGACCGACGCCACTAAACGCGCCGCCGCTTAGGTGGACGGCATCCGTTGTGCGGAATCGGGGTTACATCACGAATCATATGGATCCGCAATCCTGCGGCCTGAAGAGATCGAATCGCCGATTCACGACCCGACCCAGGCCCGTTCACATAGACATCCACTTGCCGCATTCCGCTCTCCATCGCCTTGCGCGCAGCCGCCTCACCAGCCCGCTGAGCCGCAAAGGGTGTGCTCTTGCGGGAGCCCTTGAAGCCTTGGTTCCCTGAGCTTGCCCACACGATCGTGTTGCCGCTCAAGTCGGTGATAGTGACGATCGTGTTATTGAAGGAGGCCTGGACATGGGCCACCCCGGTCTGCACGATCCGGCGCTCTTTCTTCTTCCCTTTTTTGATGCTCATACAGGCTCCCTACTCACGTAATGGTCCCGCACTACGCTGAACGCGCAGGCGGTTTCGGTTTGCTTCCCACACCGGAGCGACGGCCTTTTCTCGTCCGCGCATTCGTCTTGGTCCGCTGCCCGCGAACCGGCAACCCTTTCCGATGGCGCAGACCACGGTACGTGCCACTATCGATCAATCGCTTGACGTTCATCGAAAAGGTCTTTCTCAGATCGCCTTCGACCTGATAGCCCTCCTGAATAATTCCTCGAATCTTGACGATATGCTCTTCGCTCAAGTCCTTGATGCGAATTGATCCGTCGATCCCGGCCTTGCCCAGGATAGCGAGTGCGGACGCCCGCCCAATCCCGTAGACGTAGGTCAGACCGATGTCCGCCCGCTTCTCCCTCGGCAAATCCACTCCAGAAATACGAGCCATAATTCCTCCTACCCTCTTCCCCTACGTTCTCACCGGCCTGGGCTGGGTGAGCCTCAATTGCGCGCATCAAACGAGCGCCGTTTCATCGCGCGCGTTCTGCGAGCACGGAGGCCACCCACACCCGGCCGCCCCTCATCCTTGGCGCTGCTTGTGGCGCGGATTCTCGCAGAGAATTCGCACCACGCCCTTACGTCGGACCACCTTACATTTGGCACAGATCGGCTTGACGGATGATCTCACTTTCATATCTATTTCGCGCTCCTACTTAAACCGATAGGTGATCCGTCCGCGTGTCAGATCGTACGGCGACAGCTCCACAGTCACCTTATCGCCGGGAAGAATACGGATAAAATGCATGCGCATTTTCCCGGAAATGTGTGCAAGAATCTTATGGCCATTGTCCAGCGACACACGAAACATCGCATTCGGTAACGTTTCGTTTACCGTGCCTTGAATTTCAATCACATCTTCTTTCGGCACGTACCTCTATCCTTTCTCTCCGCACTGCAGAACCACCGCGCCAGCTTCTCAGAGCTGACTCAAAATATGCGGCGGTCCACTCGACTCAATCACGATCGTATGTTCAAAATGCGCTGAGAGACTTCCGTCTACCGTCACCGCCGTCCATCGATCCTCAAGTACCTTGACGGCAGCGCCGCCCATGTTGACCATCGGTTCGATCGCAAGGACCATCCCTGCCTGCAACCGTGGCCCTTGCCCTGGCTTCCCATAATTCGGCACCTGGGGCTCTTCATGCAACTGTCGGCCAATCCCATGGCCTACGAACTCCGTCACGACCGAGTAGCCGGCAGCCTCCACATACTGTTGGACTGCGTGCGAAATGTCTGACAGCCGATGACCCACTACCGCTTGCTTGATTCCGAGGTACATCGCCTCTTCGGTCACTTGTACCAAGCGGGCATTCCGTTCGGGCGTCTGTCCCACCGCAACCGTGATCGCCGAATCCCCGTAAAACCCGCCGACGATCGCCCCGAGGTCTAGCCCGATGATATCACCCTCCTTCAGCACTCGCTTGGAGGGAATCCCATGGACAACCTGCTCATTTACCGAGGCACAAAGCGTCTTTGGATAATTCCGATACCCCTTAAACGCCGGCTTCGCACCACGGGACCGAATCTCTTCCTCGGCTATGCGGTCCAGTTCATCGGTCGTCATGCCGGGCCGGACGGCTTTCTTCAATATCTGAAGTGTCTCTGCCACTACTCTTGACGCCTGGGCCATCACCGCAATCTCGTCCGGCGTCTTGAGAATGATCATATCACCCGGTACGGTGCCAGCTCCTGAGAGAGATGCTGAAAGACGACGTCCACGGCACCCGATGCATCCATCGGAAACAACAACTTCCGCTCGTCATAATAGCGAACAAGCGGGACCGTCTGCTCGTCATAGACTTTCAAACGCATCTCGATCGCATCGCGACGGTCATCGCTGCGCTGCACGAGCGGCTCTCCGCATCGATCGCAAATCCCAGCTGTCTTGGGCGGCGCAAAGTCTACATGGAACGTCGCTTGGCACTTCGGGCACGTTCGGCGTCCGCTCAATCGCCGCACAACATCTTCACGCGAAACCTGAAAATTCACGACCCGGTCCAGCGCGAGTCCTTTGGAAGTCAACACCGTTCCCAATGCTTCTGCCTGCGGAACAGTCCTGGGAAATCCATCCAGAACGAATCCATTCACGCAGCTGGGATCAGCTAATTTCTCCCTGACCAGCCCAATCACCACGGCATCAGGAACCAAGTTTCCCTGATCCATATAACGCTTCGCCTCGAGGCCCAGGGCAGTCTGATTGCGTACCGCCTCGCGGAGAAGATCACCGGTCGAAATCTTCGCCACCTGATACTGCGCCGCAATACGGTCAGCCTGCGTCCCCTTTCCTACTCCTGGTGCGCCGAGAAACACTACCCGCATGCTACCCCTCAACCACTCCGTCCACGAAGGGGAGCCATACCTTTGCCGAGAAACCCTTCGTAATTCCGCATCAACATGTGGGACTCAATCTGCTGGGCCGTATCGAGACCGACACCGATCACGATCAGCAACGAGGTCCCACCGAAATAGAACGGCACACCCAGTTTATAGATCAACAACTCCGGGATCACACAGACGATCGCGAGGTAAATCGATCCGGCAAACGTAATTCTCGTGAGTACCTTATAGATGTAGTCGGAAGTCCGTACACCGGGGCGAATCCCGGGAATGAATCCACCGTACTTCTTCATGTTGTCAGCCATGTCCACTGGGTTCAAGACCACGGCGGTATAGAAGAAACAGAAAAACAGAATAAGGCCAACGTACATCAGTGTATATAACACCGACCCCGGCGCGAGATGGGCGCCGAAGTCCTTGACCCAGGGCGTCTCAAAAAATCCGGCAATCGTCGCAGGAAACGCAATAATCGACGATGCAAAAATAGGCGGAATCACCCCCGCTGTATTGATCTTTAGTGGAATATGCGTGCTCTGCCCGCCAAACACTCGTCGCCCGATGACCCGCTTCGCGTACTGAACCGGCACTTTCCGTCGTCCACTTTCCAGGTACACAATGGCTGCCACCACCACGACCATCAGCAAGGCGAGGGCGACCAACAAGATAATGCTGAGCTGCCCGACCTTGTATAAATCAAAGGTCTGGGCCACGGCGGCCGGCAAACGCGCGACAATCCCCGCAAAAATAATCAAGGAAATGCCGTTCCCGATGCCTCGCTCGGTAATCTGTTCACCGAGCCACATCAGGAAACCCGTACCGGCCGTCAAGGTGATGACCGTCATAAGACGGAATCCCCACCCACCGCTCATCACAAAGGCACCGTTATTCATTTGTTCGAGACCTACGGCAATCCCGAAGCCCTGAATCACCGCAATGCCGATCGTCCCGAACCGCGTGTACTGAATAATCTTTTTTCGACCGCGCTCGCCCTCTTTGGCCAACTTTGTTAGGTGAGGGACCACCACGGTCAGCAGCTGAAGAATAATCGAAGCGCTAATATAGGGCATAATGCCCAGCGCTAAAATCGTCAACCTCGAGAGCGACCCGCCTGAAAAAATATCCAAAAATCCGAGCAGTGCGCCGCCTTGCTTTTGCAGAAATTCGGAGAGGGCCTCGCCATTGACCCCAGGCGTAGGAATATGCGCCCCGATCCGATACACCACTAACATCCCCATGGTAAAGAGGATACGAGTGCGCAACTCGGGGATTTTAAAAATATTCTGAAAACTGGTCAGGAGTCTCTCAAACACCGGGAATGACCTCGACTCTCCCTCCAGCTGCTAGAATCTTTGCCTCTGCGGACTTACTGAACTTGTGCGCCTGCACAACGATCGCCTTCGTGAGGTCTCCATTTCCAAGAATCTTGATCGGCAACGACTTGCGCTTGACCAAGCCGACATCGACCAACGCCTGCGGCGTGATGGTTCCGGAGATGATCATGTCACCCAAGCTTTTCAGGTTGACAATCGAGTACTCCTTACGAAATATGTTTGTAAATCCATGCTTCGGTACTCGACGGATCAGGGACATCTGGCCGCCTTCAAATCCGCCCGCCTGTCGGCTCCGACCACCGGATCTGGCCAACAGACCCTTATGGCCCTTCCCCGATGTTTTCCCATGTCCAGAACCTGGGCCACGACCGATACGCTTACGTCGTTTCCTGGATCCTTTTGCCGGACCGATTTCATGTAAGTTCATTGTGGCTGCACTTCCAATAGATATCCAACTTTGCTAATCATTCCTCTGACTTGTGAAGTATTGGGACGAGTCACTGTCTGTCTGATCTTCCTCAAACCGAGGCCCGTCAACACCAACCGATGCTTTTGCGGTGTGCCAATAGGACTTCGTCGCAAGGTAATAACGAACCCCTTGGGGGCAGCCTTGGCGGTCTTTGCTGTCGGCATTAGGCACTCACCCTATTCTCTGCGTCGTCCACCACACGGCGGCGCATTTTGAGAACGTCTTCAGCGTTGCGGAGCTGGCAGAGACCGTTGAGCGTAGCGCGAACCGTATTAAATGGATTTCCACGGCCCAGCGTCTTCGCAATAACGTTATGGACGCCGGCGACTTCGACCACAGCCCGGACGGCACCCCCGGCAATTATTCCTGCTCCCTTCTTTGCGGGCTTCAGGAGGACATGCTCGGCACCGAACAGTCCGTGGACCTCGTGCGCAATCGTCCCAGACGTGAGAGAGACATGCACCAGGTTTTTCTTGGCCTGTTCAACCGCCTTCGAGATCGCGACGGGCACTTCGGCGGCCTTCCCTTTTCCGATCCCGACCCATCCCTGTCCATCTCCAACAACAACCAGCGCACAGAAATTGAATCGCTTTCCACCCTTCACGACTTTCGCCACGCGGTTGATAAAAACGACCTTGTCCTTCAGGCTTAGTTCATCTGGATTAACTCGCACGCTCGTTACCCTCTCCGGTCGTTAGGTTAAGGTTGAGGCTCAGGCTGAGGATGACTTGGGTTCGTTTTTCGCATCGCCTGCTTAACCTCGACCTTAGCCTCAACCTAAAATTTCAGACCGCCTTCACGCGATGCCTCAGCCAACGCTTTGACGCGTCCGTGGTACATCCGACCACCACGATCGAACACCACGGCCTGCACTTTGACGGCCTTAGCCCGTTCGGCCAACAGCTTTCCAACAGCCTTTGCCCCAGCGATGCTGCCGGTGGATTTCACCGACATGCGTAGAGACTTGTCTAGGGAAGACGCGGCAGCCAACGTGGCCCCCTTGAGATCGTCAACGATCTGGGCATAGATATGAGAACGGCTGCGAAACACGTTGAGACGTGGACGCTCGGCCGTTCCAAACACTCGCTTTCGCACCCGCTGTTTCCGCCTGGTTAACCGACTCGTTTTATCTGCAGTATTCATGGATCACCCTACTTCCCTGTCTTCCCGGCTTTCTTACGCAACACTTCCCCGGCATAGCGAACGCCTTTTTGTTTATAGACGTCGGGCGGCTTGATTGCTCGCAAGTTCGCCGCAACCTGGCCCACCAATCGCTTGTCAGCCCCCTTCACATTGATCAGGGTTTGCTTGTCCACCTTTACGTCGATTCCAACAGGAATCGGATAGACGATTGGGTTGATATAGCCACAACTGAAGCTCATCGTCCGACCCTGCACGGCAACCTTATACCCAACCCCGGTGATTTCTAAGTTACGTTCGTAGCCCTTCGTCACACCCTGAACAATGTTACTCAGCTCTGCGCGCGTCAACCCGTGTAATGCACGGACTTGACGGTCCTCATTTGACCGACTCACGACGAGATGTCCGTCCGCGATCGAGACCCCGAGGCCTGCGGATAACGACCAATCGATCTTCCCGAGCGGGCCCTTCACGGATACGACAGGCCCGGCGACTTTCACATCCACTCCTGCCGGAATCTGGATTGGTTTTTTCCCTATGCGTGACATCGATGCCTCGTTCCTCTAGCAAATCTCTGCAATGACAATTTGGTTCGCTCTACCCATTACCACACTGAGCACAGCACTTCGCCGCCCAGTCCAGCGCGGCGAGAATCCTGATCCGTCATCAACCCCTTCGATGTGGACAAGATCGCCACACCAATGCCGTTTTTGACGCGCGGGATGTCTTTGATCCCTACATACACACGGCGACCCGGCTTGCTCACCCGCTGCATGCCGGTGACCATGGGTTGCCCTTCTGGCATATACCGTAACTGCACTTTCAGAACAGGATGTCCATCTGCGACGTCCGCCTGGACGCCCTGGATATATCCTTCGTTCTGGAGAATCCGAAGGACCTCGCGCTTGAGACGGGAGGCTGGAACGCTCACGACATCGTGACGTCGGCGATGCGCGTTTTGCAATCGTACTAAAAGGTCACTAATGGGATCTGTAACCATACCAACCCTTTCACCAACATTCTTCGTGTGACCAGACGGGGATCACGAGCCCGGTGACGTGAATAGCGGATAATCTACCAACTCGACTTCCGAACCCCTGGGATCTCACCCTTCAGGCTCAGCAACCGAAAACAAATTCTGCACATGCGAAACCGGCGCAAGAACCCTCGCACACGCCCACAGATCTCACACCGGTGATAGTCTCTGACCGGAAACTTCGCCTTGACAGCCGATTTATTTCTGAGCGCTAATCTCGACACCTGCAGCTCCTTCGCTTGACATTACGTCCGGAATGGCATTCCCAAATGCTTCAACAGTGCCCGGCCCTCATCGTTGGTCCTGGCGGTCGTGACAATCGTGATATCCATACCATGGATGGATGCGACCTCATCATACTTAATCTCGGGGAAGATGAGCTGTTCTTTCAATCCCAACGTGTAATTGCCTCGGCCATCGAACGACTTTGGCGAGACACCTCGGAAGTCTCGAATCCGTGGCAACGACAAGGTCACGAGACGATCGAAAAACTCCCACATCCTGCGACTACGCAACGTTACCTTTGTGCCAATCGGCATCCCCTGACGCAACTTGAAGGAGGCAATTGCCTTCTTCGCTTTTGTAATCAAAGGCTTCTGTCCCGTAATCGCACCCAACTCCCCAGCGGCGCTCTCCAGCAGTTTCACGTTCTGAATGGCTTCCCCCATTCCTACGTTCAGCACGATCCGCTCGAGCTTTGGAACCTGCATGATGTTTTTGTAGCCGAACTCTTTCATGAGTGCGGGCACAACCTTCTGCACGTAGGCCTCCCGCAGCCGCGGCTTGAACTTGGACTCTTCGCTACCCTCGTCCATCGCCTGCGGCGCCGACGACCCTTCTTTTTTCTTGGGTGGTCGCCGCTCCGACGTCTTACTGCCTTTTCCTGATTCAACCTTCGCCATCTGGCGTCCCCACTCCTACTCGACTGAGTCGTTCGATTTTTTACTGAACCGGACCCGACGGCCATCATCGAGCGTACGCACGCCCAGCCGGGTCGGCTTCCGTGTCACAGGACACAGATACATCACATTTGAGATCGAAAAAGGTGCTTCCCGTTCGAGAATGCCACCTTGCTTGACTTTCTGATTCGGCTTGGTGTGGCGCTTGATCATGTTCACCTTTTCGACCACAACCTTTCCCACTTCTGGATCAACCGAAAGCACTTTCCCGGACTTGCCGCGATCGCGCCCGGAAATCACGACTACCACATCACCCTTACGAATTCGACTCTTCCTCAACGCCTGCCTATTCATCCCGCCGTCTCCACTCTCGTTAAAGCACTTCCGGAGCTAGGGAAATAATCTTCATGAACTTCTTCCACCGCAACTCACGCGCGATCGGCCCAAAGATACGCGTCCCAACGGGATCCCCGTCCTTGTTGATCAGCACGCAGGCATTCCGATCAAACTTGATGTAGGAACCATCCTCGCGACGCACTTCCTTGGTCGTCCTCACGACCACGGCACGGCTCACATCACCCTTCTTGACCGTTGCCGCAGGAATGGCCTCTTTCACTGCCACGACGACAATATCTCCGAGAGAGGCATACCGGCGCCTGGTTCCACCAAGCACATGAAAACACATGGCCTGCTTGGCACCGGAATTATCGGCCACGTCCATGTATGTATAGCTTTGAATCATAGTCCCTGTTATTCCTCTACCCTTCGCACGATCTCGACCTACTCACCCCGTCCATTTTCCACAACCTCGATAACCCGCATATGCTTATCTTTACTGATCGGCCTCGTCTCGACCATGCGCACACGGTCGCCGATCTTGCAGGCGTTATCTTCATCGTGGGCCTTGAATTTCGTCACCCGTCGAAGCACCTTCCGATAGAGCGGGTGAATCACCGAACGCTCAATCTCGACGACCACGGTCTTATTCATCTTATTACTGACCACACGCCCAACCCATTCACGCCGTTTATTAGCTGACGCTCCCATTCTCAAGCCCCTTTCGCCGTGGTAGAAACTGGGTCGACCTGCGCGATCTCGCGCTGAAGCGTCTTTACCCTGGCAATGGATCGTTTCGTCTTTCGAATCTGCATTGGGTTTTCCAACCGTCCGGTCCCCAGCTGAAAACGAAGATTGAACAGTTCTTGCGTGAGCTGCAGCGTCTTCTCCGCCAGCTCAGGCCCCGTGAGTTGCCGTAATTCCTTTAGATCCATGAATGCGCTCCCCTTACCCTTGCGTCCGAATCAATTGACGCTAAAACTCGCCGCGTATGACACACTTTGTGGCAATGGGCAACTTATGCGAAGCCAAGCGGAATGCCTCTTTGGCAACATCCGGCGTCACGCCATCCATCTCATAGAGAATGCGGCCTGGCTTGACGACAGCGACCCAATACTCCGGGTTGCCCTTTCCCTTGCCCATTCGAGTCTCAGCCGGCTTCTTGGTAATCGGCTTATCGGGGAAAATTCTCGTCCAAACCTGGCCACCGCGCTTCACGCACCGAGTGATCGCGATGCGCGCCGCCTCAATCTGTCGGCTGGTGATCCACCCAGGCTCAAGCGCCTTGAGTCCAAACTCTCCAAGGGTAATCTGACTGCCTCGATAAGCCTTACCGGTCATACGCCCCTTCATCATTTTACGGAACTTAACTTTCTTTGGTGCTAACACGATATCCTCTTCAATTACCCGAGCCTGCGGTCAAATACTGATTCCTTATTGAGGGGCTGCAACGGAAGGACTTCCCCCTTATAGATCCAGGTCTTGATCCCGATCTGCCCCATCGTCGTGTGGGCTTCGGCAAACCCGTAATCGATGTCCGCCCGGAGCGTATGAAGAGGCACACGGCCTTCACGGTACCACTCTGAGCGCGCGATCTCCGCCCCACCAAGACGGCCCCCGACCATAATCTTGATACCCTGGGCTCCCAGACGAAGCGCGGACTGCACACTTCGTTTCATGGCCCGACGGAATGCCACTCGTTTTTCCAACTGGGTGGCGACGTTTTCACACACCAACTGGGCATCCAGTTCCGGCTTCTTGATTTCCTTCACCGTAATGTACACCTGACCGGAGTAGCTCTTCTCCAACTCCGCCTTGAGCTTGTCGACTTCAGCCCCCTTACGACCGATGATGATACCGGGGCGCGCGGTGTGAATAATCACACGCGTCTGGTCTCCAGATCGCTCGATTTCAACCTTGGACACACCAGCATGAAAGAGACGCTGCTTGACCATTTTGCGAATCCTGATATCCTGATGGAGCAGCTTCGCATAGTCCTTGCTGGCATACCACCGCGATGACCAAGTGACGTTGTACCCCAGCCTGTACCCGATTGGATGTGTCTTGTGCCCCATAACTTCTTGTGCCTCACTCAGACAGGAAATGAGCCCGTTCCGTTAGCCAACTATCTCTCTACTTCTTTTCCTTCACACTCGCAGCCGACACGACGACAGTAATGTGACTCATCCGCTTTTGAATCGCATTCGCGCGCCCTTGCGATCGAGATCGAAAGCGTTTCAACGTCGGCCCGCAATCAACGAATGCCTTCGACACCACCATCGATTCACTGTCGCCCATCTCTTTTTGCTCCGCATTTGCCACGGCGGACCGCAAAATCTTTTCGACCACCTTGGACGCATGGCGCGGCAAATTTCTGAGCAATGCCAACGCCATTGGAACTTGCTGCCCACGGATCAAATCGATCACTGGGCGAGCTTTCCTCGGAGAGACACGTACGAACCGTAGAACTGCTTGTGCTTCAGCCATAACCGTCCTATCCAATCGAGTGTGCCGAGACCGTAGCCTATCCCCTTACTTGAGGGCGACTGACTTCTCTGTCCTGGCGTGCCCATGCCCCTTAAAGAACCTGGTCGGAGCAAACTCTCCCAGTTTGTGCCCAACCATGTTTTCCGTCACGAAGACAGGAATGAACTTCTTGCCATTATAGACCGCGAAGGTATGTCCGATCATATCTGGAATGACGGTGGACCGTCGTGACCAGGTCTTAATGATCTTTCGATCCTTGTTCTGATTCATCCGCTCCACTTTTTGAAGCAGATGGTCGTCAACGAATGCGCCCTTACTGACTGACCTCGGCATCGCGTACTCCTACTTGCGCTTGCGACGGGAAATAATAAACTTGTCCGTCGCCTTATTGTTCCGGGTCTTGTAGCCCTTGGTCGGAAGACCCCATGGGGAGACCGGATGGGGGTTACCCTGTCCGGACTTTCCTTCGCCGCCACCATGCGGGTGGTCGACCGGATTCATCACTACACCACGCACATTCGGGCGTCGGCCCAGCCATCGGTTGCGGCCTGCCTTCCCAACATTAATATTCTCGTGATCCGTATTCCCAACCTGTCCGACCGTTGCCATGCAGGTTGAAAGAATTCTCCGCATTTCACCGGACCTGAGTCGCACCTGCACATAGTCGCCATCACGCCCCATCACCTGAGCAGACCCGCCCGCACTACGAATCAACTGTCCGCCCTTTCCAGGCTTCAACTCGATATTATGAATGGTGGTTCCCAGCGGCATCGTGGACAAGGGCAACGCATTCCCCGTACGAACCTCGGAACCAACACCGGACTGCACCACATCGCCGACTTTTAAGTCAACGGGGGCAAGAATATAGCGCTTCTCTCCATCCTTATAGTGCACTAAGGCTATCCTGGCCGAGCGATTGGGATCGTATTCAAGCGCCGCCACGGTCCCCGGGATTCCGGTCTTGTCGCGACGGAAATCAATTTTTCGATAGAGCCGTTTATGCCCGCCCCCACGGAAACGTACAGTCGTCCGCCCGTCATTGTTCCTGGCACCGGTACTGCGACGGAATGACGTGAGCGATTTCTCAGGCCTCTTCTTCGACAGCTCTTCGGTCGTCACCGCGGTCATCCCGCGACGTCCCGGTGTTCTTGGCTTGTATGATTTTATTCCCATGCTACAGTCGTCCTTCCGACACACTGATATCAGCCCGGTGCACAGTCCCGCTATGCGCTCTCGTAGAGCTCCAACTTCTCACCTTGCTTGAGCTTGACGAAAGCCTTTTTCCAATCTGATCGCTTACCAGAGAAACGCCCCAAGCGCTTCACCTTCCCACGAACATTCATCACGTTCACTCGCTCAACCTTCACCTTCAACAACGTTTCTACCGCTTGCTTAATCTGGAGACGATTCGCATCCGGATGAACGAGAAAACCAACCGTGTTGTTGCTTTCCCGCATCGCCGTGATCTTTTCCGTCAGCAACGGCTGCAACAGAATGTTATGGAGGCCCGCCTTCATGCCCAGACCTCCTTCACCCGCGGCAATTCGCGCTCAAGGATCAGAATCACTTCAGCTCGAACAATGTCGTAGACGTTCAATCCTTCAGGCCCCACCACACACACATTCGGAAGATTGCCTGCAGCTTGAGCCAATCCGGCATGCCCGGCACCTGCCACAATCAAGGCATACGCCTCGGCACCCAAATTAGTCAGCACTTGGGCCAACAGTTTCGTCTTTGGCTTGTCCAACGACAGATTCGACACAATCAACACTTGTCCGTCGGCTAATTTTGCCGACAGCGCGCTTTGAAGCGCTGCACGATACTTCTTCTTTGGCATGCTGTATGAATAATCACGTGGTTTCGGCCCAAACACCGAGCCGCCATGACGCCATACAGGAGAGCGGATCGACCCTGCCCGCGCCCGCCCCGTATGCTTTTGCTTCCATGGCTTTTTCCCGGACCCAGCCACTTCTCCTCGCCGCAATGTCGATGCTGTCCCCTGACGCTCACAGGCACGCTGCATCACCACCGCTTCATGGACTAAGGCCGTGTGCAGCTTACAGCCGAACACTTCCTCAGGAAGATCGACGGACCCGACTTTCTGCCTCTTCAAATCAACAACATCAACCGTGGGCATGCCCTACCCCTTCTTCGACTTTCGCACCATGATCAAGCCATTTGCCGCGCCAGGGACTGCACCTCGAACGAACAGCAAATTCTCATCAGGCCTGGATTCAATAACTTTCAATCGCTGGACCGTAATCCGCTTAGCCCCCATGTGCCCAGGCAAGGTCTTCCCTTTCCAGACACGCGAAGGATACGAACTGGCCCCCATCGAACCGGGATGACGGTGGAACATGGACCCGTGAGATTCAGGACCGCCGGCATAATGATGCCGCTTCACCACCCCCTGAAATCCTTTCCCCTTCGAAATACCGATGACATCCACCCAGTCGCCCTTTTGGAAGATATCGACTTTAATAGATTGTCCTACCGCCACCTCGCCAACCTTTTGGAACTCTCTGAGTACACGGGTGGCTGGAGCCTCCGTCTTCTTCAGATGACCCAGCTCGGCCTTGGACAACTTGCGTTCTTTCACTTCACCAAAAGACAACTGGACGGACTCATATCCATCGCGCTCTTTGGTCTTGATCGTGACCACGCGGCAAGGCCCCGCCTCAATGATGGTCACAGGCGTAAACCGCGTCTCGTCAAATATCTGGGTCATCCCCAGTTTTTTACCCAATAACCCGTTCGTCATTCTTTCACCGCATAGGTTAAGGGTTAGGCTAAGGTTGAGCTTAGCCTGAACCTTGACCTTCCCTACAGTTTTATTTCCACATCCACGCCGGCGGCTAAGTTCAACTTCATCAACGAATCCATGGTTTCAGGAGTCGCGTCCATGATGTCCATCAAACGCTTGTGCGTTCTGATTTCGAACTGCTCGCGAGCCTTCTTATCTGCGTGCGTCGCACTCTGCACTGTGAACTTCTCGATGCGCGTCGGAAGCGGAATCGGCCCCACAATTTTCGCCCCGCTCCGGCGGACGGTCTCTACAATCTCCGCCACTGATTGGTCTAACACGCGGTAATCAAACCCGCGCAACCGAATCCTGATTCTTTGTTCAACCTTAACCATTCATTCCTCTATTCATCCAGCCAATCATTACGCCAGAATTTCGGTGACGACGCCGGACCCGACGGTCTTGCCGCCCTCGCGCACCGCGAACCGCAACCCTTGATCCATCGCGATCGGGCTAATCAGCTCCCCCGTCACGCTCACATTGTCTCCCGGCATGACCATCTCCACCCCCGGATTCAACGACATCACCCCCGTCACATCGGTCGTCCGGAAGTAGAACTGCGGTCGGTACCCGTTGAAGAACGGCGTATGCCGCCCGCCTTCTTCTTTGGCCAACACATAGATCTCCGCCTTGAACTTCGTATGCGGCGTGATGCTCTTCGGCTTCGCCAGCACCATCCCGCGCTCCACATCTTCCTTCTTCGTCCCCCGCAGCAGCACCCCGACGTTATCGCCCGCCTGGCCTTCATCGAGCACCTTCCGAAACATCTCGACGCCGGTCACAATGGTGGCCTGGTTCGGCCGCAGGCCCACGATCTCGATTTCGTCGCCCACCTTGACGATCCCCCGCTCGATGCGCCCCGTCACGACGGTCCCGCGGCCGCTGATGGTAAACACGTCTTCGATCGGCATCAGGAACGGTTTATCGATGGGGCGTTGCGGCGTCGGGATATAGGTGTCGACCGCCTCTAAGAGCTGCAGAATGGACGGCACGCCGAGGGGACCCGTATCCCCTTCCATGGCCTTCAAGGCGGACCCATGAATGATGGGGGTCTTGTCGCCCGGGAACCCGTACTTGGTCAACAGCTCACGCACTTCCAGCTCGACCAACTCCAAGAGCTCCTTGTCGTCGATCTTATCGGCCTTGTTCAGGAACACCACGATGTAAGGCACCCCGACCTGCCGGGCCAAGAGGATATGCTCCCGCGTCTGGGGCATGGGCCCGTCGGCCGCGCTCACGACCAGAATGGCGCCGTCCATCTGAGCGGCACCGGTGATCATGTTCTTGACGTAGTCGGCGTGGCCCGGGCAGTCCACATGGGCGTAGTGGCGATTGGCCGTTTCGTATTCCACGTGACTGATAGCAATGGTCATAATCTTGGTGGCATCGCGCCGCCCCTGACTCTCGCTGGCTTTGGCCACTTCGTCGTAGGGGATGAACTTCGCCATGCCCTTATCGGCCGACACCTTGGTCAACGCCGCCGTCAACGTCGTCTTGCCGTGGTCCACGTGCCCGATCGTCCCGACATTCACGTGCGGCTTCCGCCGCTCATATTTCGCCTTCGCCATACCCGCTCCCTTCCGTCCTCACTCAAGAATCAATTCGACTACTCACCCCTGTACTTGGCAATGATGGCCTCTGAAATCTGCCGGGGCACCGGATCATATCGGTCGAATTCCATACTATAGGTGGCGCGGCCCTGTGTGCGAGACCGAAGATCGGTTGCATACCCGAACATTTCACTGAGTGGCACCGACGCATCGATGATCTGCGCAGCGGCTCGCGCCTTCATGCCCTGGATCTTGCCACGACGACCATTCAAATTGCCGATCACGTCGCCCATAAAATCCTGAGGGACCACAACCTCCACCTTCATGATCGGCTCAAGCAACACAGGATCGGCTCTCTTACAGGCATCGAGGAATGCCATCGAACCGGCGATTTTAAACGCCATTTCATTGGAGTCGACGTCATGAAACGACCCGTCGATCACCGTGACACGAACATCGCGAAGCGGATACCCTGCGATCACGCCCGAATCAAGCCGTTCCTTCACACCCTTTTCGATCGCCGGGATGAACTCTCTTGGAATAGAGCCGCCGACGGTCTTATTGATGAACTCCAAGCCTTTGCCTGATTCAGCAGGCTCAACCGTCAACACGACATGTCCATACTGGCCACGACCACCGGTCTGCTTAATGTACTTCGCCTCAGCTTCAGCCTTCTTGCGAATCGTTTCCCTAAAGGCCACCTCCGGCTTTCCGACATTGGCCTCCACCTTGAATTCGCGCAGCATGCGATCGACGATAATTTCCAGATGCAGCTCTCCCATCCCGGCAATGATGGTCTGCGCGGTCTCTTCATCCGTCTTCACCCGGAACGATGGATCTTCCTGCGCCAACTTCTGGAGCGCGAACCCCATCTTCTCTTGATCTTGCTTGGTTTTTGGCTCAATCGCCATCGCGATAACCGGCTCAGGGAACTTCATGACCTCAAGCAGGACCGGCTGCTTTTCATCCGCCAACGTGTCTCCGGTTGTCGCCCCTTTTAGCCCGACGGCCGCAACAATATCGCCCGCATAGGCGACATCAATGTCTTCCCGCTTGTTCGCATGCATCTTCAGGAGACGTCCGACGCGGTCCCTCGTCCCCTTCGTCACGTTCGCGACGGACGTGCCCGTCTTCAGCGTGCCCGAGTATACTCGTAAAAAGGTGAGCTGACCCGCAAATGGATCCGTCATAATCTTGAAGGCTAAGGCCGCAAACGGCTCACTATCTGATGGACGTCGCTTCAGTTCCAGTTGGGTGTTCGGATCGATTCCTGTCACCGATTCGACGTCCAGTGGGGACGGAAGGAAATCCACAACCCCATCCAATAGCTGCTGGACACCCTTGTTCTTGAACGCCGATCCGCACAGAACAGGAGTCATCTTCATCGAAATCACGCCAGCTCGAATGGCTCGACGGATCTCCTCTTCCGTTAAGGGCTGACCATTGAGATACTTCTCCATGGCCTGTTCGTCGAATTCAGCGACCGCATCCAGCATTTTATCGCGATATTCCTTGGCTCGGCCGAGCAGATCGGCAGGAATTTCGTCGACTTTATACTTGGCGCCAAGCGTCTCGTCGTCATACACATAGGCCTTCATGGTCACGAGATCGATCGACCCTCTGAATTCAGATTCTCGGCCGATAGGGATCTGAATCGGAACAGGGTTTGCTCCCAACCGATCGATCATGGTCTGGATGCTGGTATAAAAATCTGCGCCGACTCGGTCCATCTTGTTCATGAACGCGATCCTCGGCACACTATATTTATCGGCCTGCCGCCAGACTGTCTCAGATTGCGGCTCAACTCCCTGCACGGAGTCAAACACCGCCACAGCCCCGTCGAGTACACGAAGCGACCGTTCGACCTCAATCGTAAAATCGACATGCCCCGGGGTATCGATGATATTAATGCGATGGTCTCGCCAGAAACAGGTCGTCGCAGCAGCCGTAATCGTAATGCCGCGCTCCCTTTCCTGCTCCATCCAATCCATCGTCGCCGCGCCTTCGTGAACCTCACCCATCTTGTGTGAGATCCCGGTGTAGTAGAGAATACGCTCGGTGGTCGTCGTCTTACCGGCATCAATGTGAGCCATGATGCCGATGTTCCGAGTTTGTTCTAACGGTGATTGACGCGCCACGTACTTCCCCTAAAAATATATATGCCGCAACCCGAGCCAGTGAAACGCTGCGACTTACGAGCACCCGCGTGAGCGGATCGCAGCACGGCTCAGCTGCAGCACAGAACGACGCTACCAGCGATAGTGTGCGAATGCCTTGTTGGCTTCCGCCATCCGATGCACGTCTTCCCGCTTCTTAACCGCCGCTCCCGTATTGTTCGACGCATCCAGCAATTCAGCAGCAAGCTTCTCTCGCATGCTCTTCCCGCCGCGCGTACGCGAATACTCCGCCAACCATCGAAGCGCCAGCGACATCCGGCGAGCCGGACGAATTTCTACCGGCACCTGATACGATGCACCGCCCACCCGACGGGACTTCACCTCAACGACCGGCTTCACATTATCAATCGCCGTCCGAAATACTTTCAGTGGATCGTTGCCGGTCTTCTCCTGAATGACATCGAAGGCTCCGTAGCAAATGCGCTCGGCCGTACTCTTTTTGCCACCCGACATCAAAATATTCAAAAACTTCCCGACGAGCTTATCCCGATATCGCACATCAGGGAGAGGATCGCGGTGGTCTAAAAATCTAGTTCTTGGCATGTGCTATTCACTCTCTCAATACCAACGGTGATAATCTTCCTACTTGGGACGCTTCGCTCCATACTTCGAACGACTCTGCTTTCGATCCGCCACACCGACGGCATCAAGGGCACCTCTGACAATGTGATAGCGCACACCCGGCAAGTCCTTCACACGGCCACCGCGCACGAGCACGATGGAATGTTCTTGAAGGTTGTGGCCGACACCAGGAATGTATGTCGTGACTTCCATCCCATTCGTCAACCGGACACGCGCAACTTTCCGCAACGCCGAGTTCGGCTTCTTTGGCGTTGAGGTATAGACACGAAGACATACGCCACGCTTCTGCGGACAGGACTTGAGGGCGGGACTCTTGGTCTTCGCGTGCGCCTGCTGGCGACCTTTTCTGACTAACTGATTAATCGTTGGCATTAGTACTTCACTCTCATCATCGGCATAGTTTGACCTTATTCCTCAACTATTCAAGGGTAGAGCCGGTCGATTGTAGTGAGCATTGATCGCGGTGTCAAGTCTCCCTCTGGACCGCCTACATTATGAGCGCGCAGGCTCTCCCGATCCCGTCGCTATCCCTTCGTGCGCCAGCGCCGCTACATCCCCCTGACCAACAATCACGGGCTCAGGCTTGGGGCTAATGACGAAGGTGTCCCGATACTCTTCGAAGCCGGTTCCAGCTGGAATCAGGCGACCGACGATGACATTTTCTTTCAGGCCCAACAGATTATCAACGCGCCCGTTGATCGCGGCTTCCGTCAAGACACGTGTGGTCTCCTGGAATGAGGCTGCCGAGATAAAGCTATCAGTAGTCAATGCTGCCTTGGTAATCCCCAGCAGGACCGGCTTCCCAAGACCCGGCTGCCCACCCTTCGCTACCACTCGCTCATTCTCTTCATCAAATAACATCTTGCTGACTTGACTGCCTGGCAAAAATTCCGTATCGCCAGGATCTTCGATTCTGACCTTGCGCAGCATCTGCCGCACAATGATCTCGATATGCTTGTCGTTGATCGTCACACCTTGCAGCCGGTAGACATCCTGTACTTCATCGACGAGATACTTTTGCAACTCGTTCGGGCCCAACACATCAAGGATGTCGTGCGGATTGGCCGACCCATCCATCAACGGCTCACCGGCCCTGACCCAATCACCCTCATGCACATTGACATGCTTGCCCTTGGGGATGAAGTATTCTTTCACGTCACCCATCTTATTATTGACCAGCACTTTGCGCATACCCTTCACGAAACCATCGTACGAAACTTCGCCGTCGATCTCGCTGATGACGGCCGTCTCCTTCGGCTTTCTGGCCTCGAACAACTCAGCCACGCGAGGCAGACCTCCCGTAATATCTTTTGTTTTGGTCGTCTCCCGCGGAATCTTGGCCAACACATCGCCGGGAGTAACCACAGCGCCTTTTTCGACAAAAATATGCGCCCCGACCGGAAGCAGATAGCGCGCCACGTTAGCCACCGCTGCAACCTTGGCAGTCTTCCCCCCCTCATCCTTGATCGACACACGTGGCCGCAACGTTGCGCCACTATGCTCAACGATGACCTTGCGGGAGAGGCCGGTGACTTCATCAAATTCTTCCTTCATGGAAACACCTTCGATGATGTCTCCATACGCCACCTTACCGCCGACCTCAGTGAGGATGGTCAGTGAGTACGGATCCCATTCGACCAATTTTTGGCCCACCTCAACGCGACCACCATTTTTAATCTTGATCTTGGCGCCGTAGACAACCCCGTACTTCTCGCGCTCACGTCCCGTCTCATCGACAATGGAAATCTTGGCGTTCCGATTCATGACGACCCATTCACCCTCTTTATTCTGGACCGCAATCCCAGCGTTAGGGAAGTCGGCATTCTTCTTGGCATCGAAGCTCATGAACTTGATAGTGCCCGCATGCTTGGCTTCGGTCACCGTCTGCTCAACCACTTTGCTCGCCGTTCCACCGATGTGGAACGTCCGCATGGTCAGCTGTGTTCCCGGCTCACCGATCGACTGTGCCGCAATGACACCAACGGGCTCGCCTTTTTCGACCAACCGTCCGCGGGCTAAATCACGCCCATAACACGAGCGACAGACTCCACGGCGTGACTGACAGGTCAGCACCGAACGAATCTTGACGTGGTCGACCGCAGCTTCCACGATCGCCTTTGTCCGGTCCTCGTCAATCTCCTCATTGAACGACACGATGATCTCGCCTGTCACTGGATCACGAATATCTTCTGCGGCCAACCGTCCCAACACCCGCTCTTCAATCGGCTGGATGATTTCACCCCCCTCGACCAATGCGCTCACCGTGATGCCATCGGTGGTGCCGCAATCTATTTCGTTGATAATCACATCCTGCGCGATATCCACCAAGCGACGCGTGAGATAACCGGAGTTTGCCGTCTTCAACGCCGTGTCGGCCAATCCCTTACGGGCACCGTGCGTCGAAATAAAGTACTGCAACACCGTTAATCCTTCGCGGAAGTTGGCGGTAATCGGAGTCTCGATGATTTCACCGGAGGGCTTCGCCATCAATCCGCGCATACCACCCAACTGGCGGATCTGCTGCGAGCTACCTCGAGCACCGGAATCCGCCATCATGAAGATTGGATTGAAGGACTCGGCCTTATTCGGATCGCCACCTGCGCCCAATTCCCTCATCATTTCATTGGCAATCTGCTCAGTCACATGGGCCCAGATATCGATCACCTTGTTATAGCGTTCGCCGTTGGTGATCAACCCCTCCGCATACTGACGTTCGATTTCCGTCACCTCGTGCTGAGCCTTCCCCAGCAATTCTTGTTTCTTGGTCGGAATATGCATGTTGTCGATACAGATCGAGATGCCGGCACGCGTGGCATACTCGAACCCTGTGTCCTTGACCTTATCGAGGAACGTGACGGTCTCACGGTGCCCACACTGGCGGTAGACCGTATCAATGAGCTTGGTCATTTCCTTCTTGGTCATGAGCTTATTCGCGTTGGCGAACGGTAATCCAGGAGGGAGCACATCCGACAGGATCACTCGCCCGACGGTGGTCTGAACGAGGCTTCCCTCAATCCGCACCTTGATCCGCGCATGCTCTTCCAATTCTCGCGAATCAAACGCAATGCGCACTTCCTCCGGTGAGCCGAACACTTTCCCCTCTCCCTTACATCCTGCACGCTCTTTGGTCAGCCAATAACAGCCCAGCACCATATCCTGCGACGGCACCGCAATCGGCTTGCCGTTGGCTGGCGAGAGAATGTTATTGATCGACATCAGCAGCACGCGTGCCTCAACCTGCGCTTCGACCGACAGCGGAACGTGGACCGCCATCTGGTCACCGTCGAAGTCAGCGTTGAATGCGGCACAGACCAGCGGATGCAGCCGAATGGCCTTGCCTTCAACCAACACAGGATCAAACGCCTGGATACCGAGACGGTGCAACGTCGGCGCACGGTTCAGCAGCACAGGATGCTCGCGAATCACCTCGTCAAGCACGTCCCACACTTCCGGCCGTTCTTTTTCGACCAAGCGTTTGGCACTCTTAATCGTCGTCGCCGCACCTCGCTCCTCCAACTTGTGGAAGATAAAGGGCTTGAAGAGTTCGAGCGCCATCTTCTTGGGCAACCCGCATTGGTGTAGCCGAAGCTCCGGCCCCACAACGATGACGGTTCGGCCAGAATAATCGACCCGTTTACCGAGCAGGTTTTGGCGGAAACGCCCTTGCTTCCCCTTCAGCATATCGCTCAGAGATTTGAGGGGTCGCTTATTGGGTCCACGAATCGCACGACCGCGACGACCATTGTCAAAGAGCGCATCGACCGCTTCCTGCAACATCCGCATCTCGTTTCGAATAATGACACCCGGCGCCTTGAGCTCAATCAGCCGCTTCAGTCGATTGTTCCGATTGATGACGCGGCGGTAGAGATCGTTCAAGTCCGATGTCGCAAAACGTCCGCCGTCCAGCG
>JAENWB010000179.1:0-15396 GCA_016650275.1 Nitrospiraceae bacterium | reverse complement strand
GCATGGAGGGATCGTCCTCGAAACTATGCTGCGTGCCGTTCCCATGGTGCACGTCCCAATCGACAATCAACACGCGTGTGAGGCCGTACATCTTCTGCACATAGCGAGCGGCAATCGCCACATTATTGAATAGGCAGAAGCCCATCGCGCGCCCCGCTTCGGCATGATGCCCCGGCGGCCTCACCGCACAGAATACATGGTCCACTTGCCGGCTCATGATCGCATCGACAGCAGCCAACGCCCCACCAGCTGCCAGATAGGCGGCGGTCAATGATCCGGGGGACATGGCGGTATCGGGATCGAGCGAAACCCGCCCGTTCGTCGGTACTTGAGTCTTCAGCATCGAAAGATACGAGGGCTCGTGGATCTGCGTAATCCATTTATCTTCAGCCTCTCGCGGTTCTATCCTGGTCAGCCGAGCCGCCGTACCGCTCTGTTCCAGCCGCTGCATGATGGCGCGCAGCCGATTGGGCGACTCAGGATGCCCAGCCCCCATATCATGGTCGAGATAGCGCGAGTCGTAGACGAGTCCGGTATTTCCCATGGCAGAATCCGTGAAGCGTGAAGCGTCGCTCGCACTGAGCGAGGCCCGCTTCGCGAAAGAGAAAGGTATCAGTCAGATTATCACGCAGGAATCGGCATAGACAATGAGCGCTCGCCGCTGCTATCGTCTCTCGGATTGGAGGAAGACATGCCAAACTCACGAATCGAACCGCTCAAGAAAGTCCTGGCGATTGATCAGAACGACGAAGTGGCCTGGTTTGGTCTCGGGAAGGCCTACATGGAAGATGGGAACTTCGAAGAAGCGGCAAAGGCCCTTCAGCAATGCGTCACGGTGAAACCCACCTATTCAGCCGCCTACTATGCCTGGGCTCAATCACTGCACAAGCTGGGTCGAATCGATGAGTGCCGAACTGTCTGCGCCACCGGAATTGACGTCTCCACCAAGAACGGCGATGCCATGGTCACGAAGAATCTGGATGCGCTGAAGCTTTCCTTGCCATTATGAAGCCGGGCTTCTCGCCCACGTCTCCCTTTCGTCTTCCATCTTGGGCCATCCGTCTCGCGCGTCGCCAACAGAGGCCCATCCTGACGGCTCGCGACCGCATGCGCTTCGTCATACAGTTGGCGCTGACCAATGTCGCGCTGGAAACAGGCGGACCCTTCGGCGCCGCCGTGTTCGAAACCACAACCGGCCGGCTCGTATCCATCGGGGTGAATCTCGTCGTGTCATCGCACTGTTCGCATGCCCACGCCGAAATGGTAGCCCTCGCCAACGCGCAACAGGCCATCGGGCATTTCGACCTTGGCGCGCGGGGCATGCCAAAGCATGAACTGGTCTCGAGCTGTGAGCCCTGCGCGATGTGTTACGGGGCCATTCCCTGGGCAGGAGTTCGGAAAGTCCTCTGCGGCGCGCGCGGAAGCGATGCTGAGGCGATCGGGTTCGATGAAGGTCCAAAACCGAAGAACTGGGTGACGGCGCTCAAAAAACGAGGGATCGCCGTGAGTCGTGATCTATGCCGAGATGAGGCTATGGCTGTCTTTCAGCGCTATATAAAGGCTGGAGGCGACATTTACAACGCTCGCAAGGGATCGTAACGTATGCATTTCTAAACGGCGATGCGGTGGTGACGAAGAAATTCGAACTACTCAAAGGCTCGCTGCCCGCCTAGGAATTGACACTTCACCAATTAGTTAGTCTCACACATTACTCACTTCACGCAATCTGCAGGAACGCCTTTTCCTGTCGCTCAGTGCGTGCGGCCAACGCGCTAGGATCCTGAACAGCAGCCAGCCGTTTGGATAGCCCCGTTGGTGTTTGGTTCGGTCCACCAACTCCAGGTTCGAGAGCCTTGACAAACAGCGCTGCACGAACGCGGACTACTAGCAGGCTGCGGAAAAACTATATTGCCACACTAGAACTTCGATGGTCCTCATCCGTGGCACAACAGTGAAACACTCCCGCAGGATGCTCAAAAAGTTCGTCCAGCAAAGCCGCAGCGAGATGAGATAGGCTGAGGTCAAGGTTAAGGTTGAGCAAAGTCCCGACTTTTTGTTCTCAGCCTCAACCTGAGCCTTAACCTTCCGAAAGTTGGCGGACTTTTTCAGTATCCTGCTAAACTGGCTCCGCTCCTTCGTCATCATCATCGGATGCAAGGCCGTGGGCTTCCGGCTGGCGCTTGGCGATTTCCTCGTACACTTCATCGAGCCAGCGGCTCGCGCAGCCTAGGATCTCCCTGACTAACGGCTCCGGTTGGCCCGTACGTTTGATGGTCCATTGGCAGACATATTCCAACAGTACCTCCCGTTCGAATCGCTCCGACGATTGCGTGGCCAGCGAAGCCATTTCGCCTAGCCCCGTCGTGAGGATATCTGCCACCGTGTCGCGTCCATAAGACGTGCTGGCGGTGACATATTGGACTGCCCGATTGAGTTCTTGGTCGGTCATGAGGTCTCCCGTGATTCTTGGCGCATCATACCGAAAATGCTACCGCGGATGGAAGGTTTCTCCTCGTCTCAATCAAGAGAAAATTTTTCCGCCAGGATAGACGGGAGTGCTATGATCATAGCTGGGTAAGCCCAGCCCGCATGATGTATGGAGGCGAGACGAAGGAGATGCGACCTATGCCTGTGAAGATCAGCCGGAACACTTCGCTTTCACACAACACCTCTTCACCAACACGACTGAATCGTCCCTATTCCGAGCGCTGGGATCTCTCACATTTAGCAGAGAATCCGGTCCAGCGGTTCGAGACCCTCTTGGGAGGGATCGAACCCAAGGTCGCGATATTTGAATCTGCGCGTGCCCAACTCAGTCCGAACATGCCGATATCAGTCTTCCACCCGCTACTGACTCTCAGTGAAGACATCGCGGCTGCGTCGTCCAGGATCAGCGCCTATGCCTACCTCTGGTTCTCCGAGAATACAAAACACCTCGCCGCACGTTCCTTTAAGACCAAGGTCGAGGAGCGGCTCACGGCACTCCAGAACCGACTGGTCTTTTTCGACCTGTGGTGGCAAAGCGTCGATGAGAACAATGCGCGCCGGCTGATGGCCGGGACGGGCACGCTCCAGTATCACCTCGAATCCATTCGCCGGTTCAAGCCTCACACGCTGTCTGAGCCGGAAGAGAAGATCATCAACATCAAGAACATCACGGGTCACAGCGCAGTCCATTCGCTGTACGACGTCGTGACGAACGGCTTCTCCTTCACGCTCACTGTCAAAGGAAAACGGAAGACAATGACGCGCGAGGGACTGATGTCCTATCTCCGCCATGCACAAGGACGCCTGCGTGAAGCTGCCTATCGAGAGCTATACCGTGTCTACGCCGATCAGCACGATCTGCTGGGCGAAATCTACAAGATCTTGGTCAACGACTGGAAAGCGGAGAATCTTCAACTGCGCCGGTTCGCCTCCCCGATTGCCACCCGCAACCTCGGAAACGACATTCCAGATGAAGCCGTGGCATCGCTCCTGAAAGTCTGTCAGAAAAACGCGGGAATCTTCCAGCACTATTTCCACATCAAGGCGCGCCTGTGCAAGATCAAGCCGATGAGCCGCTATCACATCTATGCGCCGCATCGTACGGAGCAGAAATCCTACCGCTATCAGGATGCCGTCAGAATGGTGTTGGACGCCTATCGAGGATTCTCTCCGCAATTAGCTGAGTTGGCGGAATGGGTGCTTCATGAACGCCATGTCGACGCGCGTACGAGGCCCGGGAAAATCGGGGGTGCCTATTGTTACAGTGTCGTCCCAAGCATGACCCCTTACGTGCTGCTGAATTTCACCGGCGAGGCACGCGATATTGCAACGATGGCCCATGAGCTCGGCCATGCCGTCCACGGTATGCTGGCATCTCATCATTCCATCTTTACCTTCCATTCCACCCTCCCACTGGCGGAAACAGCGTCGGTGTTTGGGGAGCGCATCCTGTCCGATGCCCTCATGAATCAGGAGCGGGACAAGAAGGTGAGACAGGGTCTCCTGCTCAATCAACTGGATGACATCTACGCCACGGTCCTTCGGCAAGCTTATTTCGTTCATTTCGAGAATCAAGCCCACGAGATGATCGCCCAGGGTGCGACCGTGAAAGATCTAGCCAGAACTTATCTGGCCGAGGTGCGGCAGCAGTTTGGAAAAGGCATCAAGGTTCCGAATGAATTTCAATGGGAATGGCTAACCATTCCCCACATCTTTGCCAGCCCCTTCTATTGCTACGCCTACAGCTTCGGCAACTTATTGGTCCTTGCCCTCTACCGGATGTATCAGAAAGAAGGGGCAGCGTTCGTGCCCAAATATCTCGATCTGCTAAGTACCGGCGGGTCGGAGGCGCCGCAGGCGATTCTCGCCAAGGTTGGAGTCGATATGGCGTCTGAAGATTTTTGGCAATCGGGGTTCGACACGATCCGCGAGATGGTCGACCAGCTGGAGCAAACGCTCTAAATTCCTTACTTTTCAAGCACCTTAATCATTCCTCTCTCCCACACCACATCTGTACACCCCTCCCTTCTTGACAGAGGGAGGGCCGGAGCGTATTATGATAATAATTGATAATGGTTATCATAATCGTTACTGAGCACAAGGACCCGGCCCGACACTAAGGAATACAGCCCATGTACCTCTGCCTCTGTAAAGGAATTACCGATTCGGATGTCCGTGAAGCAGGACAGGCCGGCATCGTCATGCCTTGCCAACTCAAAGCGAAGTTCGGACTGAAAGAGGCAGGATGCTGCGGTCGCTGCTTAAAGAATATTCATGAGTTTGTGCACATCGCGACGAGTACGCACCAAATGCCTTCCCCCAACGGCGTGCGAAGCTAAAACCTTCTCCCCCACCCGTCCTGCAAGACTACTGCGATACAGATCCACGCGCCATCGACGAGGACCATTTCATGTCCACAGGCGCGTAGGCCGTCGCCGATCGCATTGATTGAAAAGACGGCAAGAGAGAAGATGCATGCTTGCAGGAAGGAATGAACCCTGATTAGCAGGGAGTTGGAAAACTAATTTCGACCCCGCGAGACCAGCAGGTTGTTCAAAAAGACCGTCCAGCAAAGCCGCAGCGAGTGATGGCCCGAGGAGGCACGTACCGCACTTTGTGTGGGCCGTTCGCCCGTAGAGTGAATCTTGGCGAACGGAGAGACCCCTTTAGCCATTCCGATCTCCGAGAATATTTTTCGATACGGTGAGGGTCTGAACGATGCGTGAACGACGCATGGGAAAAGGCACGTCTTGGCACGCCCGGGTTGGGCGGGTGAGAAAGGCGACTTTTTCAACAGCCTGCTAGCGAGAAGAGCCTCGCTGCATGATTACCGCGACTTCGGCCACGCGCCGGCCTAATGCCTTGGCATCGGCCATCTCCTTCTTGTCGATGCCGGGGCTGTCTCCCTCGGTTGTCGCAGACGCTCCGAAAGCCCCGCCCCCACTGACGACGATCATCTGATTCCCCAGCATCGCGGCAAGGATCGTCAACATCGTCACTTCTTTCCCACTCGACACCTGGCCACCCGTGGCAAAAGCCGCGCCAATCTTATTTTTCATCTTGAATTCAGGAAACACACCGAATTTAAACTGCCAGTTATCGAAGAAGGTTTTCACCTCGCCCGACATGTTCGACCAATAAACCGGAGATCCAACCACGACCGCATCGGCGGAGAATAAATCATCCGCTGTCACCTGGCCGACTCGTTTCAACAGCGCCTCGGTGCCGGGAACGCTCTTCACGCCATCAACCACCGCTTCAGCCATGCGTTCGGTATTGCCGGAGAGCGAATGGTAGGTCACGAGCACCTTCACCAGCGAGGCCGACTCGTCGGCGAATGCCTCGCCTGAGTCGGCAGTCAGCCCCAGCAGAAGGGTGTATAGAATCAGAGAACCAATGAGCCGGAGTCGTGAACTAGAGGTGAGAGATAAAAACATCGACTCACAGAGAGAAGGTAACGCGCGCAGGATTGGCGCCGGTTCAACGACGGACTATTTCTTCTTCCATCCGTTCTTCAACGGAGACTTCCGTCAACGTTCCGCGATAGTCGCACTTGTGACAGCGAACCCGCCATTCTTCGATCCACTTTTCTTGCACATACGACTGCCGGCACTTCGGGCATACGAACACGCCTTTCACGTAATGCACTTTCCGCGTCTCTTTCATGCTCCCCTCTCGTACTTTTGCAAGCCGAGGATGGCATAGGCAACAGCGCGATTGCAAGGCACCCTTAGCCCGCATTATTCACGAGCGCTTCTGCTGCAATCGCCGATCCGCTGCTACGACGAGCCTTCGTCCAGCGGGCTCGCCTCTCGAACCCTCACCGTACTGCACGAGTACGCATCGGGTTCTCAGGGCTCCGCGCGCCGGTCTCGCGACGCGGCTCAGCGATTTCGCGACGAACCGTCATGGATAATGCGGGCTAGCCAGAATCGCCAACGATCCCCTGCCTCGCACGCAGCCTCCGGCTTGACTCGTCTCCAGTGGGCCGATTAGGATGCCGCCGTGCAACGACGCCAATCTCTTGCGCTTTTTTTCATCCTCCTCCTGTCCTTCCCCTGCTGTACGCAAGCGGGAACCGATCCGGCCATGCCAGGGCTGATCCAGATTACCCTCCCGAGTGGCACGATCATCTATGCAGAATTGGCCGACACGCCTCAAAAGCGTGCGGAGGGATTGATGTACCGCGAGCATTTAGGCGCCGACCGCGGCATGCTCTTTACGTTCTCGGAGGCGCAGGCCTGGGTGTTCTGGATGAAGAACACAAAGATCCCGCTCGATCTCATCTGGATGAATGAAAAAAAGCAGATCATCCATATGGAACAGAGTGTCCCGATCTGTACGAGAACGGACGACAGCTGCCCACAATATCGGCCAAACGAGGGCGCGCTTTATGTCTTGGAGCTCGCGGGGGGCCGAGCTGAAACTTTGAAGTTGCAGAGGGGATCGAAACTTCACTTCCTGGTTCCGTAGGCCTATCAGGCTGCGTGAAAACTATTATAGCGCGCTAAATCTTTGACAGTCCGCATGGTTGGCGCAACAAAAGAAGACTCTCGCAGGATGCTTAAAAAGACCGTCCGGCAAGTAAAATAGGCCGAGGTTAAGGTTGAGCGAAGATCAGACTCTTTTTCTCTAAGCCTTAACCTGAGCCTTAGCCTTCCAGAAAGCTGGCGAGCTTTTTTCAGCATCCTGCGCTAGGACCGTTCCTGCCAGGCCCGTAGCCGTCTTGCCGTAATCACCCCATCCACACGCTCAACGGCTTTGAGCACCTGCTGGAGATGGCGGGTATCTGAAACTTCCACGATAAAATCCAGCACGGCTTTCTGATCCTCCCGCGTCGCGATTTCGGCACGGCTGATGTTGGCCTGGCATTCCGCAATCGCGGAAGACACGTTCGCCAGCACTCCGGTCTTATCGACGGCCACAATGGACATTTTGACCGAGTGCGTGCTGGGTGTAGCGGAATCCCACTCCACTTCCACCAGCCGCTCCTTATCGTAGTCCAGCGCCTCAAGATTCGGGCAATCGACGGCATGGATCGTCAGCCCGCGACCACGAGTAATATACCCGAGGATGCGGTCGCCGGGCACGGGATGACAACAGCGCGACAGCTGCATCAACAGATCCCGAGACCCTTTGACCTGTACGCCGGTACTGTCGCTCTTCCCACCTACCGCTTTACGCGCGGCGGGACGTTCCTGAGCCGGCGCCTGCGCTCCGGATGACGGAGCCGTGAGTTTGCCGATGACCTGCGACGTCGCCACGCGGCCGAAGCCTACCGCCGCGGCTAATTCATCGGTGCTGTCGAATCCAGACTGACGAGCGGCTTCCAAAAGCTCCGTCGATTTGAACATCCGGGCCGGCGCCATCCCCTGACGGCGGAACTCCGACTCCAGTAAACGACGGCCGATCTCGATACTCCGCTTCTGCTCTTCGAGCTTGATCCAGTGTTTGATCTTGGTCTTCGCGCGCGAGGTGCGGACAAACTTTAACCAGTCTTTGTGCGGCGATTGCGTGGGAGACGTCAGAATTTCGACCGTATCTCCGCTGGACAGTTGATGCTTGAGTGGCACGATCTTCCCGTCCACCTTGGCCCCGACACAATGGTCCCCGACCTCAGTGTGAATCGCAAATGCAAAATCGACGGGTGTCGATCCTTTCGGCAACTCTTTCACAATCCCTTTGGGCGTGAACACATAGACCACATCGTGGAAGAGGTCGAGCTTCACCGAGTCCATGAACTGCCGGTTATCCGTCAAATCTTCCTGCCATTCGACAAACTGGTGCAGCCAGCCGAAGGCCTTGCTGTCACGATCTGCAACCTGTCCTTGTTCTTTATACTTCCAATGCGCGGCAATGCCATGCTCGGCGATACGATGCATGTCTTCCGTACGGATTTGGAATTCGACATGCTCCCCCTTCGGGCCCACCACCGTCGTATGCAGAGACTGATAGAGATTGGACTTTGGAATCGCGATGTAGTCCCTGAAGCGCCCAGGCACGGGCCGCCAGGCTGAGTGAATCACCCCGAGCATGGCGTAACAGTTCATCTTGGTATCGGTCACGATCCGCAGCGCAGTCAAGTCGTAGACCTCTTCGAACGTAATCGACTGCTTATTCATCTTTTGGTAAATGCCGTAGAGATGCTTGGGGCGGCCATAGACTTGTCCGACCAACCCGTTCTCTAGCATGGCCTTCTGCACAAGCTGGCGGACTTCATCAATGTAATGCTGCCGATCCTCGTCCCGTTTCGCCACTCGGACGCGCAATGTCTCATAGACCTCAGGCTTGAGGTGCTTGAGACACAGGTCTTCCAGCTCATTCTTGATCCACCCGATTCCAAGGCGGTTCGCCAACGGTGCATAGATCTCCAGCGTTTCCTGGGCGATCTCCTGCCGCTTGGCCGTGCTGAGATGTTCTAGGGTGCGCATGTTGTGCAGCCGGTCGGCGAGCTTGATGAGGACGACCCGGATATCGTCTGCCATCGACAGCACCATCTTGCGAAAATTCTCCGCCTGTTTTTCTTCATAGCTCCGAAACGTAATCTTGCCGATCTTGGTCACCCCATCGACCAGATGCACGACGTCCTTCCCGAACTCCCTTTCGAGTTCGTCAGGCGTCGCGACAGTATCTTCCAGGGTATCGTGCAGCAGTGCTGCGACGATGGCGGTGACATCCGTTTTGAGCGAGGTCAGGACTCCGGCGACGGCGATGGGATGTTGAAGGTAGGGTTCTCCGGACCGACGAATTTGCCCTTCGTGCGCTTTCGCAGAAAACTCGTAGGCCTTGCGAACTAGACCAAGGTCGGCATCAGCATGGTAGCTTCTGATCCGATCCAGCAACTGGTCGAGATCTGTGACGGTTTCGTACACCATGGTTCACTCACTTACTCACTCACTCACACTCGGTCGGACATCGCGAATGCGAAGCTGAATCCGGTCACGGCCGTTCCAGTGATTCAGTTCCGGCGTGAAGGCCAGATCGACCGGGGCGTGGATCGGAATGCCACGCTCCAGCAACGACTTCATGCCGAATCCGATACTATCGAACGGCAGCGATGCCCCTTGCCGCACGGTCATTTTCAGATGTTTCTCACCGACGGTGCGTGAATCCATGACTTCGAGCCGGGTCACCGCAAACGTTGGCTCTGGATTGCCCGCGCCGAACGGATGCAGCGAACCGATTTCCTGGATCAACTGCATTGTCACTTCGTCCAGACGCACCTCGGCATCAACGTTCAACGTCGGGACCTTGGCACCCTCGTGGGTCCACCCGGCCACCACATCGGAGAATCGAGCACGAAACTCGTCGATCCGAGACTCGCGAATCGTCACACCTGCGGCACTCGGATGCCCACCAAAGGCCTCCAACATCTCTCGGCAGGAAGCCAATCCTTGATACAGGTCAAACCCACCGGTCGTCCGTGCCGAGCCTTTTGCCATGCCCTGCTCGTTGATAGCCATGACAATGGCCGGGCGCTGAAACCGATCGACCAAGCGCGCTGCGACGATACCGACAACCCCGAGATGCCAATGCCGGGAGGCCAGTACGAGTGCGGGTAGCAATTCTTGATGCTTCAACGAGGCCAGTGCCTCCGCCATGATATCCACTTCGATGCGCTGCCGCTCCCGATTCAGCTGCTCAAGCCGGTCTGCCAACTGCTGCGCCTCGGCCGGATTGTCGGTCGTCAACAACCGCACACCCAACATGGCATCGTCCAATCTACCAGCGGCATTGATGCGCGGTGCCAGCTTGAAGGCGATCGTTTCCGCCGTACAATCCCGCTTCACCCCCGCTACCTGCTTCAACGCTCGAACACCGCAGCGCGCGCCACGCGACAATTGGACCAATCCTTCGCGCACAAAGCTTCGATTCTCATCGTGCAACGGGACGACGTCAGCAACCGTCGCCAACGCCACGAGATCGAGCAACGATTCCAGCGGCACCCCGGCGACTCCATAACGCTGATGATAGGCCTGCGCCACCTTGTAGGCCAGCGCCGCGGAACAGAGGCCGCGAAAGGGATAGAGCGCACCGGCTCGATGGGGGTTGAGCACCGCCACAGCCGGCGGCATTTCCTCGTCGGTCTGGTGATGGTCTGTCACCACCACATCCATGCCGAGCTGGGCCGCTAATGCGATTTCTTTATGCGAGGTCGTGCCGCAATCGGAGGTCACCAACAGCGTGATGCCTTCGTCATGCAAGCGCTGAACGGCGCCGAGGTTGAGTCCATAGCCTTCACGGAGTCGATGCGGGACATAGGCGCGAACCTGCGCGCCCAATCCTCCGAAGAACGACATGTAGACGCTGGTCGCCGTAATCCCGTCGACATCGTAGTCGCCGTAAAAACAGATCAGCTCCTGAGTCGTCACGGCGCGATGCAACCGTTCGACCGCCTGCTCCATGTCGGGGATCAAAAACGGATCGTGCGGCGACTGCAGCGACATCCATGTCGTCGCTTCATCCGGCGTGGTCACGCCACGAGCCAGGAACAACGAAGCAGTGGCCGTAGAAATCGAGAGGGCCTGGGCTAACGAAGCCCTCTGAGACAGATTGATATCACGGAAGACCCAGAGCTTGGACTTCATGAGAGCCTCTTGAATAATTCTGAGTCACGACAGAAGCTAACTATCTGAGAATTAAAGGGATACTAGCCGCTCGGCCCTGCGTTGTCAAACCGAAGTGCACTCCCGCAGGATAGCCGCGCGAGACTGGCGCAACGGACGAGGATTCGAAGTCCGAAGTTCGAGATTCGAGGTTTCCTGAACTTCGAACCAAGAACTTCGAACCTTAGATCGCGCCTTTCTCGCACGTCCCGCGCTTCACGCGTCACGGCCTGTGGCACTGGCGGACTGTTTCAAGATCCAGCGAAGCACCGGATTGTGATGAGGAGGAAGGAAGATGAGGGAGTAGGCCCCCAGGCTACTGGAGCTACTCCCCCCCTTTTTGCACGTAGTTCTTGACGAATTCTTCTGCGTTCGTTTCCAGCACGTCGTCGATTTCATCGACCAGCTTATCGATGTCTTCTTTCATCTTCTTGCCAGCTTCGATGACCTTCGGATTGGCCTTGACCTCTTCCTTCCCCTGAGGCTCTCGCCTGGGTTCCTGCTTGCGCTCTTGTTTCTCCATCCGAGCACCTCCCGCGATTCTGGGAAACTCTCGTGGATCAGCCACCAGCGTGATCCCTTGCAATCACCTTACTCCAGGGTCAATTCAGCCGTCAAGCCAAGGCAAGAAACCGTGAAACGCCGTACGTTAATCGTCAGCGTGGCAAGCGAGATGTGCGCGACAGGCGCGACTCGATCAGATGAATCGTCCGCCCAGTTTCGCATTTCTCGCGCGTCTCGCAAGTCCCGCGAGAAAATGAAATACGCTCAACAATTCTCGCTGTCACACGATCAGCGATACAATCAGCAACGCCACGATGTTGATGACCTTAATCATCGGGTTGATCGCCGGGCCAGCCGTATCCTTATAGGGATCGCCGACCGTATCGCCCGTCACCGCTGCCTTGTGGGTATCCGTCCCCTTCTTGCCCTGCTCTTCGATATACTTCTTGGCGTTATCCCAGGCTCCCCCGCCGCTCGTCATCGAGATGGCAACGAACAGACCGGTGACAATGCTGCCGACGAGCATGCCGCCCAGTGCCTGCGGCCCCAGGATCACGCCGACTAGAATTGGCGAGACGACTGGGATCAATCCCGGTACCATCATCTTCTTGATCGCCGCCTGCGTCACGATATCCACGCACGTCCCGTATTCCGGCTTGCCCGTTCCCTCCATGATCCCTTTGATCGTCCGGAACTGTCTGCGCACCTCTTCCACCACGAGGCCGGCTGCCTCACCCACCGCTTTCATACAGAGGGCCCCGAAGATAAAGGGCAGCATCCCGCCCAAGAAGAGGCCGACCAGGACGGAAGGATTGGAGAGGTCGAACGTGCTCGTCCCGCTCCCTTTTGCCACCTCACGTGCATATTCGGCGAATAGGACCACCGCTGCGAGACCAGCCGATCCGATCGCATAGCCCTTGGTCACCGCTTTCGTCGTGTTACCGACCGCATCCAATGGATCGGTAATATCTCGCACCTCTTTGCCGAGGTGCGCCATCTCCGCAATACCGCCTGCATTGTCTGTGATCGGACCGAACGCATCAATCGCCACCACAATACCGGCCATCGACAACATCGACACTGCCGCAACGGCCACGCCGTACAAACCGCCCGATGCCGCGCCGCCGCAGATCCAGTAGCTCGAAAGAATCGCGCCCCCGATCACCACCACCGGCCAGGCTGTAGACTCCATCCCAACCGCCAGTCCAGCGATGATATTTGTCGCATGGCCCGTTTCACTAGCCTTGGCAATCGCTTTCACCGGCGCATAGCTCTTAGAGGTGTAGTAATCGGTTATAAACACGAGGGCAAGTGTCACAGCCAAACCGATCAACGCCGCGAGGTAGTAGCTCACCCCACTCACGCCACCCACACCATCCATGATCGTGGTCGTCACAGGATAGAACGCCAACGCGGCAATGCCGCCCGCAACAAACAAGCCCTTGTAGAGCGCCGGCATGATCTCGCCGCCCTGGCTCACCTTCACAAAGAAAATACCGATGATCGTTGCGAAGATCGTGACGCCCCCCAGGGCGAGGGGATACAGAATCGGGGCGCTGACTCCCTTGAACAGCGTGAAGGCCAAGACCATCGCCGCCACCGTCGTTACCGCGTAGGTCTCGAAGAGGTCCGCGGCCATACCGGCGCAATCGCCCACATTGTCGCCCACGTTGTCCGCGATGACTGCCGGGTTGCGAGGATCGTCCTCCGGAATCCCCGCCTCGACTTTCCCGACGAGGTCTGCACCGACGTCCGCCGCTTTCGTATAGATACCACCGCCCACACGGGCAAACACCGAGATCAAGCTCCCGCCGAACCCTAGACTCAGCAAAGCATGGATCGCTTTCTCCTGCCCCGCGAACTGCGATGCCACCGTGTAGAAGGTGGTAATGGCCAGCAAGCCCAAGCCGATCAACAAGAGCCCCGTCACCGCGCCGCCACGGAACGCCACGGTCAGAGCTGCGTTCATCCCGTTATGAGCAGCCTGCGCCGTCCGCACGTTCGCCCGCACAGCGATGACCATACCCACATACCCGGCCAGCGACGACGCACCGGCGCCGATCAAGAATCCGACCGCGGTCAGTAAGCCAAATTTGTCGGAGATAGCCCCCGCCCCCCACAAGATGGCGAATAACACTGCGGCGACGACGCCGACGGTCCGGTACTGGCGATTCAAATAGGCGCTCGCGCCTTCCTGGATAGCCTTCGCAATTTCCTGCATCTTCGGGTTGCCGGCGTCGAGTTTGAACACCCACATGGCCAGGTACAGGCCGTAGGCAATGCCGGTCACAGCCGCTACTAATGCAAACGTAATGATGGCCGAGTCGCTCACAGGTTACTCCTCCTAATAGGTGAGGGGCTTTTATGTCACACGGTTCCCCATGGCTTCAACCCATCAAAAGTACGTGGGCGGGGGAAACCGCAGGGCAGGGCAGTGCAGGTTGAGTCTTACAGCTAACTACCCGAAAAGTTGGGCTATTCTATACAGATGACGAGAGAGGATCAAGATAAAATACAAGGCCATCTTGCTCAACACTGAATGGATTTTTTCTTGCTAGACCAGGGGTTTAGGAATGGAAGCAAGATGTTTTTGAAAAGACTTGGTGTTTCAAATGGTTTCCCCGTTTCTCTCCATGTATCAGGCTCTTAGGTGGCTATCACTGTCTCCATTGATTCTGATGAGCCTTGGGCTTCAGGGGGTTTTTAGCACAAAATTAGCACGAGCACCATCCATTGATCCTAATTTCTAGACCCGCGTATTTGAATGACGACGGCCCAAGGCCAACCGGTCCGCTAGCCTCAAGGTTACTGGTGCGCCCGGAGGGACTTGAACCCCCAACCCTTCGGATCCGAAGACCTACCCAGTATTCCTGAGACTGAGAGTGAGCAGGAGTGACAGACAACGACACTACCCTTATGAATACAGGTGATTAGGCCATTTGGCTATGCGATCAGTGGTGATGGAGGTATATTGGCAACCGTGACCAAAACCGTAACCAGAAAAGCAGGAACTCGATATCGACATATCCGGGTTAACATTGCAGTTTTTCAGTGTCCCCGACGACTCTGCGACCAATGACGATCTAGAGCGACGGCCTACGACGCCACACCAGTAAATCAGGAGATTCAGTCGTTGTTGTTGTGACCAACTGCGACTGAGATAGATTCTGAATCGGGAACAAAACCGGGAGTGGATCTTGATGGGTGTTTCGATGCTGGAGAGCGTCCGGTTCAAGTCCTCTTCGGCTTACCTCTGCTTGCGCAGCGATTTAGACTGAGTAGTCGGCCCTCACCTCACCGCCCTCCATCAGATCCTCGATCACCTGCCCCAAACGCTGTTGCTCCGTCTCCGTGATCCGAAAGAAGGCCAGTCCGAAGGTCTGGCCGCTTACCCACTGCACGCTGGCCGCTTCAATCATGAGCGGCCATTCGACGTCTGGTGCATAGATGCGCAGCTCCAACAATACGCCCGGTTCCACGGGAGCAGGACTCTCGACACGACAACCGTCCGAAGACAGATCCAGCATGACGCCCGCCCCCTCCTTATTCGTGGAACTCGAAAACGCGGTACGGAATTGCACACGGAGGCGCGGCGTCGCTCGGCGATCCACCGTCTTCATATCCATGACGGACTGACCTTCTACCTTTCCATCAATCAGGCGTTGGCCAAAGGCAATCCCGTGGATATCGGCCTCCTGCTCCGTCGCATACACGACATCGGCTGAGAATTCGCGTGCTTTGACGCCTCGGTGATCGTCCACGGAAACGAAGATGCGCAGCTGCCATTTCTCACCGTCTG
>JAENWB010000178.1:0-13687 GCA_016650275.1 Nitrospiraceae bacterium | reverse complement strand
GGTCTCTAGCGTCTCGACGAGGGTCTGCCTGGTTCCTGGTCCATCCGGGCTCGCCGAGTGTTGGAGTGTAGGCTTGATCAGCTCGAGGTACCAGTCGCAGTACTCGTGCCAGATGAAATGGTACAGAGCATTCGCTGCGCGATCGAACCGATAGGCCTCCAACTCGGATGTGACTAATTGGATCGTCTGATTGAGGCGACTCAAAATCCAGCGGTCGGGGAAGGTGCGTTCAGATGGCGCGGCGGCCGTTCGTGGTCCATCGAGATTCATGAGGCTGAAACGAGCCGCGTTCCAGATCTTGTTCGCAAAATTGCGGTAGCCTTCGATCCGATCCTCCGCGAGTTTGATGTCGCGCCCTGGTGAGGCCATTGATGCGAGCGTGAAGCGGAGCGCGTCGGTGCCGAACTGTCCCATCACGTGCAACGGATCGATGACGTTGCCTTTCGACTTGCTCATTTTCTGCCCTTCGGCATCCCGCACGAGGGCATGGATATAGACCTCCCGGAACGGCACGTCACCCATGAACTTGAGCCCGAGCATGATCATCCTGGCTACCCAAAAAAACAGAATGTCGAGCCCGGTCACGAGGGTTGAGGTTGGATAGTAGGCCTTCAATTCGGGCGTGTGCTCAGGCCACCCTAGTGTGGAGAAGGGCCAGAGGGCGGAAGAAAACCAAGTGTCGAGGACGTCTTCGTCCTGCAGGAAATTGTGTCCTCCGCAATCGGGACAGCGTGTTGGCGCTGATTTAGCGACAATAGGCGTTGCATCTGGAGCAACTATCAGACGCGTGCTCGCAGTCTTGGACTCACCCGTTTCAATGAATCGTTTGAATCGCCCGGCATTGCACGACTCGCAATACCATGCAGGAATACGGTGGCCCCACCAGATCTGCCGAGAGATGCACCAATCTTTGATATCGCGCATCCAGCCCAGATAGTTATTCGTCCACCCTTCAGGAATAATCCGAATTCGCCCATCCTCGACCGCCTTGATTGCCGGATCGGCCAAGGGTTGAATCTTGACGAACCACTGAGGAGATAGGTACGGCTCAACCACTGTCTTGCAGCGATAGCATTTTCCGAGCGCCATCTTATGATCTTCAACCTTCACCAGTGCGTCACGCTCGCGCAGGAGTGCTTCCACCTTGGGTCGGGCTTTTGTGACTGGGAGACCACGAAGGGCCTCGATGATTTCACGGTCGACCGAAGCATCCTGTAGTTTGGCGGCGTCGATGAGCGCGTGGTGATCAAAAATCTGGAGCCGTTGAAGCTTGTGCCGTTCGCCCGCTTCAAAGTCGTTGAAGTCGTGCGCCGGGGTAATTTTCACGGCGCCCGTGCCGAACTCGAGGTCCACCAAGATTGCATCGCCCACGATTGGAATCTCGCGCGTGGTCAGCGGCAAGCAGACCTTTCTGCCGATGAGATGGTGATAACGCGGGTCATCGGGATGGACCGCCACCGCCGTGTCGCCTAGCATCGTTTCTGGCCGTGTTGTTGCCACAATGAGTGCAGTGTGGGGATCGTCCGCAAGCGGGTAGCGGATATGGTAGAGCTTCCCTTTCACGTCCTCGTGCTCGACTTCGATATCCGATAGAGCCGTCTGACAGCGCGGGCACCAATTGATCAGCCGCTCCCCACGATAAATCAGCCCGTCTTCGTAAAGCCGCACGAAGACTTCCAGGACGGCTTTTGAAAGCCCGTCGTCCATCGTGAATCGCAGACGATCCCAGTCGCAGGATTCTCCGAGCTGTTTCTGTTGACTGACGATCGTGTTCCCGGAGGTGGCTTTCCATTGCCACACGCGCTCGATGAAGCGTTCGCGTCCCAAAGATTCCCGAGAGGCGCCTTCGGCCATGAGCTGCTTTTCTACGACGTTCTGCGTGGCAATCCCGGCATGATCGGTGCCGGGCAGCCAGAGCACATTGCGGCCTTGCATGCGTCGCCAGCGTATCAGGATATCTTGGATCGAATGATTCAGCGCGTGGCCGACATGAAGTGAGCCTGTGACATTGGGTGGAGGAATCACGATGCAGTACGGTTGGCCTGGATGGGTCGGCGAAGCGTGGAAATAGCCTTGCTGGCTCCAGACCTGAGACCAACGTGCTTCAACCGCCTTGGGATCGTAGGTTTTGTCGAGTTGGGGTGTGCCCATTCAGTCTCTCTTGTTCCTTTGGTCTGTTCGGTCTGTCTGGTTTGTTTGGTTGAATTATACTAACCAGATGGACCAGATAGACCAGATAACCAGACAGACCGGGCTTGTTCAGCATCTTGCTTGAAGTGCGGCGCATCTTAGCATGCGGGTGGTGGCCTCTCAAGGCAAAGTGGGGGACACACATAGCTTGAGGGGTGCAGAGCCGTATGTTATACAGACTCGCACAAGGCGAGAGCGAGGGGATCGTTCCGCTTCCACTTTTTACAATTTGGAGAGACTATGGCCACAGGGCGCGAAAAAGACCGCAAGACGAGAAAGAAGCATCGGAAGAATGTTGCGCGGGTGAAGGCACTGGTGACAGCCAGACGGAGTAAGGCTAAGAAGAGCAAGAAGGGGTAAGTCGGAGCGGGGGCGAGAGATCTACGCGGCTTGTGTGAGTCGTGCGATCTCTGCTTTGATCTGCTCTTCGGCCAGGTCGGGCACGAGACGCTGAACAGTCTGTCCGATCTGCTCTCGGGCTATCGTCCGGACGAGTGCTTCGACCATTCCAGAAGTCTGCTTGGCGGCAGCCTGTTGGATCTCTTCCTTGACGAGTCCCTCGATCGATCCGAGTTGTTCCCGGACCATATCGGACAGTGTGGTGCGAACGATATTGGTTTGTTCGCGGACAAATCGATCGATGCGCTCGCTGATCAGAGGGCTCGCGATTTCGGCAATGCTGTGCCGAATGATGGGTTCGAGGAGGGACATTTCCCGTGAGAGGACCTTCGGGAGTGCCGTCATGAGCAACGGTTCAAGGACCTTTGTCAGCCGCTCTTCCGAGAGAGCCGCTCCCATGTGTGTGTGGACCTCTGTTTCCACGGCTTTGGCCACGAGGGCTGCCAGGTCTTTCCCCACCATCTTGGGGAGCAGGTCGGCAATCTTTTTTTCTGTCCGTTCCGACATGGAATGAAGGAGTTGACCGAAGAGGCCCTTCATCGCCTCTTCCGGTTCGGAGGTCGAGGCCTGCGCTGCTGTGGTGATAGTCACGGGGGGTGCTTTCGGTTGGGGGTGGGGGGCGATCGCCTGTTCCTCTTCTTCCTCGGTCGGGCCGTCATCGTTGAAGGCCTCGTCATCGGAGTCCGTCGCGCTTGAGACCGGAGGCCAGGAGCGAGATTTCTTCTTTGCTCCGTTCGCCCTGGTCGCCTGCTGGTCTTCCAAATCCTTGATCACATCGATGAGGTTTTCGGACTGAAATGGTTTATTGAGAAAGGCCTTCACCCCCAGCGAACGCAAGTGGGTTTCATCCACACGATCCGAAGGGCTGATCAGGGAGACAATAAAGGTTTCTGCCAAGTTATCCAGCTTGTGGACTTCTTTGCAGAACCCCGAGAAGGTCATGCTCTCCAAATGATAGTCTGCGATGATGAGGTTCGGGCTCATCCGGCGTGCCGCTTCCAAGGCTGCGGGGCCATCCTGGAATCCCACAACATCACACCCTTCCGGTTTCGAGATCTGCTCGACCAACCGGCGGACGGCGGGACTACTGTCGACAACAAAGATGGTTGAAGCCACCTAACCCTCCAATGTTATTCAACTATGTCGAAGCTAGCAGTGGGGATATTCTTTGTCAAGAAAACGCACGATAGGCGCGTGTTTTGACTTCGGATTTTTGAACTGACTACAATTCGACCGCAATAGGACCAGTACAACCAATGAAGACCCCCATCCACGTCATCTTTTTTGATGCAGCCGAGACGCTGTTTCATGTCAATGGTTCGGTGGAAGATATCTACTTGACGTATGCGGTTCAGCATGGGTTTCGGCAGACTCCCGACTCGCAGGCATCGATTGCGCAAGCCTTTCAGCGTGCCTTTCGCGACGCGTCGCCGCTGGTTTTTGCCGAAACGGATCCTATCAAGTTGAAGCGATGTGAGCGGCTCTGGTGGTTCGACGTCGTGCACAACGTGTTTTATCGCGTCGGGATGTTCGAGCGGTTTGATGAATTCTTCGAGCAGGTTTTTCAGGTGTTTGAAGATCCTCGCTCCTGGACATTGTTTCCTGAAACCCATGCTGTGCTGACCAGGCTGCGTAAAGAGGGGTTTGAGTTGGGGATCGTGTCCAACTTCGATTCCCGGCTTTTTCCTGTGATCCGGGGACTCGGAATCGACAGACTCTTCGACACCGTGACGATTTCCAGCATGGCCCGATCTGCCAAGCCAGCGTCAAAGATATTTCAGGTTGCGCTGGAGAAACATGCGGCTGATCCAGCTGAGGCTGCGCATGTAGGAGATAGTGTGAGAGACGATGTGGAGGGGGCCACAAAGGCGGGGCTGACGGGTATTCTGCTCGATCGCGAGTCGCGGGCGTCGAATACTCTGCCTGCTGGTGCGTTACGCATTACAACCCTATCGGAGTTGCCTCTTCTGCTGCATCGCAGTACGTGAAGAGAGTCCGTTGTTCGAGGGCGGGATGGGCCGATTCAGCGGTTTCCGTAAGAGCGGACAGCTAGAGAGGCACGGCAGGCTGGAATTTTGGATCGCGAGCCCCATAATCTGACGGGGTAGCGACCTGTTCGTGGATCCATTCGATGACCGCGACATGTCCGAGGCTTTCCGGATCCCCAGGGAGATAGTCCGAGACCACCGCTAAGACGCGAAACCCGTGTTTCAGTTGAAAGGCCAACGTCATGCCCTGTACTTCCCCCCGGATGACCTTGATCGTGTAGTCTTCGGCGCTCATCTGGTCCGCATAGCGGGAGTAGCCTCGCAAACGAGCGCCTGCGCGAAGGCGTGGCAGCTTCAGCTCTTCGACGAGACGGCGCCGAGCGGCATAGAGGGCTGACCCGATTCCTCGCCGCTGAACGGCGGGCGAGACCATGACCTCAGCCCCATAGAGTGTCCGTCCCCGCGCTGGGTCATGGTTTGTGAACATGCCCGCGGCGGTGAAATCTTTCCATGATCCGCGGACATCGTAGTCGTCCCATCGGATAATCAAGCTTGCCGCCATACCCACAAGTTTTTCCGAGGCCGAGTCGACGGCGACAAACTGCCCTTCGGGGAAGACTTTCAGGTGGGAAGCCAATAGCCTGTCGTCCCAGTGGGGAGCGAAGGAGTAGACGGCTTTCGAGAGTTCGATGATCGCTGGAAAATCTCCTGGTTGCGTATGCCGGATGTGGATGCCTGATCTGGGAGGCGTCATAGTTGAACGACTTCAGTCTGCCGGACGATCTCCCCGGTTTGATGGCTGTCGAGTAACGGCAGCACGGTGCCGTGCGACCGAGCTTGGAGGATCGTGGTCAGATTGATATCGCCGATGACCATGCTTTCTTGGTTGGGAATCCCTTCTGCGAGGATGCCATCCCGCGAGAAGGCGAAGTCGCTCGGGGTCAAAATCGACGCTTGACCATAGTTGAGACTCACGGCCGGCACCATCGGGAGGGAACCGACGGTCGTGGACTGGACGACATACATCTGATTTTCGATAGCGCGGGCTTGCGCGCAATAGCGCACTCGGAGAAACCCTTGGCGGTCGTCGGTGCAACTGGGGACCACAAGAATATGTGCCCCTTCCCGCCCCGCCGCTCTGGCGATCTCAGGAAACTCGACGTCGTAACAGATCGTGATCGCTACGCGTCCGAAATTGGTTTCGAAGACACGGAATTTTGAGCGCGGAGACACCTTCCATTCCTCCTTCTCGAAACGGGTCATATGGAGCTTGCCCTGCACGCCGTGATTGCCTGAGGGGGAAAAGAAGAAGCTTTCGTTGTAGACACGATCCGAACCATCCTCTATCACCGGAATCGTGCCGGCCACGATGTATAAGCCATGTTGTCGGGCCAGCTCTCCCATGAGCGTGCAGAAGCGCTCGGCTTGTTGGGCCAGATCTCTTACCTGCTCTCGAATGGGGCGTTTGACATTGCCCAGCGTGAGGAGTTGGACGGTGAAGTACTCAGGAAAGACCAGGAGCTGAGCTTTATAATCGACCGCCGTTTCCACGAGGGCCTGCACCTGGTCGCGGAATTGGTCGAAGGTTTGGACTGGTCTGATGAAGTATTGGAGCGATGCGATGCGAAGACGTTCCATATTTTAGGAGCCGTGGGAGTGAATATTCACTCACCTATAGCAGGGGTGTGGCCTCTGCGCAAGAGCCCCGTGTGTTCTCCGCCCAGCACTAGAGGAGCAAGGGAACTATGTCTTTCGCTCGCCCCTGCAGTAACAGAGCAACATCAGATGAGTAGGGAGTAGGGTCGAGGTTGATCTCGATCACGAACGCCCCGTTCGCCTTGGCCGCCGGCATCAGCATCGCAGCCGGATAGACGAGTCCAGATGTTCCCACGATCACCATGACGTCGCACGATTCGACGGCCCGAATACTGTCGGTCAGGATCTGTTCGTCGAGTGCTTCTCCGAACCAGACGATGTGAGGCCGTAGCAATCCTCCGCACGTGTGACAGTGGGGGAGCAGTGAGAGGGGGACGTCGCGATTGTCGATTACGAGGCGGCAAGACGTACAGCGGACCTTCCAGATGTTGCCGTGCAGTTCGGAGAGTCGCTGCGATCCTGCCAGCCGGTGGAGTCCATCAATGTTTTGCGTGATGAGGTGGAAATCCTCCGTACGCGCTTCCATGCGTACCAGGGCATCATGGGCCGCGTTCGGTGTCTTCGTGGCGAGTATCTCCCGCCGCCAGTTATACCATTCCCACACCAGACGGGGGTCCCGCTCAAAGGCCGCCGGCGTGGCCAGATCCTCCGCGCGATAGTTGCGCCACAATCCGTCTGCACCACGAAACGTCGGCACGCCGCTGTCGGCGGAGATGCCCGCGCCGGTGAGCACTGCGATACTTCTTGCTGAGGCAAGTTGTGCCCGCGCTGATTGTATGAGCGCATTGTCACTCATAGGGCAGACATTCTACACAACTTCTGTCGTTCGGGCTCACATGATATAGTAACGATCGATTTGGCAACCAGAGGCACAACATGAAACAGATTCTGATGGTTGGTGCCGGCTCAGTAGGTGGGTTCTTTGGGGCGCACCTGGCGAAGGCTAATCCCAATGTGTCGTTCTTGCTGCGGCCCAAGACGCTTGCAGCCGTGAAGCAGAATGGCCTCACGATCCGCAGTGCCCAGGGTTCCTTCACCGTCCATCCACCAGCCGCGTCCGATCCGCGCGACCTTCCGAAGCCGAACCTGATTATCCTTTCCGTCAAAGCCTACGATCTGGATGAGGTGCTGACCCAAATCGAGCCGGTCCTGACCGATCAGACCGTCATCTTGACCCTACAGAATGGTGTCGAGACGGAAGACCGTATCGTGGCGCGCTTTCAACGGGATTGTGTCATCGGAGGCATCGCTTTTATCTATTCCAAGATCGCGGCACCCGGCGTCATCGACCATTATAAGAAGGGGTCTGTAGCGATCGGGGAGATGATGGGGCATCAGAGCCCTCGCCTGCTGGCCATTGCGGATTTGTTCAAGCAGGCGGGGATTCCTTGTCAGCTGACCGATGATGTCCGGCGCAGTAAGTGGGAGAAGATGTGTTGGAATTGCGTCTTCAATCCCTTGACCGTGATGATCGACGACAAAGTGGCCAAGGCACTCGATCATCCCGAGATGCTGCGCGTGATTCATCAGATCGTGGGTGAAGTCGTGGCGGTAGCGGCCACCGTGAAGGTGCCGTTAGCCCCCGATATGGCGGACAAGGTGGCCCGTTGGACGAGCGAGATACGGGATATCCATACCTCGATGTACGACGATTGGAAAGCCGGTCGGCCGACTGAGATTGACTTCCTGAATGGGTATGTGGCGAAGGTTGGGCGGGAATTCGGCATTCCGACGCCCCTGAACGACCTGCTCACGGCGGTGATCAAGACCATCACCGAGCGGGATCGAACCGGTCCCGGAGTCGTGCGGATCGACGGGGCGGTGGTGCAGCCTGTCTCGTTTGATCGTGCCGCGATCGCTTCGTTGCCGGCGGAACATCAGCTCGATATTTCGACGGTGATGCCCAGCATGAAGGGTAAAGGGATTCGCATAAAAGGCATGCTGGATGTGCCGGCTCTGGGCATCAAGGCCGATCATGTGACGGTGCATTCGGGAGACGGCAAATATTCAGCCTGTCTCACGCTTGATCAAGCCAAGGCATTCGGGGTGTTGCTGTACGAGCTTGATGGAGAGCCGTTGCCGGAATCAAAAGGTGGGCCGTTTCGATTAGTCACTCCAGGGTTGGGAGATCTGTGCGCGAACGTGAAGGGGGTCGCGAGGATCGAGGTGACCATCGGAATCGGAACAGACACGCGACCAACGAATTGTTAGCCGCGCGAGACAGGCGGGACATGCGCGACACGAAGTTCGAAGTTCTGGGTTCGAAGTTCCGAAAACCTCGAACTTCGGACCTCGAACCTTCCCTTGTCTCGCCCGTCCCGCCAGTCTCGCTCGGCTGCTCCCCACGTTAGCGAATGATCTGAATCCCTTTCCACCGTTCCGAACGGTAGCGCCACAATAGCAAGACCATTCGGACCGTCCAATCCGCGATCATCGCACTCCACACGAAGAGCACATCGAGTGTGAGCCAGGGACCTGCGATGACCGCGAGGGGTACGCGGACTCCCCACATGCCGATTGTCGTTGCCAACATGATGAACCGGGTGTCGCCGGCTCCACGTAACGATCCGGCCAGGACCATGGTGAGAGCGAGCGGAATTTGGAGGATGGCGACGATGCGCAGAAACACCGTTCCGAGTTCGACGACCGCCTCGTCATTGGTAAAGATACGGAGCAGCGCATAGGGAAAGAAAAAGAACAGCACGCCCATCGACGCCATCGCGACTGTCGCCAGGCGATTCGCTTCCCAGTTTTCCAATTTGGCCCGTACATATTTACCCGCGCCGATACTCTGCCCCACCATGGTGGCTGCCGCAATCGCGAAGCCATAGCCCGGTAGGAAGGACAGGGATTCGATCGACAAGCCGACTTGATGCGCGGCGTAGGTCACCGTTCCGTACAGCAGGACGATCTTGGTGTAGAGGAGTACCCCCGCCTGTTGAAACATCCGCTCGCCGGAGACCGGTGCGCCGATCTGCCAGGTAGAGCGCAAGAGATCACGTCGTACGTTGAGAGATTTCCTGAAGAGCTTTCGGCAGGCCCAGAGAAGGTAGGCCACACCCGTTCCTTCTGCGAAACCCGTAGCAACGGCTGCTCCGGTAATACCCCAGGCAGGGAAGCCCCAGAGTCCGTAGATTAGTGGGTAGGCGATCGTCAGATACAGTAGATTCACTGCGATCAAGGCGTACATTGGAGTTTTGGTGTCTCCGGTGCCTTGCATAATCGATGAGAGGACCTGCAAGAAGATAGTGCAGGGAATGACCAGGAAGATGAAGTTCGAGTAGGGCAGAGCCAGTGCGATGACGTCGTGCTCCGCGCCCAACAGCTCCATCGTGACACGATTCAGGGACAATCCGAGTGCCACCAGCGAGCAGGACACGAGGGCTGCCATTCCGAGGAGATGCGTGGCGGCTTCTCCCACGTCTTTGGTGCGGCGTGCGCCCCACAGTTGGGCGATGAGGACGTTTGCACCCACCGATAATCCGGAGATGAGCGTGGTGGCCATGAAGGCCAGCAACTGGCCAAGTCCGACGGCCGCGATGGATGTGGCGCCGAGACCACCCACGAGGAAGACTGCGGCGATGCCCTCGGTGCGTTGGAGCAGGCTGCTGACCGTGACTGGTAAGGCAAGGGTCAGGACGGACTTTCTGATCTGTGCAATGCGGGATGCCATGGCGGGCCATCCTAGCAGGATGCTGACTGACAGGATGCTGAAAAATACGTCAGTCTGTCTTGTTCATTTGGTCTATCTGGTCTATTCGGTCTGTCTCGATTGTTTGGTTGAACGAAACTAACCAGATGAACCAGACAGACCAGATAGACCAGATGAACCCATCCCGCCTGTCTTGCTCGGCTATCTGCTAGACAAACGTGTGTCTGTCCTATTAGGGTCGTTGTACCATGACTGAACTCAGCGATCTTTCCTCAGTTCCTCTTCCGAAGGCCTCGCGCCTGTCGAAGTCAAAATTCCTGTCCGGTCTTCAATGTCACAAACGTCTGTACCTCGAAGTCCATCATCCCTCTCTCGCGACCAAACCGGATGCGGCGACCCAGGCGATGTTTGAGATGGGAACAGAAGTCGGGGAGTTGGCCCGGAGTCGCTTTCCCGGCGGCGCCTTGGTGACAGCAGGGTATCGCCAGACAGAAGCCGCTCTTGCGCAGACCGCCGCACTGATCCAGGACGTTACCGTGCCGGCGATTTTCGAAGCGGCGTTTTTGCACGGTGGGGTGCTGATTCGCGCGGATGTGTTGGAGCGTCTCCTGACCGCGGAGGGACAGCCCCGGGGGTGGCGATTGATCGAGGTCAAGTCTTCAACGAAGGTCAAAGACGTGCATCTCGAAGATCTCGCCGTGCAAAGCGAAGTGATACTGGGTGCAGGGCTGACGCTCGTCTCCGTCTGTCTCATGCATATTAATACCGGATATCTGTATCGAAATGGAGCAATAGATCTGACCGAATTGTTTGCGATTCAGGATCTCTCCGAGGCTGTGGCCCAGCGACGGGCTGCGGTGCCCGAGCGGTTGGCCGAGATGAGCCGCATGCTGCTCCAGACGCAACCTCCCGCCATTGAGCCGGACCGGCATTGTCATACACCCTACGATTGCCCCTTCTGGGAGCATTGCACCAAAGACAAACCGGCGCGATGGATTCATTATTTACCGGGATCGAAACACGTCGTTGGCCAGTTGGCTCAACAGGGGGTGACGACAATCGATGAGATTCCGGCCGGTACAAAGCTGTCGCCGGTTCAGCGCCGTGTGAAAGAGAATGTGGAGTGGGTGTCCGCAAAGCTCGGCCCTGTGTTGAAGGCGGTGCAGTATCCGGTGCATCACCTCGATTTCGAAACGGTCATGTTGGCGGTGCCTCGGTTCTCCGAGACGAGACCCTATCAAGCCTTGCCTGTTCAGTGGTCGAACCATATTGAGCAGGCAACCGGTGAACTGCGCCACGAGGAGTTTCTGCACAAGGATGTGAGCGATCCTCGGAAGGTTCTTGCCGAATCCTTGCTGGAATCTCTGGGAGAGCGAGGGAGTATCTGTGTCTATTCGCCCTATGAAAAATCTGTGATCGAGCAGTTGGCCGAGGCTCTTCCTTCGTTGCGAACCGCTCTTCAGGCATTAGTAAAGCGTATCTGGGATCTGCATCCGATCGTGCGCGATCACTACTATCATCCACACTTTGACGGCTCCTACTCACTGAAGGAGGTCCTTCCTGCTCTCGTCCCATCGTTGGGATATGCCGACCTGGCGATCAAAGAGGGAGGGTATGCCGCCAGTCAGTATTACCGTATGGTTTTCATCGAAACGGATTGGGTCGAGCGGGCGACGATTGAGGAGGCCCTGCTGCGATACTGCGAGCGAGACACTTTGGCTATGGTTGAGCTTAGGCGAGCATTGAAGGAAAAGGCGCAGGTACAAGGCGAGTGAGGTATTGATCTGTTGGCTGACTCGCGCTGCCTTCTCTAACCATTTCAGCACCGTATCCCCCGGCGCATATTTCCGATACCACCAGCAAAATCCTTCCCGAACCAGTTCTCGATGGAGCATGTGTCCATCAGGAAGCGCCACATCTCTCAGTAGCCGATGGTACTTGTTCAATGCTAGGATCCACCAGTCACCCGAGGCGTTGAACCGACGAAAGGGGACTGGTAACCGGCGAACATCGGTTGGCCGTCGATTATTTCAACTGCGTGGAGATATTATGGATCGGCGTCAAAAGGTGGCCGTATGAAAACGTTTCAGGTGCGGCAAAGCATTCATTATGATCTGATGCTAACCGCAGGCACGGAACAGGAAGCGATTTTGAAGGCAGGGGGTATCCCATTGACCCAGTGGGAGACCGAGAGTACCGAGATCACGGCCGAGTTGATCGATGAAACGGAAGAATTGGACGAATACTGATGCCCAAGGCTTTTCCGACGTTCACGATCGAAGTCATCCTCTTATTGGCCCTGGTCTCTTGTGCGCCCGACTCACCCGAGACGCCCGCTGTCCCATCTCAATAATCCGTCCAACCGTTTGAGCTTTGCGCGATCACTCCTTGCTGCACGTACGTTTCCATAAACGTAGGCCAGCGGCAGCGTGAGGAATGGTCTCACATTGTACTTGTGGAAGCGTTTTACCAGGAAGCGAAGGAAGGGACGAAGCGAGAAGGGCCTGGGGGCCTTGCAGGGAGGCTCAGTATAGAAAAAGAGGACGCTGAAACCGCAAAGCGGGCGTGGTAGTGGGCGGAGGGAAGATCGGGGCAGTCAATTCCCGTTGTCGAATGGCACGGCTGGACTCGTCTCAGTGGCGTGGTGATCAGGGGCCAGCCAGTAAGGCACGGACGTTTTGAGATTGCGGACAATCGGTTTACCGCACGCATTGCAGGTATAACGTTCCGTCGAACGCTTGAGGTCGATCCCTTTCAGTGTCAGGTACCGCCCCTTCAATGTCAGGTCCCGATGGGCACAGGCTGGCTGGTTCACCTTGATACGTATCTTCATCAGTATCCCTTCATTTATCCAATTTAACAAATCCCCTGCTTCTCTTCAACCGTAACCGTCAACCCCTTGGTCGGAGCGGATGGAGAAACTGAAGGGGCGTGGTAGAGGAGCCTCGCGGGAGGCAATTCCAGGAGGGTTTCAGCCTAGGCGCAGGAGCCGAGTTGGGGGGAAGGGTTGTATTGATCGGTGGGAGATATGAGGGGCTAGGTTGTCCGTGGAACAGTGTCAAGCCTGGCGGGGCAATTACCTGTCCAAAATTTCAGTGGGGTAGTACAATTGCGGCAGTTAGTAAGCACGGTTGTACGATCAAGAAAGGAGACAGAATGGCTGAGTTTGTCTTGCGGGGTGGTCAACGGCTCAAGACATTTGCGCCGATGCGGTATCGTGGGAACGGGATTGCCGGTGAAGGAATCATCAAAGATCTTTCGCTGAGCGGGAGCTACATTATCGGGAATACACCGGTCTCCGTTGGGATGGCGCTCGTCTTAGAAATTTTTGTGCCGGGAGACCCGGAGCGCTTGCTGATTGATCGTGCCACCGTGAAATGGGCCAAGGGGTCTAAGTTCGGGGTGGACTTCGACGCTCCCCAGCCAAAGGTAGCCGAGCGAATCACAAAGCTCATCTCCACGCTGGTCGAAACAAAACATGGCTCATCTAGCAGTGGCTCCACTCCCGGTGACACTTGAGGAGGATCTGGGCCGGTGTGACTCGGACCCGGATGCACAACCTCTTGAAAAATGGCGGAGAGGGTGGGGATCGAACCCACGGTCCCGTTGCCAGGACAGCAGTTTTCGAGACTGCCCGATTCGGCCACTCTCGCACCTCTCCTTCCAAGGTTCAAACCTCGAGCGAGCCGCACTCTATCGTGCACGGGCCAGTTTTTCAACGAAATTGTTAGCATAGCAGGCAACGGCCCTCACCGTTATTCATCCTTCCCCCTTAGCACAGGGGTTTACCCAAGGAGTCAAG
>JAENWB010000177.1:0-15743 GCA_016650275.1 Nitrospiraceae bacterium | reverse complement strand
GCTTGAACCACTGCGTCATCGTCTGATCGGCCGCATCGATCAGACCCACCATCCCCAACATCGGGGTGGGATAAATCGAGAGACCGTTGGTTTCGTTGTAGAAGCTCACATTGCCGCTGACGACGGGAACTTTGAAATACTCGCAGGCATCTTTCATCCCCTCGATCGCCAACACAAACTGCCACATAATCTCGGGCCGCTCGGGGTTACCGAAATTCAAGCAGTCCGTGAGCCCGATCGGCTCCGCGCCGGAACAGACCAGATTCCTCGCCGCTTCGGCCACCGCAATGCGAGCCCCTTCGTAGGGGTGCAGCAAGCAGTAGCGGCTATTACAGTCCACCGTCATCGCGAGGGCTTTATTCGTCCCCTTGATCCGAACCACCGCCGCATCGGAACCAGGCCGGACCATCGTGTTGGTCCGCACCATGTGGTCATACTGTTCATAGACCCAGCGTTTGCTCGCAATCGTCGGCGACTCCAGCAACGACATCAGCGCCGCACTCGCATCCTTCACATCGGGAAGCGCATCGTAATTCAGGTTGGTCAACATGTCCTGGTAGCCCGGCGGCGAATAGGGGCGCTCGTAGCGTGGCCCGTCATCGGCGAGCGACTTCGCCGGAATCTCTGCCACCACCTTACCCTGATCCCTCACACGGAGAATCCCGTCACCCGTGACCCGTCCCACCACCGCCACGTCGAGATCCCACTTCTTGCAGATCCTGATGCATTCGTCTTCCTTGCCCGCCTGTGCCACCATCAACATACGTTCCTGGGATTCCGACAGCATCAATTCATAGGGTGTCATGCCCGTCTCACGCCGCGGCACATCGGTCAGGTCCAGATCGATTCCGTTACCGGCACGCGACGCCATTTCGCAGGATGAACTGGTCAACCCGGCTGCCCCCATGTCCTGGATACCCACCAACAGATCGCCCGCCATCAGTTCGAGACAGGCTTCCAGCAACAGCTTCTCAGTAAAGGGATCGCCCACCTGCACCGTAGGGCGCTTCTGTTCCGACTGGTCGTCGAAGGAATCGGAGGCCATTGTGGCGCCATGAATTCCGTCGTGGCCCGTCTTCGAACCGAAATAGATCACCGGATTGCCGACCCCGGCCGCTGTTCCAAGGAAGATCTTGTCCTTCTGTGCAATCCCGAGACAAAACACGTTCACGAGCGGATTCTGCGAATAAATATCGTTGAAGACGATTTCGCCTCCGACCGTCGGCACCCCCATGCAGTTGCCATAGGCCGCAATGCCGGCAACGACGCCCTTGACCAGATGCCGGTTCTTCGCATGGTCGAGCCCACCGAACCGCAGCGCATCGAGCAAGGCAATCGGGCGCGCCCCCATCGTAAAGATGTCGCGCAGAATCCCACCCACCCCCGTCGCTGCACCCTGATAAGGCTCGATGAACGAGGGATGGTTATGCGACTCCATCTTGAAGACCGCGCAGAGCCCATCGCCGATATCCACCGCACCGGCATTTTCCCCCGGCCCCTGAACTACTCGATGTCCCGTCGTCGGCAATTTTTTAAGGTGCACGCGCGAACTCTTATAGGAGCAATGCTCCGACCACATCACCGAAAACATGCCCAATTCAGTGATATTCGGTTCCCGCCCGAGTATCTCGATGATCTTCTTATACTCATCGTCCGTCAGATTATGCTGCGCAATGAGGTCTTTGGTGATAATCATCCCGTTACATCCCACTGACCAGGCTTATAGTGCATCATCAAATCCCGGCTTGAGTGAATCACCGCCTCGACATAGCAGGTGTCCTGGCGAATTTCGTATATAATCCCATAGGCTCCATGAATCAGTTCTCGGAAATTCGATAACTCGAATTCAGGAACTACTCTCCCAAGAGAAGGATATTCCTCAACGCCCGTGGCGCCTGGACCAATCGCTTCGAGAATCGCTCCGCATACCGCGGAGAATCCATGGCAATGTATCTGACGATCAGTAGTGTCCCAATGTTTATGTCATCGATGGACGGAACACGGTAATTAGCTTGTTGTTCGCAGCTTCTTAACCTGGTGCCGACTTCAATCATGCACCGAAATGCGTACGTAGTCGAATCAGTCACTTACGAGATACAAATTGCTATTTTCTTCAACGATGGGACAGCACTGTCTGACGATAATTTCTAAATCCTTTAGCGCCGGTCCTGTCCAGACGACTTTAGCCACTGATCCACCCTCTTTTCGGCCTCTTCCTGAGAAATAATGTCACCGGCGTCCGCAGCGGTCATTCCTCGTTCAATCTTCTCCCTGACATAGATGTGATACTGAATGTCCTCCCACGTGCAATCCTCAGGAAGAGATTCCAGCATCTTTTTCATTTCCTCTTTGACCGTGGCCTTACTCATAAGACCTCCCCTCTCGCATATCCAAGCGCTGCCAAAATCTGCTCCCGCGTGACGGCATAGGTTTCCTGCACCACCTCGATACTTTCCCCTGCAGCCAACGCCCCCACCACCGTCGCCACATCGATACGTGTCCCAGTGAGACAGGGCTTCCCGAATCTGACACCGGGGTCCATCGAGATACCAGGAAAGATTTCCATAGCTAGGACCTCCCTAGGCCTCTCTTGATTGTTTCAACCGCATCCGCAAGAGTAACGCCTGCGCCCGAATCGAGATCGGCTAAGCCTGCCAGAATTCCAGCCTCCTGCTCTTCTGTCAACTCATAGTCCGTCAAATCATGCGCGCGATGAGGCATCTGATGATCAGCGGACACATCTTTCATAGAGGCTTTGCCGTTCGAAGAATGGTTCGCCGCAAGTATGGACTCAACCCGTTCTCGGTGACAACATCCACGTCACAGCCCAGCAAGTCCTGGACATCTAACTTGAACTCCACCAGGTCCAAGAGGTCCCGATCAGATTGCAGCGTGATCAGCAAATCCACATCGCTAGTCCGCTTCGCACGCCCTGCCGCATGAGAGCCAAACACCCGCACCCGCGACACTCCGTGCGAGCGGACAATCCGACTGATATCACTGGACTTGCTCTTCAAAGTACGTGTGGTCATGAGTCCATCCCGATGCAACTCAGCTCGCGCCCAAGAATCTCAACGATCTTCTTATATTCGTCGTCGGTCAGATTATGCTGCGCGATGAGATCTTTGGTGATGACGACTGCTTGCATGAATTAGTTACTCCAAATCGTACCCGACTCCCAGAGCTCACCCAACCATATTTTCCGGGCAGGGTTTCATTGGTAAAACATCCCAGATCCGCACATGGTTAGGATCAACCTTCTTCAAAGTAGTCGGAATCAACCCTGCTTACCACGTAACTACTTACCTCTGTAACACCAATTCTATGGTCAATCATCAGTTGAGTAAGTTGTTCGCCATCAATCAAAACAATCTTTTTTCTATTCTTCCTACATACTCCTTCGCGTCCTGAGAGAACCTAGAAGTTGTGATAAGAACTCCTTTCCTTGCTCTATGCCCTTCTAGGCTGCCTGCGAACTCTTGAACTGTTGGTCTACCAACTGTTGCTTCCCATCTCTTTGCCTGGATATAAACCACGTCGAGTCCAAGCTTGTCTTCTTTGATAATCCCGTCAATACCATCGTCTCCTGAACGCCCTACCGCCTGCCCCGCATCCTTCCTCGATCCTCCATAACCAATAGCAACAAGCAGATCTACGACTAGAGTTTCAAAGAACTTGGGAGAGCAAGTCTTAATACGGTCGAGAAGGTCCTGAGCCAAAATTTTTCGTAAGCTCTGATAAGCCACCTCAAGAGTTTCGAACGGTGTTCCAACATTATCTTCTTCGAGTTCGTCTTCTTTTTTAGTTTGAACCCGTGTCCCTCGCGTAAATTCAACAAACTCCGGAAATTGTCTGAGAAACTTATTATTGAGTTCGGTCGGATTCTTCTGTAGTACCTGGCGCCCTCTCTCAGAAATTCGAAACACTCCTCGTGCTACTCTATCTAGAAGCCTCGCCTTACTGAGATAGGTAATTGTCCAAGCAACTCGATTTTCGAATTTTCTAGCAGTGCCGCTAGGAAGCAGTTCCGCACGATCCTCCTCGGTGAGATTGAACTCTTTGGCAACCAAGCTATACATCTCCCCATAGGAATGATCTTTCTTGTCTCCCGCGATTCTGAGAACCGGCAAGAAAAACTTTTGATACTCAGGAACGGCCATAACTATTAACTTTCTGCATCTGGGTGAGGGCATGGCCAGAGCGACCTTGCCGAGAGCGGTCGGGACCCATCGAGAGTGAGCCAGGAGGGAAAGCTGGGACTGACTGACGCGCCACGGTCCAACTGGACCGTGGCGGAAGGAATTCCAGAAGGCTTCCACCTGGCGGACTCCGAAAGGGTGACCGCGAAGGCACAGGAGCGGTTGGCCATGCCCTCACCCAGCCCCCACCATTTTTAATTGCTTCTTATTCCCTTTCAGCGACTCCAGCATCGACAGGAAAATCAGCTTCCCGTCGTCATTCCCCAATACCGCTTCCGCGCAGCGCTCCGGATGCGGCATCATGCCCAGCACATTACCCTCGGCATTGATGATCCCGGCAATGTTATCCAGTGAGCCGTTTGGATTCACTTCCGGCGTCACCTTGCCCTCCGGCGTGCAATAGCGGAGTACAATCTGCGCATTCGCCTGCATCGCCGCAAGCGTGACCGGATCGGTATAGTAGTTCCCGTCTGCATGAGCGATCGGGATCTTGAGCACCTGGCCGGACTGAAAGGCACCGGTAAACGCCGTGGCCGCATTCTCAACCTTCACAGACACATCCTTGCAGATGAAATGCAACGACTTGTTCCGGAGCATGGCCCCTGGCAGCAACCCTGCTTCGAGTAGAATCTGAAACCCGTTGCAGATGCCGAGCACCATCCCGCCCTTCTTCGCAAACTCATTCACCGCCCCCATCACCGGCGAGAATCGCGCGATGGCCCCAGTCCGTAAATAGTCCCCGTAGGAAAACCCGCCCGGCAGCACAATCGCATCCAGCCCCGCGAGCAACGTCTCCTTGTGCCAAATCATCTCCACATACTGGCCCAGCACATCCTTGAAGACATGCTGACAGTCGTGGTCGCAATTACTGCCAGGGAACACCACCACTCCAATTTTCATTTCACCACCCTCACTTCGTTGCAGCGAGATGGCGGGATTTGGTTTTACTGCGCGCGTCCAACGAGGGCCTTCATAGGCCGCGCGTTGCGCGAGCACGAAACCAAGCCCTGCCGTCTCGCCATCTCACTGCAACTCATACCGATATTCTTCAACGATTGTGTTCGCCAACAACTTTTCGCACATGGCTTTCACCTCTGCCTCAGCCTTCACCTTGTCCTTCTCATCCACATCCACTTCCATATACTTCCCGACTCGCACATTGCCCACGTTCTTAAATCCCAGCGAATCGAGCGCATGCTCAATCGCCTTCCCCTGCGGATCGAGAATCCCCTGTTTGAGCGTCACATGAATTCTTGCCTTCACTGCCCCTCCTTACCAACCAGAATGCTGAAAATGTCCGCCAGCGGCGTGCGCGCATCGGACGTGCACCGTGTTATCGTGCGCGTTCTGCGAGCACAGAGAGTCTTCATGGCGCCCTTCTCCCCTCACCGCTGACTCCCCTGCTCAGATGCTTTGGTGTGCCGATCCACATATTTCCTGATCCAGAAAATCCCCGCGATCGTCCCGAATCCACCCAAGACAAGCGCCACAAGCGGCCAGCGCCAGGGTGACCCTTCCAGGCGATACGCCAGTACACCCACCCCCGCCGTCCCCAAAAAAACTGACGCCACCAACCCATAATTTACGAACCACCGCCCAAACCCCTTCACTTGGCCTCTTCTCTTTCCCTCTACAGTGAGGAAAGTATCCTAAAGTTCACTGGAAGGATGTGGTGAACGGGCTCGACTGCGCGCATCGAACGAGCACAGTCTCACCGTGCGCGTTCTGCGAGCAAGAAGGATGGTCTGGCCGCTCCCTACTCACCCTTCCTAGGCCGCGCGTTGCGCGAGCAAAGAGGACGGCCCCATCGTCTCCAGCGTTCTCTCCGATCCCCGCTCCATCCCCTCATCCACAAACTCTCTTCAATACTTCCTGATACGCCTCTTCAATCTTCCCCAAATCCTTCCGAAACCGATCCTTATCCATCGACTCCCTCGTCGTCTGATCCCAGAAGCGGCAGGTGTCCGGCGAAATCTCATCGGCCAGGATCAGCTGGCCGTTGTGCAGCCCGAACTCCAATTTGAAATCGACGAGGATCATCTGTCGTTCACGGAAGAATGGACGGAGGACCCTATTCACTTGTAGGGCCAGCCTCTTAATCTCCACCAGTTGTTCCGGCGTCGCCAGCTTGAGCAGCCGAATGTGCTCATCGGCGATGAGCGGATCGCCCAGCCCATCGTTCTTGTAGTACCACTCCACGATGGCCGGCTCGATAGGATCCCCCTCTTTCAACCCCAGGCGCTTCGCTAAACTACCTGCCACGACATTGCGGACCACCACTTCGACCGGCACGATCGTCACCTTCTTCGTCAGTAGTTCCCGGTCACTGAGCCGTTCGACAAAATGTGTCGGCACACCGGCCTGTTCCAGCAATCGAAAGAGTCGCTCGGACACTTTGTTATTGATGACGCCTTTCTCGACGATGGTCCCGCGCTTCTGCGCGTTGAACGCCGTCGCATCGTCCTTGAAATACTGGACGACCTGATCCGGCTGGTCGGTGGCAAAGACTTTCTTAGCCTTGCCTTCGTAGAGTAGCGTGCCTTGAACCATACCTAGTCCTCAACCCATGGTCATAGTTACTGAGCCAACACTTCGATGATCTCGTCCAAGGATGTGACCGTCCCCAGCAAGGTTGGATGACCGAACCGCCGATTATGCCGGAACTCCTTCACCTTCTCCAATGCCAGAATCAAGCTCTGAAAGTCTTCCAGCCGTGACGTTTCAAAATAGGTGATGAAATCCAGGTCGCCGAGGCCGGTCGCATGGTAGAGCTTCCGCTTGATAGTCTTGCTGTAGGGCAAGGCCGCTTCCGTATGCTCCTGCATCATCGCCGCACGCTGCTCTTGCGGAAGGGACCACCAGTCCGCATCCTTCCGGATTGGAATCACGATCACATAAGGCGTAAGGCCAGGCTCGCTGGGAATCTTAAGCTCTGCCTTGAGGTTGTCCGGCATGCCTGGCACATAGTTGGCCTTCTTTGTGAGACCTGAAAAGACCGTGCTGTCGGTCAGGTGCTGACCTAAGAGACTGCCTTGAAGGTCCAGGAGAAACTGTTGGGTGTCGCGCAACTCGGTCGCGTGGATACGAAAGAGCAGGTCCGCGTGATCGGACAGTCCACGGAGAAGATAGACATCGATCGCCAACTTCTCTCGATGCTGCTCGACCACCCCCTTCAGGACGGTCAATTGAGCGATACGCACCACCTGATCCTGTTTCCCCCAGCCCGCATCGAGACTAAAGGCGGCAAACGTGCCATAGACGCCCGGCTCGGTCAGAAGCTTATCGCGATCGGCTGCCTCAACGGCCGACACCGTCACCAGTCCGACAATTAGCAGCACAGCAAGACGCATGAACGTAGCAATTAAGGATCTCATCGTTTCCTTCCCTTCACTGGCTTACGGGCCCCCGATCCAAAGACCCGCCGGAAAATATTATCAAGATGGCGCAGATAATACTTCGGATCGAAACAGGATCGAATCTCCGCTGCCGTGAGATGTTTCCCCACGAAGGGGTCCTTGCCGACTAATTCCTGTAGTTTCCCTGCCCCTTTCCAGGAGGCCATGGCATTGCGCTGGACAACTTCATACGCTTCCTTGCGTTGCGCGCCCTTCTCAATGAGCCGCAGCAGCAGCCGTTGCGAGTAGACCAGTCCTCCGGTGAGATCGAGATTGCGTTTCATATTGGCCGGGTAGATCACCAGATGCTTGATGACGTCGGTGATCCGCACCAGCATATAATCGATCAGAATCGTGCTATCCGGCATGATCACCCGCTCGACGGACGAATGGCTGATGTCGCGCTCATGCCACAGGGCGACGTTCTCCATCGCCGCAAGGCTATTGCCCCGCACCACGCGCGCCAGCCCACAGAGATTCTCCGAGGCGATCGGGTTCCGCTTGTGCGGCATCGCCGAGGACCCTTTCTGTCCTTCCGAAAAATACTCTTCCGCTTCGAGCACCTCGGTCCGTTGCAGATGGCGAATCTCGGTCGCAAACTTTTCGATGCTGGCAGCCAACAGCGCCAACGCCGAGGCATAGGCCGCATGGCGATCGCGCTGCACGATTTGATTGGAGACAGGGTCCGGGGTGAGCCCCAGCTTGGCACAGACGTACTCTTCCACTTCCGGCCCTTGATGCGCGAACGTGCCCATCGCACCGGAAAGCTTGCCGACAGCGATCTCCCGCCGAACGTGCGTCAGCCGCTCCCGGTGCCGGCAGGCTTCTTCGTACCATATGGCCAGCTTGAAGCCGAACGAGATCGGTTCACCATGAATGCCGTGCGAACGGCCGACCATCACCTGGTTCTTGTACCGCAGCGCCTGCCGCTTCAAGACAACAATCAACCCGTCAAGATCGTCGAGGATGAGGTCGAGCGCTTCGGTCATCTGCACAGCCAACGCGGTGTCCACAATATCCGACGAGGTCAACCCCATGTGGAGGAACCGATGCTCCGGGCCGACCGATTCCATGAGCGATTCGAGAAACGCAATCACATCGTGCTTCGTCACCTTCTCGATCCTGGCGATGCGCTTCACATCGATCGTGGCTTTCTTCCCGATACGAGCCGAGGTGCCCCGCGGGACCTGTCCGGCTCGTTCGAACGCCGCGCAGGCAGCCAGCTCGACTGCGAGCCAGATCTCGTACTTACGTTTCAATTCCCAGATGGCTTTCATCTTGGGACGGGTATAGCGCTCAATCATCTCTTCACCGGTGAGGGGTAAAGGGTGAAGGGTAAGGGGTTTCGGAACCTAGGCCTTTTCGCCGACTTACTCATCTAACCCCTCACTCCTTACCCCTAACCCCTAACGCATCTTGACGCTTGGCTTCCAAGCGGGGCTCCTTCGTCAAGACCTGATCCAGAATGCCGTTCACGAACTTCGACGCGTCGTCGTCGCTGAAACTTTTCGCCAATTCGATAGCCTCGTTCACCGTCACCTTGGCCGGTACGTCATCCATCCACAGCAGTTCATAGACGCCGGCGCGCAGGATATTACGGTCCACAATCGGCATGCGACTGATTTTCCAATTGGTGGCGTACTTCCCGATGAGGGCATCCAGGTCTTTCTTCTTCTCCAATACCCCGGCCACGAGTCGTTCGGCAAAGGCCTTCACCTCATCCGTGGCCTCGTTCTCTATCCAGAACACATCCAGCCACAGGCCCGGCCTGCCGTGAATATCGTACTGAAACAAAATTTGGAGCGCGCGCTCCCTGGATTGATGGCGGCTACCCACAACAGCCTCGCTGACAAGCCACAAGGAGACAGGCCGACAAGAAGATGCTCATTGTTTCCGCCTCGCCCGTCTACGACCAACTTTCCCGTTTGTCAGCTTGTGACCTGGCAACTTGTCCGCCTCTCCCCGTAACAGACGCATAACCGTCGCCATTTCGATCGCGGACCTGGCCGCTTCCCCACCACGGTTGAACTTGGCCGACTCCGCCCGCTCAATTGCCTGCGCGACTGTATGTGTCGTCAGCACGCCGAAGATGATCGGCACGTCGGCGTCCAGCGCCGCCTGCCCAACCCCACGGCTGACCTCCGCACTGATGTAATCGAAATGCGGCGTGTCGCCACGAATGACCGCCCCGAGACAAATCACCGCATTGAACCGGCTCGACTGTGCCATCGTCCGAGCCACCAAGGGAATCTCGAACGCCCCCGGCACCCGCACCACCTCGATGTCGTCGGCCTTGACCCCGTGTTTGGTCAGCCCCTCAACGCAGGAACTCAACAATTTACTCGTGACGAATTTGTTGAACTTCGCAACGACAATCCCAAACCGCAATCCCGTCGCATCGTGAGAGCCCTTTCGCAGTTTCACTCCTCTGCTTCTTCTCCTCCAGCACATTCGCCACGAACTAGGGGACGGCCAGCTTGCCCTTCAACTGCGCGCGTCGAGCGAGCCCCTTCCTCTTCCGCCACTCGTCCTTCACCCTCACGCAAGGGAGTGGCCAGAGTATCCTTTACTGCGCGCATCGAACGAGCACTGTCTCATCGTGCGCGTTCTGCGAGCAAGAAGGATGGTCTGGCCGCTCCCTTCCTCACCCTTCTGAGGGCGCCGCGCTCAGGGAGCAAAGAGATCGTCCCTGCACCCACCTCATCGCTCTTTCTTCTCGTCCTCTCTCCCTACCTGCACACGAAGGATCGGTTGAGTTGGTCTCACTGCGCGCGTCCAACGAGGACCTTCTCAGGCCGCGCGTTGCGCGAGCAAGAGACCGACCCAACTGACCCTTCTCACACCTTCTTTAGAATGTGCCCCATCTTCTTCTTCTTCGTTCGCAAGTACTTTACATTCGCCGCGCGCGGCTGAATCTCAATCGGTACGCGTTCGACGACTTGCAGCCCATAGCCTTCGATGCCGACAATCTTGCGCGGATTGTTCGTAATGAGCTTGATCTGGTGCAGCCCGAGATTGACGAGGATCTGCGCCCCCACGCCGTAATCGCGCAGATCCGCCTTAAATCCCAACATCAAATTCGCCTCGACCGTATCGCTCCCCTGATCTTGCAACCCATAGGCCCTGATCTTGTTGAGCAGGCCGATGCCGCGGCCTTCTTGATTCAAGTAGAGCAGGACCCCACGCCCTTCCTTTTGAATGACTTCCATCGCCTTATGGAGTTGGTCTCGACAGTCGCACCGCAACGAGCCCAGTGCGTCGGCCGTCAAACAGCCCGAGTGCACGCGCACCAGGGTGGGATCGCCTCCCTCCACGCGCCCTTTCACCAAGGCAATGTGCGTAATGCCGTCGATTTCATTTTCGAACGCCACCGCCTCGAAATCACCAAACATCGTCGGCAGCCGCGCGCTCGCCATCCGCCGTACAAAGGTCTCACGCTGCATGCGGTATTCGATGAGCGCCTTGATCGTGACCATCTTCAGTTTGCGCACTTTGGCAAATTTCGTCAGCTCAGGCACACGCGCCATCGTGCCGTCCTCGTTCATGATTTCGCAGATCACGCCGGCGGGAGTGAGCCCGGCCAACCGCGCCAGATCGACAGAGCCTTCGGTCTGCCCAGCGCGCTTCAGCACACCGCCTTGTTGCGCCTTCAAGGGGAAAATATGGCCGGGGCGCGCCAGGTCGCCGGGCTTTGACTTCGGATCGATCGCCACATGAATCGTCGTGGCCCGATCCGCCGCCGAGATTCCCGTCGTAATGTCTTTCCGCGCATCGATGGACACAGTGAAAGCCGTGCCGAAGGTGGCAGTGTTCTCCACCGCTTGCTGCGGAAGATGGAGTTCCTCCACTCGTTGGGGAGTCAGGGCCAGACAGATCAACCCACGGGCATAGCGGGCCATGAAATTGACGGCCTGGGGCGTCACATGTTGGGCAGCAATGACGAGGTCGCCTTCATTCTCGCGATCTTCGTCATCGACGAGGATGATGAACTTCCCCTTCTTGATGTCCCGAATTGCGTCTTCGATGCTGTGAAAGGGAGTGGCCATGATTCCAATCAATAATATTGAACGTTCAATGGTGAATGGATGATCAATTTATCATTTAACATTGCACATTTAACATCGTTTTTTTCGCCCGACTATCAACAGGGAAACTGATCAGGAGGAGGGCCCTGCCAGAGAAGCCGCCCGAGCCCTCAACCCGACGATCACCGTTCCCCAGGCGCAGACCCCAAATCCTGCAAAGAGCCAGAGACCTAGGTCATAGGTCCCGGTGAACTCCCTCATGGTTCCGGCGACGATGGGCAGGAGAAATCCACCAAAACCACCGGCTGCCCCCACAACACCCGATGCGAGGCCGATGTCTTTCGGGAACCATTCGGCAACCAATTGGAAGACCACGCCGTTTCCAAATCCCATCGCACCAGTCGCGACCACCATCATGGCCACAGCCATAGGCAGCGAGGGGCTCGTCACCGCCACGACCGAACCGACGATGACCGGCAACACATAATAGAGGATGCGGAGACCGCCCTGGCGATCCGCAACGTAGCCACCCACCGGACGAATCAGACTGCCGAAGAGTCCGCATAACGCTGCGACGGTCCCAGCCATGACCGCGTCCAGCTCATACAGGTCGTGCAACAGCAGCGGCAGCAGGCTGCAGAATCCGACAAAACCACCAAACGTGACAGCATACAAGAAACAGAGCCAATAGGCGGACCGACGACGGATGAGTTCCGCCGCATTGTGCCACCATTCGACGCGATGGGACGCCAGGCTCGGCTGTTCCCGCGGCACGAGAAGAGTGAACAGGACCAGCGTGACGCCGACGATGCCGGCCATCAATACGCAGACTTGATGCCAATCCATCACGGCAGCCCAGCGCGGCGCAAGAAACAGGATCAGCACGGTACCCACATTCGCTGATGCAGCCAGACCCAACACGAACCCGCGCGCAGCCGGTGGATAGGCTCGCCCAGCAATCGGCAACGACACGGCGAAACTCGCGCCGGCAACGCCAAGGAGCAGCGCGAAGACCAACGCCTCGTGATATCCAGACACGCCCAGCCACCCCCACAGCAAAACAGCCAATTCCGCAAGGAGAATCACCAGTGCAGTGGGCCGTGCGCCCACCCAGTCGGCGCTCCATCCCGCCAGCATTCTGAGCCCTGCACCACCGAGCAGAGGCAGCGCCACCAGCCACGCCACTTGCTGATCGCTTAGCTGCAGTTCGCGGGCGAGCGAAATGCTCATGGCGCCGATCAGCAGCCAGACCATGAAGCTGATGGTCAAATGCAACCAGGCTCCAGCCAAGGACGGCCAATGCCCGCTCCGTAGTACTGTCAAAATCGCCATGTCGGTCTTTCCGGTCTAGTTTATCCGGCCTGTCTGTTTCGCCTGTTCGATCCGTGCCCTTAGTCATACACTATTGGCTATTCTCTCTTTGCCCGCACGAGAGACGACATCATAGGGGACGCTGTTTCGTCCACGCAAGGGAACCATCATCACGGCTAGCCTGCATTATTCATGACGGTTCGTCACAAAATGGCGGGGTGGCGTGCGACAAGCGCGAGGGACGCGATTCGCGTGACGTGTGAGCCCTGTCCCTGCCTGTCGCGTTTTTCTGCCAGCCTCGCCCGTCTCGCTTGAGTCAGCATCGATGATTGCAGCAGAAGCGCTCATGAATAATGCTGGCTGCACCTTTGTCATGGCCGGAGGTTCTGTTATAGTTCGCAATTCGTATGGCAAAACGCGACGACGAACAAAAAGAAGAGTTGCTCGAACCGGAGGTCCTGGGACCTTCGGACAAGGAGCTTGACGCATCCCCCGCCGCCATGGAATTCAGCCCGACTGGGACCAGCCGGACTGACCAGACCGCCGTGGCGCCGGTAACGGCGCTCCAGCAATATCTCGCCGAAGTCCGGCGTTATCCCTATCTCTCCAAAGAAGAAGAGCTGCGCCTGTTCCATGAATATCGAACACACGGGGACCGCGACGCCGCCGTGAAGCTCATTATGGCAAACCTGCGCGTGTCCCTCTCGATCGCCGCCGAATATCTCCACACCGGCGCCGACCACATGGACCTCATTCAAGAAGGCAATGTCGGATTGATGCATGCCATCAAGAAGTTCGACCCGTCGAAGAACGTGCGCTTTTACGCCTATGCCGCCTGGTGGTCGCGAGCCTATATCCTGCGCTATTTGCTGAACACCTACCGGCTGGTCAAGATCGGAACGACCCAAGACCAACGGAAGCTGTTCTACAACCTCAAGAAAGAAAAGGCCAAGCTTGAACGGGAGGGGTTCACTCCAGACACGAAGTTGCTCGCCGACCGCTTGAACGTGCGTGAGCGAGACGTCATCGAGATGGGGCAGCGGCTGGGCAACTGGGAACTCTCGCTGGACCAGCCGATCGGCGAGGACCAGGAAGGCAGCCTCCTGGATGTGCTCCCCTCCCCGCAAGTTCCGGCGGACGAGCAGCTTGCACAAACCCAATTACAGACACTCTTCCGTACCAAGCTCGCCGAATTCGTCAAGACACTCGACGAACGAGACGAAGATATTTTACGGAACCGGATTCTCTCAGAAACCCCTCTAACCCTGGACGACCTCGGCGCCAAATACTCCATCAGCAAAGAGCGAACCAGGCAACTGGAAGCCCGTATCATCAAGCGCTTGCGCGACTACATTAAGAAAGACATCAAAGATTTTGACCACCTGCGGATCTGACGTCGCGACCCAAAATCCCCCACAGAAATAAAGTCTATAACATACATATTATCAATTTGTTACGATCATATCAGCCCCTGTTCTGAGGGCGTGAAAGAATTTCCTTGCTGTTCCCCTTGACTTGGACGAACCCAAGGCTATCTCTACACCCGTGTTCGGCAGATCAGGCCTTCTGCTCGTTCGGGAGTACCACGATTACGCCACCGAGTTCGAACCTGTTCTACATCGTTGATATTCACTGGTTAACTTCACGAGGAGGTTGTCGTTATGAGCACTGCAGCAAAGGAGAAGACGGAGAAGAAGAACTTAGCCAAGGGGTTCCAGCCTCTGGGTGACCGGGTATTCGTCACCTACACCGAGGAATTGGACCGGACCTCCGGCGGGATTTACGTGCCGGACAGCGCGAAAGAGAAGCCGCAACGAGGGATCGTCCAAGCTATCGGCAAGAAGGTTGAGCATGTGAAGGTCGGCGACCAGGTCCTGTTCGACAAGTATTCCGGCAGCAAGCTCCGGATCGAAGACGAGGAATGCTTGATCCTCAAGGAAGAAGACATTCTCGGGGTCTTCACCAGCTAATTCAACACACCTACACACTACGACGACGATAAAGGGGGAATGACTATGGCAAAGCAACTTATGTACGGTGACGCAGCGCGCGCGTCCATCCTCAGAGGGGTGAACCAGCTCGCCGACGCCGTGAAGGCAACACTCGGTCCGAAGGGCCGCAACGCGATTCTCGACAAGAAGTTCGGTGCCCCGACCATCACCAAGGACGGCGTGACCGTGGCCAAAGAAGTCGAACTCAAGAACCCGTACGAGAACATGGGTGCCCAGCTGGTCCGTGAAGTCGCCAGCAAAACCAGCGACATCGCCGGAGACGGGACCACCACCGCTACGGTACTCGCACAAGCCATCTATCGTGAAGGCGTGAAGAACATCACCGCCGGCGCGCAGCCGATGGAACTTCAGCGGGGAATCAACAAGGCGGTCGACGTGGTGATCGCTGAACTGAAGAAGCTCAGCAAACCCTGCCAGAACAAGATCGAGATCTCCCAAGTCGGGACAATTTCAGCCAACAACGACAAGACCATCGGCGACCTCATCGCGGAAGCGATGGAGAAAGTCGGTAAGGATGGCGTGATCACGGTCGAGGAAGCCAAGTCCATGACCACCTCGTTGGACGTGGTCGAAGGCATGCAGTTCGACCGCGGCTACATCTCCCCCTACTTCGTCACCAACGCCGAGCGGATGGAAGCCGTCATGGAAGACCCGCTCATTCTCATTTCCGAGAAGAAGATCAGCAGCATGAAGGACTTGCTGCCGGTCCTCGAGCAGGTCGCCAAGCTGGGCAAGCCGCTCGTGATCCTCGCTGAAGACGTGGAAGGCGAAGCCTTGGCGACGCTGGGGGGGAATAAGCTC
>JAENWB010000176.1:0-10827 GCA_016650275.1 Nitrospiraceae bacterium | reverse complement strand
CGTCCAGGAGGAGGGACAGCGGAAACTGATCTTTTGTCGCTGAATCAGATAGATTCTGTGCCTCGTCATAAGCGAAAATTATTCCCCGTTTATCGAGTTGAGAAGTAAAAAACCAGACATATTCCAGGACGCTTTTTAACTTATCTGAGGAAAGTCCAGGCGTTCTCTCGTACACCTCTTTCAGTTTTGAATAGTTCAAGGTCACGTGGGTATTCGTTTCCATGAATCCAGCCACCCCTTGATCCGGAACGGTCATTGTAATCCCAGAAGTAAGTACGGCAAGATCGGCTAGAATCCGTGTTGCCATACTCTCTTCGCTCACACTTACCGATTCTGACAGATCAGTGCCCACCCATAACCATCCAGCTTTAATCGCTTGAGGCTTCAAGGTTTCCAAAAGGACAGTTTTCCCTACCCCGCGAAGCCCTGTCAGAATCATGTTTTGAAGAATAGTGTCCTGCCTTAATAGCTGACGAAACACCAGCTCCTCTTGCTGACGACCGGCAAGGTAGGGCGGCATATGTCCGGCCCCTGGCCTAAAAGGATTGGTGAATGGAGCTACAGATGTTTTCATATTTAATTACCTCCATAATTAAATTGTCACTTGAAAGTAAATTACTACCATGATATAAATTGCCTGTCAAGTGATACTGGAGATAAAAATGAACAAGTTGACCAGAGAGAAGCAGAGGCAGGTCGTTGCGGCTCTTGTTGAAGGGAGCAGCATCAACAGCGTCGTTCGCATAACTGGAGTTTCAAAGCCGACAATCCTCAAGCTCCTTGCCGATCTCGGCACCGCATGCGCGAAGTATCAAGATGAGAAGTTGAGAAGCCTGCCATGTAAGCGCATTCAGGCCGATGAAATATGGTCATTCTGTTTCGCGAAGGACAAGAATCTATCAGAAGAAATGAAAGGCAAGTTTGGCTTTGGAAGCGTCTGGACCTGGACCGCGATTTGCGCAGATACGAAGTTGATGGTCTCTTGGTTGGTCGGGGAGCGGAGCGTTCCCTATGCCGTGAAATTCATCGACGATCTCGCTTCCCGCTTGGCTCATCGTGTCCAACTGACTACCGATGGACACAAACCCTATTTGCGAGCGGTAGAGGGTGCGTTCGGATCAGAGATTGACTACGCCATATTAGAGAAGATTTATGCGGCTGGTCCTAAAGAGGGAATAACTACTCGTTACAGTCCAGTTCAGTGCTGCGGAACACGGACCCACAAAATAATGGGAAATCCGGATGATGCCCACATTTCCACCAGCTATGCAGAACGAATGAATTTACAAATACGAATGGATATGAGGCGGTTCACTAGGCTCACAAATGCCCATTCCAAGAAGGTCGAGAATCACCGGCATGCCCTGAGCCTATATTTCATGTACTACAACTTCGCTCGGATTCATTCAACACTGAGAGTCACACCGGCTATGCAAGCAGAAGTAGCCGATCATGTATGGGGATTGGATGAAATTGTTAGTTTACTGGATTGATCGGGAAGCCTAAAAACACTGAGGCCGGTCCCTTTCGGGAGCCGGCCTCGCACCCTGGCCCGAAGGCTCAGGGGGGATAACTGGTGCGTAGAGTATATCGCTCAAAAGGCAGGTGTCAAGGGAGGTACTATGCCTAGGGTCAACGTGTATATCGACGGTTTTAATCTTTATTATGGCTCATTGAAGAGAACGCCATATAAATGGTTAGACGTAAGTAAATTATGTAATGCGCTGCTTCCATCCGATACAATTCAATCTATAAAATTCTTTACAGCTAATGTCAGCGCCCGTCCTCATGACCAACATCTGCCCGCTCGTCAACAGATTTACTTTCGAGCATTAAAGACTATTCCGAATCTCACGATGATTTATGGTCATTTTCTGACGCATTCTGTCCGTATGGTTCTAACCGGAAGTGATCCGATAAAAACAGTATGGGTGGATAAAACGGAGGAGAAGGGTTCAGATGTAAACCTTGCAGCACATCTTCTTCATGACGGATTTAAGGGATTATTCGATACCGCTGTCATTATTAGTAATGATTCTGACCTTGCAGAGCCAGTTAGGCTAGTCAAGCAAGTTATGAATTTACCGGTAGGAATACTCAACCCTCACCAGAGACACAGCCAAACGTTGCAGCAATACGCAACTTTCGTAAAGAGGATACGACAAAACCATCTTATCGCTAGTCAATTCCCTAATCCAATGACTGATTCCAAGGGCGTTTTTCATAAGCCGCAAGGTTGGTAATCAAACTTTACCAGTACCCGACCCCGGCTCTTGTTGACAACAGCATTGCTCTGACGCCTGAGGTTGCAGCGCAAAAGAGTGGTGTGCTAAATGAAGAGCTTCGCGGGAGTACACCATGGCGCACGACGACGAGCACGGACAGCACGAGCGAATATTTACATTGTCTGAAGCCAATCACCTCATCCCCCAGCTCAATTCCAAATTGACATCGATTCAGCAAGCCAAGGCCGTGTTGGCCCGCACGAAAGAAGATATCAAAAAAGCCAGCGCCCAGGCAGAATATGGCGGAGGCAGTACCGTTGGACACCTCTACATCTCAGGTCTTCAACAAGTCAGTACGAATCTTCAGGCGATTCAGGAACTCGGCATCCTGGTGAAGGACCTGGATCTCGGCCTCTGTGACTTTCCCCATCTTCGTGACGGCCGAGTAGTCTACCTATGCTGGAAGCTCGGAGAACAAGAAGTTCGCTGGTGGCATGAAGCGACCACCGGCTATAAAGATCGCTGCCCGCTAGAGGACCTAGCCTGATGTCAGAATCCTAAGCCTCAACCCTCGACACATTTATGAAATTTGTCATCCTCGGATTCGACGGTCCCGACGGAGAGGCCAAGCGAAAAATCTATCGCTCGGCACATCTCGCCAAGATGGAACCCCTCGATGCGCAAGGCCGGGTCGTGCTAGCAGGTCCGCTCACGGATAAGACAGGGAGTCTTATCGTCATCGAAGCGGACTCGCTGGAAGACGCGCAACGGTTCGCTCGCGAAGACCCCTATACCGTCCACGGTATATTTGAACGGGTCGAAGTGCACCCATTTATTCAAGTTTTTCCGAAAGAACGGTAGCCGAAGGTCTGTCGCTCACTCCTAGCCCGCATTACTCATAAACACTTCTGCTGCAATCGCCGATCCGCTGCTACGACGAGCCTTCGGCCGGCCGGCGGGCTCGCCCCTCGGACCCTCACCGTACTGCACGAGTACGCATCGGGTCCTCACGGCTACCGCACGCCGGTCTCGCGACGCGGCTCAGCGATTTCTCGACGAACTTTCATGAATAATGCAGGCTAACCCTTACTCCATTTGCCCCGCTTTGGTTGCATTGCCCCCTCAGCCCTCGAGCGGTATAGTTATCTGAATGGCACTGTACCGGCGACTGTTCTATTCCTTCCTTTTCGCGCTCTTTCTAGGGGGAACCCCTGCGTTCAGCGCCGCCACGAGAACCGTCATCGCCGACAGTCAATACGTGATGACAGATGGCGACACCTTGGCAGGTGCAGAAGAAAAGGTCCTCCAACGAGCCCAACGCAAAGCGGTGGAAGAAGCGGGGATCTATATCGAGTCCACCTTCCACGATGTGGAAAAGGAATCTGGCGGAAGAAGCACGCAAGCCAGCTCGCTGGAAATCAGAACGATTGCCGCTGCCATCACAGGAACAGAAATCCTCGAATTCAGGCGCTCCTTCGAGCTGGATCGTCCCGTCTTCTTTGTACGCATTCGCGTCACGGTCAATCTAAGCAATCTGGCAGAGGCGATACGCCGCCTTCAATCCGACCAGCAACTCGCGCAACATTTTCGCCAGCTCCAGCAGGAAAATCACCGGTTGCGCTCGCAACTTCAAGAGCTTCAGCAGCAGCCGATCGGCGTCCGAATGCTGGCCATTGAGCCGAGCGGGAAGTCCGCCTCACGCCAACGGGCACGCGCGTTGCTCGAGACCGCTCTCCACACATCGAATTTGCGGGACAAGATCCAACTCAGTACCGACGCCGCCACCCTCGACGATCGCTACGTCGATCCAGTGATTGTTCGAGGGCAAACCTACCTCCTACTCGTCTCACTGGCTTTTGCCCAACAGGCTCAGACATTGGACTATGCGGACTATCTGGACAAAGCCAGGATAGACTTCGATCGAGCCATCACACTCGATGCCCAAAATGTATGGGCATGGGTTGGAAAAGGGGATGTACTCACGTGGTTAAAACTATTGGACGAGGCTGCCGCTGCCTACGAACAAGTCCTTGAGCTTGATCCGTTTGCCGATATCGCTCGCGAGCGCCTCATCGGCGTATACACGACACAAGCCCGCCGGCAGGCGGACAGCAAATCTTGGCATCACGCGTTGGCCACGCTGAAGAAACTCCTCAACGCCCAAACGCCTGAAAGTTGGATCCCCTCTCAAAAGGAGGCGTATGCACTGCGGAGCGAGATCTATCTCAAGCTGAATCAACCGGAACAGGCGATTGAAGATCTGTCCACAGTTATTCGGGTCGACCCCACCAATGCTGCTGCCCTGGTGACCAGAGCAAAACTTTATCGAGACCGTCTGCAGGGCAGGCTCGCCAAGGATGACCTTGAGCGAGCCTGCGTCCTCGGATCCATCCCAGCCTGTGGACAATTGCCATAATGCCACGCAACTTGTTGACTTCGTGTTAGTAATTCATGCACGAGTGAGCCTGCCCATGGCCGCCTGAGACCTGCCGATTGGTTTGACAGACGGGACGGGCCGACCTATAATCAATGCGCGTTCCGCTGGATGCTGGCGATTGTCTGTAGACAAAGCCCACATCTTGGGACAAAAGGCCTAACCCTCCCTCGTTCGATAGCCCAAAATTTCTCATCGGTGGGCCTTCTGCGAGGTTGCAGGTGGCATGGAAAAAGCTTAGAGTAATGAAGGTCTAGATCATCGGAAAACATGGGTTTCTCGTTCTTTAACCCCTTGCCGGAGAGTAAGCTGTAATGACTCAGTATCGTGTCCTTCCAGGCCCGGAACATTTCCTTCCTCCAGCGGCTGCGAGCATGGGCATTTATTTGCCGAACCCTGGGGAAGCTCACATCAACGGTGTCATCGTCCCAGAGGAAAAGGCATACGAGGAAGCGGCGAAACAATTCCTCATGGCCAAGGTGCCGACTCTCTTCCCAGGCCCCTTAGTCCTGTGGGCCTGGAACGAGAAGGCGGCCAAGAAGGCCACGGCCATCCGCCACTTGTACAACACGCTCAAGGAATGCGTGCAACCAGGGCAAACGCCCATGCTGATCCCGATGCCGGACTACCGCCCCAAATACCCTAAGATCAATCCTGAAGTCGAAATCAATCCCAACCACCCGAATCTGACCATCTGGCACAATAAAATCGATTGCTGCATGTTCATTGGGGTCCACTGCCATCAAGCGAATTTGTCGCTCAAAATCATTCGGGGTGGCACGTCCTGTTACACGATTGCGATGTGCGCTCAAGCCGGCCATGAAGATGCGATGCTATCGTTCCGCGATGCATCGGTTGAAAAAATCATGAAACTGGCCAAGTGGGTGAGAAAATTGAAAGGGACAGTCCAACCACGGCTGACGTCAGCCAAGAGCGGAGCCTCAAACTAAGCTAAGCCGTTTGAGGCTCTGAAGACAGTGAAAGGAGCATATCCCATGGCAGACACACACTCAGTCATCGGCACAAAAAATAAAAAAGGGCAGACCTTTACCGACACCTGGAAGATGATGAACGAAGCGCCGCGCACGCCGTCGTTCTACACGGGCAGCGAGGTCATCAAAGAAGCGCTCCGGCGGGCCAGCTGCGACGTGATGATTGCGTACCCGATTACACCGCAGAGCGAAGCGGCCGCCTTAATCGGCGAGCTCTTTGCCGAAGGCTACATCGGCGACTACTTTCGCGGTGAGAGCGAATTTGCGGTCATGTCGCAATGCGCGGGAGCGGCTTTCGGCGGGGCTCGCGTATTTACGACAACCGCGGGACCCGGCACGATGCGCGCGATGGAGAACTTTCCGATGTGGTCCGGCGCACGGTTGCCGATTCAAATGATCGTCACCTGCCGCGGCATCAACTCACCGCTGTCGATTCAGCCTGACACGCTCGAGATTGCGTATCTTCTGAATACCGGCATGCTCGTCTGGCATGCGGAAACCGCACAGGACTTCTTCGATTGGATTCTCAAAGGCTACATGGTATCGGAAGAGCCTGATGTGCACCTCCCTCTGGCACTCTGCTGCGACGGTTTTTTCGTGACCCACACCAAGGACGTCGTCAATCTCACCCCGGCCGACATGTGTCTTCCCCCCTATGACCCATACCGCTCGCCCGTGCCCTGTATGGACATGGAATGTCCGCCGGTTCGAATGATGCGCGATCCGTTTGTCATGAAGAGCAACTACATCAGCTATGCGACGCATGCCAGCTGGCAACAAGAAATCTGGGCGGCTGTCGAACGATCCAGGAAACATTCGATCCACTGGCTGAATGGACTGATCGAGACGGAAAACACGGATGCAGACATCCTACTCGTAGCGTCCGGCACCGCCGTGTCACAAAGTCGCGAAGCCATCCGCCTGCTCGAAGACGAAGGCGTCCGTTGCGGACTAGTAAAGGTGAAGGTCTTGCGCCCCTGGCCGGGAGAAGAGATTCGGGAAGCCTCGAAGAATGCCAAGCATATCTTCGTGCCGGAGTTCAACGTGACCGGCTGGTTAGCGAAAGAGATCAAGGCGACGGTTCCCAATCATGAGCGAGTGCATGCCGGTCCGCGTGTCTGCGGAGGCATGACAATGCCGCCTGAAATCATCGTCAACGAAATCATGACGACCTTGGGACTGAAGAAGTCCTTTGTCATGGCGGGACGCGGAAGCTGAGCCATAAACATTCAGAACGAGTTCGCGAAGTACTCGCGAAACTGAGGAGGCCTACATGAGCAAAGAGAAAATTAAGATTTCTGAAGATCTCTACGACATTATGCCGTCGGACTATCAAGACCTAGTCAAGAGCGCGACCTACGGTAAGGAAGACCGGGGCTGGAAGGATATCGGCAACAGCAAAGAACTGATCGAGCAACACTCCCTCTGCGCCGGCTGCCCGGAATCCATGGCCTTTCGATACATCCTGGCCTCATTGCCGAACCCCGAAGACACCGTCATGGTCGGCTCCACCGGCTGTACCAGCCTGGTGTTCCCCATGGTGGCCGTGCACAACATACACTCTCTCTTCGGTAACCAAAACGCCATCGCCTCCGGCTTGAAGCGTGCCTTGAGCGTCCGCTTCCCAGGCCGGACGAAAGACGTGGTCGTGCTCGCAGGCGACGGCGCCACCGTCGATATCGGCCTCGACATGACCCTGCAAGCCTGGTTCCGCCAGGAGAAGTTCACCACGATTTGTTTCGATAACGAATTGTACGCCAACACCGGTGGCCAGGAGAGCGGCCTGATGCAGAAGGGGTTCGTGGCCAAGATGGCGCCGGTTGGGAAGCTCTTCGACAAGGTCCGTCTACCGGAAATCGCGCGTGAATCAGGCTGCCATTACGTGATCCAATGCACCGTCAGCAAACCGTCCCTCATTGAGAAGGTGGTCCGGAACGCGGTCATGATCGCACGCGAAATCGGTCCGACCTACCTCCAGCTCTATACGCCTTGCATTCTCGAAATCGGAAAGAACAGCATGGAAGGGCTCCAGGAAATGCGGGACTCGGAAAAGCCCACCGAGCGGTTTGCCTACAGAGAGTACATCAGTGAACCAGCCAAGCAACTCCTGGCAGAGGTGTCCGCCAAGGACAAGGAAAAGAAAGCCGCTGCAAAACAGCTCGCCTCTCAGGGAGCCTAATCCGATTCTGGAGGAGAGACGATCATGATCAAGAAAAGACTGAATGTCCGGATGTCGGGATTAGGCGGACAGGGTGCCGTCACTGCCGCGCATGTCCTGGCCATGGCCGCCAACCGCGACGGCAAGTTTTCGATCTCCAATCCCTTCTTCGGCGCGGAGAAGCGCATGGCGCCGGCAGAGAGCTATTGTCGGATCGGCATCGAACGGATCTACGACCGTGGCGAGCTGGTATTTCCCGACGTCATCCAGGTCTTTCATCCCCAGGTCATCACCATGGGAAAGAGCTACACCATGCCCTTCTACTCCGGGGTAAAGGAGGGTGGCCTCGTTATCATCAACGCCGACCAGGAACTTCTGTCAGCAGACGACATTGAACGTCTCAATGATCTGAATGTTAAGGTGTTTTACATTGCGGGAACCGAGCTCGCGATCGAGGTAGCGGGCACCGAGCTATCGACGAATATGTCGATGATCGGATCTGTCGCGGGCATCACCAAGTGCGTCTCAATGGAATCCCTGGACGGCGCCTTACAGGAACGGTTCGGGAAGAAGTTCGTCGCCTCCGGTGGAACCGCCTCCTTGGATGAAGCGATCAAGAAAAAATTTGCCAAGAAAGAAATGTTGCTGGCAAAAAACCTGGCAACCATGCAGGCGGCCTATGAAATTGCCAGTGAATGGGCCGAGAAGAATAAGTATGAGCTGCGAGTCGGCAATCCTGCCGTTGCGGCTTAACGAGATAGAAGGAACCAGCTCGCATGTATAACGTAGCGCAAGTCATCGACGAGAAATGTGTGGCCAAGAAGGGGTGCCGACTGTGCATCATGTATTGTCCGGAGGCCAACTGCCTCGACCTCAATACAAGCAAGATGGTAGCCGAAGTGAACATTGACCGTTGTAAAGGCTGTGACCTCTGCGTGGTCGTCTGCGACGCGGCTAAGCATTATGCCATCACCATGCAGGCAGTCAGCGCCACCGGGCAACTGATGTCCCAAAAAGGTGAGTCCGCAGCTCTTGGGCAGGCCTACCAAGGATAACCGTTTCGTGGAGCGGGTCTCCCCGCGCAAGACCCCATGGCGCCTGCGCTATGGGGTTTTTTGTTGGTACCGCTCTGGAGGGAACAGATGGAAACCGAAGATAATGTCATTGATGAGCTCGTTCGAGAGATTGCCGGTCTGATCCACGAGTACCCGAAAGCGCTCGAGCGGCGAGCGGCCGATATCCACGCCAGCGGGAAAGACCCTGAATTGGCGCAGACACTCGTCAAAGCTGCCGATACCATGCGCGACAGCGGGAATCTCTATCTAACCTGGGCGAAGCACTACGCGTCCGTTGCATCAGGCAATAGTGACGCAACCTTGGATGAGGACGAAACTCAGGACTTCGACGTATAATGGAATAGACGCAGGCAGGGCGAGCGATTCCCCTGATAGAAAAAAGTCTCCCCCCAACAGATATCTTTTGCTAGAATACGCAGCCCGATAACGGACTGTCTCGTTCCCCGGTAGCTCAGTTGGTAGAGCAGCCGGCTGTTAACCGGCTGGTCGCAGGTTCGAGTCCTGCCCGGGGAGCCACATTTATTTTAATCGCCCCCCTTAACCTGGTCCAGGTCTCATGTTAGTCTGGGACGTTTCCAACCGTGGGATTTATGCGATAGGTGACCTTGGGGGCTCAAAGCACAAGGTTCGCAACGAGTACAGTTCGGGGAAACTTATCCCAAACTCGAAGTCGCCATTTTTAACGAACGTCAGCCCAACGTCTACCTGTACAGGGGGATGTGACAAATAGTGATGCCACTCAAGAACATCGCCGGATATGGACTTTGGTTTGCAGCGGTTGGATGCATGGTGGGGGCACTAGTTAGTGTTATTGGTGGAGGAATAGATGCGTATATGGCAGGAATCTCAAGTTGGAATGGTCCAATACTGATCATGTTCACCACGCCTATCGGCTTTGTGTGCGGCATCCTGTATGGGAGTTTGAAGAAACATTCTTGAAGGCTAGTCCTTCATAAAAAGGGTTGCGAAGCTCATCCAGTAGGGGGAGGCACCAGACTGAGAAGTCACGCAACCAATGTAGAGGAATGAGCAAAATTCCGCGCTGAATCTATTTCGGATAGGTGTCATGCTCTATGCCTTAGTCCATCATGGACTGGGCTCTAGGGAACTCGACTCGCAGGGTTCGCAAAGGGTACAGATCTGGGAGCCATCGTCTCACGGCCTTCGAGACCTCACTCGAAGGCCGTTGCTGTCTTCATGGGTAGAGGGTCAACCAGTCCCTGTTGCTCACGGATGCCGTCTAGCGAACTGCGGAAATATCATTTCGGCACAGCATGAACAAGATAGCTGGCGGACTATTTCAGCACCCAGATGGAACCTGTGACCGTCGTTGACGATGTCCGCCTCACTCGAGGCTTCATAGACCGCCACCGGTCCTGACTTCTATTGATCTATCGGTGGCAACATCCGCTTCGCCGAAGCCTGTTGCGGAAATGCGCGGAAGGCACTCCCATCCCAATTTGTCGCGTCCTGGCAATTCATACTGCGGAACCATGGAACGTTTCTGTATGATGACCTCAATGTCACCAGACGGGCGAGATTTTATACCGACAGCCTGGCTCCGCAATCCACATTTCATGACCGTGTTCCCAGGCTATTGGCCTCGCCGATCGCTCCTGGCCGGAGTCCCGACCGAGTCGAGGCTCTTCACTACCGAGCTTCACACCCAGTTACTCGGCTTCTGTCACTGGCAGCCACACCGCACCGCATGCCAGACCGTGGTACTCGTGCATGGCCTGGAAGGCTGCAGCGAGTCGCACTATATGCGCGGCATCGCCGCGAAAGCCTATCGCGAGGGATTCAATGTCATCCGGATGAACCAGAGAACCTGCGGCGGGACCGAACACCTGACGCCGACGCTCTACAACAGCGGCTTGAGTCAGGACTATCGAGCCGTCTTCCATGAATTGGCGCGCGTGGATGGCTTAGATCGCATCTGGCT
>JAENWB010000175.1:0-5832 GCA_016650275.1 Nitrospiraceae bacterium | reverse complement strand
TTTAGTTGAATCGGTTGAGTCGTCCGCGCGCGAATCTAAACCAGATGCACCAGACAAACGAGATGAACCAGGGTCACGCAACCCGAGGACCGCTTCGGTGGGCGTCAAGAACATCGTGTAGCCGCGGCCGCGCGCAAGGAACTTGACGTGCTCGTCTGTCTGCCCGACGTTCGGCTCGAAGCTGAGCGGCAGACTCCCGTATGTCTGATCAAGGCGCGGCTTCATCGCGCTCGTGAGCGGCGTGTGCGAGAGGTGATCGCTCGGTTTCGGCGTCAGCGGCTGCTCGATGTCTTTCGTGCGGGATTCGTGCGTCGTGTCCATGCCCTGTGCGGCACTTGGAGCAAGCGAGGCGAGTTGTATCGGTTGATGTGAGAGTGCAGCTGCCGCGGGCGTCGAGGCTGTACCGGCCGATGTGACACGTGGCGTTTGTTTGTGCGGTGGATCGGTTCCAGGACTGAACACCTGCGGTGCCGGCGCGGAGGATGGGGACGCTACCTGTTGCTTGCTCGTGACGCTTGGTATGACTGGTTCGCGCTGATTTCGTGATTCGTAGGGTGTTCCACTAGAGGGAAGGGCGAGGACAACACCTTGGCTCCATGGTGTGAGAGAAAAGAGGATACTCACAGCACTGAGGCTATAGGCGATGAGCCCTAGCATAGTCATGGCGGATGCTTGTACATGCAGAAGTGGGTCAATGCCTATCCCCACAGATGGAGGTCCCCTCGAACGAGGGGAGAGCGTTCCGACTTTATTCGCAGTAGAATCGCCCTGCCAGCCGAAACGATACGGAGAGAGAGGATCGGATGGATGTTCGACGGATCAGCCCAGGTTCGAACCCTGATGCCTGGCGTTGGTGCCTGTTGGCCGGTTTCGCCTTGGCCGGTCAATCGTTGGCGCCTGCAGAGGTCTTCTCTGCAGGGCTGTATCGTTGTGTAGATGGGATGGGCCAGGTGGTGTTCACCGATCGTCTGGCGCAGATGACGCAGTGCGTGCCACTGTCGGTCGAGAATCCAACTGCCTCTCCCCTGCCTGCCTCATCCGCGCCGACCCCCCCAGCTCCTGCCTCCACGGAACTGTCGTTAGCGACCCGCTTGGTTCCTCCGGAACAGCTTGCGACGAGTGCTGAGGACGGCATGGCAATTCCACTCCGCCGGATCGGCCAGTTGTACGTGGTGCCGGTCGAATTGAATGGCATGCGCACGGCGCATTTGATCGTCGACACCGGCGCTTCGCACACGATCTTGTCGCAGGAACTGGTTCGCGACCTGGCCTTGCTCCCGTCGGATTTTCGCGCCGGTCTGGTGGTGCTCAAGACGGCGGGCGGCTCAGTGGACGCGCAGGTCGTGCGGATCGATTCGATGAAGATTGCGACGGCGGAAGTACGGAACAGCTCGGCGGCGGTGCACACGGTGCCGGATTTTCCGGCCGGTGTGGACGGCCTGCTGGGACTCAGCTTTTTGCACCAGTTCGAAGTGACGTTGGATACGGCGAAGGGTGAACTACGTTTGCGACGGGGGCAGCCATGAGGGACAGAAGGTTACGGCTAAGGTCTAGGCTAAGCGGGAAAGTGGCTGGTCGATCTTCACATATCTGCACTGTCGTGATTGCTGCATTCGTCTGGGTCTGGATGATTCCTTCTTCTACCGCCGGTGGATTGTTCGAATGCGCCGATGCGTCCGGCGCTCGCGTCTTTACGGACCGTCCTGCTCAACTGCGTCGCTGCACTCCCTTATCGGTCAACAGTGCTCCTGCTTCATCGCCGGCTCCGCAGGCTTCGACTGCACGTCCCTATCAAGAGACGCTTCCGATGTCGATCGATCCTCCTCCGCTGCCGTTCTTCGCTCAGCCTGTTCCGCCTCCTCAACCGATCGCCACCCCGCAACAACCACCGACTGCTGATCCACACTGTATGCCGGGCATTAATCCACTGAATCCCCTGGCCGCTCCACCCTGTTTCCAACAAGCGCAACCCCCGGCGGTTCCACCGACCGAGCTCCTACCGTAAATAGGATGTGGGACGGAAGGGGCGAGGAAGTTCTGAGTTCTGAGTGCTGAGTTCTGAGTTAAAGGAGGCGGGAAAGGCAAAGCAGTTTTGAGTTCTGAGTTAGAGGCGGATAAGAATGGCGGGACGGACGCCGTTAGCCAAATAGGTTTTCGAGCAGCTGTTCTCGGCTACGTTTGAAGTGCGTACTCACGTCGGCCAGGATCGCCGACAGGGTACCAATACGAAGCGGAGAATGTAGTGGAATCGTGAGATGATGTTCGCCGTGCTCGTACGTCGTGAGGCGAAGATGGCTACCGGTTTGGCGGGTTACAGAATAACCGAGCTTGCGAAGAGACTGAGCGAGACCGCTTCCCGACAGATCACGGGGAAGCCTCATACGGCAATAACTTCCTCGCGGACATGGTGAAGACGGACGATTTTCGGGGCTTTCCCTTCCTCGAAGTGACAACGCACTGCATCACGAACCTTGCCAGGCAACTCGGCAATCGTGTCTGCTTCGGTAAAAATGGATTCCCCGAGGGCGCGCGCGACGAAACCTCCCTCCGGAGCCTCTTCGACCATGAAAATCAATTCACTCATCATTCGTCCTTCAAGAATGACCGGCGGGCCCTTTTGCCATATAGTAGTCCGGCCACTAGGTAATGTCCAGCCCTTCTCGGTTAGGCAGGAAAAGCTAGCCCGGCGGAAAGGGCAAAGAAGTTCTGAGTTCTGATTTCTGAGTGCTGAGTTCTAAGTTCTGAGTTAAAGGAGGCGGGAAAGGCAAAGCAGTTCTGAGTTCTGGGTTCTGAGTTAGAGGCGGATAAGAAAAGCGAGACGCGCGCGATACGGCTGGTCTATCTGGTTTGTTTCGTTTATCTGGTTGATCGGTTTATCTGGTTAATTCCGTTCAACCAAAAAACCAGACAAACCAATTAAACGAAACAAACCAGATAGACCAGATGAACCGATCAACCCTCTCCCGTCTCGTCTGGCTTCGGTTATGACTGGGATCCATTCAGATTGATCGCTTTTTTGACGACCTCCACCACAGTCTTCGACTTGAGCGGCTTGACAAGGTAATCCACGACGCCTTGCCGGAACATCTGCGCGGCATGGTACAGGTCCGGGTGGTCGACCAACATCACGACTGGGACGGCCGGACGTAAAGAGAGGAAATATTCTATCGGTTCCGCTCCGTTGGGAACCGGCGCCTGATGGTGACAGAGAATGACGTCGACCCTGCGTCCCGCCTTGCTTGACTTGCCTGGTTGCACCGCGTGCATTCCCTTCTCGCCGTCCTCGGCTTCGATGACATCGTAGCCTTCCCTCGTGAGGGTCTGATGGACAAGGGCTCTCGCCTGCTTGTCGGCATCGACGATCAACACTTTCCTTTTGGCAATCGGCATGTGCGATCCTTTATCAGGCTTAATTCGCTTCGTAACTTAATGGAATGACAGCATTTGGCAATCCCCCCTGATGGGCCCTCCCCTCGAATGAGGGGATTCCCTATCGCCCTAGCCTCAGGCTATATCTCCTGGGCCGCGGCACATCGACAGCCGGCCAGCGGTTCTTCCCCTCTTCTCGAGCCGGAACCCTATGAGCACGCCTCCCGGACCCAACGCCATCGATCCACACACCCCCTCGGTCGAGCCTGCCCTCGAGGCCTACGCTTCGGATCCGTTGCACTTCAAAACCCAGTTGGCAGCCATTGAACGCGTCAGCCAAGCGCTGTTTCAGATCATCGATCTCGACGACCTTGTCGAAACAACCTTGCATATTGCGCTGGAAGAGGTCGGCGCTGAAGCGGGTTCCATTCTGCTTGCCGATCCGGAAAAAGAAGCGCTGATCTTTCAGTATTCGATCGGCGACAAACCGGTCCCCCGGGGCACGGCCATTCCCTGGGATAAGGGTATTTCCGGATCAGTCTTCCAGTCGGGAGAACCTCGGATTACGAGCCGGGCCCATCACGACGCGAGCCATCTTCACCAGATCGACCAGGCCACCGGCTTCGTTACGCGGGACATGATCACGGTGCCGCTCCGGCGCTGGAGAGGCGAGCCGATCGGCGTCTTGAATGTGCTGAACAAACGAACGGGGCCGCTCACGAACCACGACCTCGGACTCCTCACGATCATTTCCGCATTCGCCGCGTTGGCGATTCAACAGGCCAAGCAATTCGAGGACGCCAAGAAAGCTGAGGTGGTGACGCTACTCGGCGACATCGGCCATGACATGAAGAATCTGCTGACACCGGTGCAGACGGGTGTTGAATTATTGCGCGATGTCGTGAAGGACCTGTTCGACGCTATGAACAGTGCGGAGATGACCCACAATAAGACCAACAAACAGATCTGCGATGAGTCTGTCGAGATCGCTCAGAATGGCATCAGGCGACTACGTGATCGCGTCAAGGAGATGGCCGACTGCGTCAAAGGCCTGAGCTCACCTCCCGTCTTTGCGCTCTGCTCGGTCAGGCCGGTCATCCTCGAAGTGTTTCACACGCTGCAGGGCCTGGCCCGGGACAAGCAGATTACCTTGCGCACTGATGGCCTTGACTCGCTGCCGGAATTCCACGCTGACGAGCGGAGGCTCTACAATGCCTTTTACAATCTCATCAATAACGCTCTTCCAGAAACGCCGCGGGGAGGCTCGATCACGGTGCGGGGGCATCTCGATCAGGAGACAGGGGGCATGGCGCTCGCGGTGGCAGACACCGGGCGCGGGATGCCTCCCGAGATTCGAGACAGTCTCTTCTCAGCCAAGGCAGTGAGCACCAAGAAAGGCGGCACGGGACTCGGCACTAAAATCGTGAAGGATGTGGTGGACGCGCACAAAGGAAAGATCTGGGTGGAAAGCCAACCAGGTATTGGCACAACATTCCATCTCCGGTTTCCTCTCGACCCCAGGACACCACAGGCTCGACCATATCATTGAAGTTCTGAGTTCTGAGTTAAAGAAGGCGGGAAAGACAAAGCAGTTTTGAGTTCTGGGTTCTGAGTTAGAGACGGATAAGAAAGGCGAGACGCGCGGGAAAAGCGAGACAGACGACGGTTCAAGGTCCGAAATTCCGGGTTCGAAGTTCCGAACACCTCAGCCTTCAGACTGCCTCGCCTGTCCCGTTTTTCGTGCGAGCCGAAGTCTGAAGGTCGGAGTTCGAGTTCCGAACACTTCAGTCTTCAGCCTTGAGTCTTCGACCTTCAGACCGCCTCAACCTTAGCCTAAACCTCAACCTTCATCATCCGCCTTTGTTGACGGCCTTGTTCACGGCGCCCAATAACTGCTCTTGATTAATCGGTTTCGCGAGGAATGCTACGCTTGCGTCCTTGAACAGTTTGGCAGATCTATCCAGCATCTTTGATCCGCTCAGCACAATGATCGGACAGGACGGGAACTGGGAGAGCAAATAGGGGATCACGATGATCTCGTTTACCTTCGGCATACTGAGATCGGTAATAATCACGCTCAACGGCAGCTTATTAGCTCCCGATTTTACCAGCGTGACGCCCGCTTCTGGATCTTCGGCTTCATCCACATCGTACCCTGCCTTCGTTAATATCAGGCGCACGGCTCTTCTCACGTCCGCCTCATCGTCCACGACCAGCACTCTCCCTTTGCTCATAACGTCTATTCTCCTTTCCAGGTTAGGCCCTTAGCAGGATGCTGAAAAAGTCCGCCAGCTTCGTTCTCGCATCGCTCAGACCCTCAACGGGGACCCGGCCGCCTCACCACTCAGCGGCGCGCACAGACTTGGTGCTCCTTTTTCGTCGCACCGTGCGCCCCAGGGGGTACGCCTCCGGCCTTCACTCGCTGCGGCCTTGCTGAACGGCCTTTTTGAGCATCCTGCAGGA
>JAENWB010000174.1:0-11511 GCA_016650275.1 Nitrospiraceae bacterium | reverse complement strand
GGTTCGTTGCGTTTTCGTCTGATCCATACGGGCCAACATTACGACCGCGCCATGTCCGGGAGCTTCTTCGAGGAGCTCGACATCCCGGATCCGGACATCAATCTGGAAGTCGGCTCGGGTACCCAGGCTGAACAGACCGCCGCCATCATGGTGGCGTATGAAAAGGTGCTGCTGAAAGAGAAGAGCGACCTCTGCCTGGTCGTGGGGGACGTGACCTCGACCATGGCTTGCTCCATCATATTGTCTTAAAGCCTCGGTACAAGCCGGGCTCTGCTACACGGAGATGGGGGAACACCATGCGGCCATCAAGGCGTTTCGCACTGCCTTGAGCGACCAGTCCGCATCTCGGGATGAAGTCATCCATGTGCAGTACTTCCTCGCACGAACCCTCGAAACCGTCGGAGAGGTAGCAGAAGCTGTAACCCTGTATCAGCGCATGATCCGCATACGTCCGAACTTTAAAGACGCAGCCGCTAGACTGAAAACGCTGACTGTGCCGCCGAAATCTCTCAAAAATTGGACACGCTCAGCCGGCACCAATGGCTCGTGGTTCAGTCATGTCCTCGAGAGCCTGTATCAACTTATCGGCACCCGCAGATAGCCGGCTCACGGTCCTCGTCGGAGGTGGATCGTTCCCTCTCCCTCGCGTGACCACTACGCACTACTTCCCGACCTTGCTCATCGTGTCGTACAGACTTCTGACTTCAGAGAGCGCGGCCCACTGAAGAATCCCCATCGAATCGCCGACGTAGACGGGCGATCTCATCCCATTCAACACAGCGGTCACCCCCGGGGTACTCGCCAGGACCCACAAGGCTTTTCGTGACAGCGATTCTCTGCGCCTTGCTTCGGGCAATAGGGGATCGAGGGCCGCTGACACGGAGGCGGTTTTCACACGACTGCGTTCCGTGGCTTCTCTGCGGAGCCCGCGCAATAGGGTGAGCAACTGCGGCACATAGCGATCGCGCCAGGCCTCCCATTGCGCGGCGGCCGTTCCGGTCAGATGCCGTGAAATTGCCTGGATGACTTGATTCACATGCGGTGCGATCATTTGTTGCTCGATCTGCTCCCAGTGTTCCAGCCCCTGGATCTGAGACCGCACGCGCGTTAACTCAACGGCCCAATTGAAGTAGTCGGCGGGGGCCATCCCTTGACCACTCTGTTGAAGGGCCGGGGCAATGGCCTTGCGATACTCTTCTTCAAGCGCCGCGACCGTGCGGCACTGTCGCTCGAAGTCCACCGGATCGCCTTCGAGCGGAAAATCCGCCAATCGAAGCACACCGCTCGTTTTCGTCGGCATGGCATTGAGCGGACGATTGACCAGCACCGCGATCCCTTCTCGTTGCGCCACCTCCAACACCGTCTCCCGCTGACTCTCCCCGGTATTGGGCCTCACCAGCGCGCCCGCCTCATAGAGATTCATAGGGCATTGCAGCACTGCGAAGTGGTGGCGGTCCATGCCCTGTGCCGCAGCGGCAGCTCGCGCCGCGTCGCACATGCGAGAGAGCGACGTTGCCGCTGTATCCGATGGATCTGCCGTGACCGTATTCGACGACAGGCCGTAATAGCGAATCCGTCCCGCAGCCACTTGCGACTCAAAAAACATGAAGGCCTGTTCGATCCGCCGATAAAAGGCATCCCGCGCCGTCGCGAGATCTCCACCATCATGATGCGCGGCCTCGGACAGAAAGTATTCCGGGTTGTGCAGCAAACAGACATCAAGGGTAGCCAGTCCAAGCCGATCCAGTGACAGTGTGAGCTGATCGGCCAGATACTCCGGGTGGATACAATGCCAGATGCCCTCACCATATTTGACCATGTCAGGGTAGGGGCGCCCAGCCTGTTCTCGCACCTCCGCCTGTTTCAGGTTATGCCCTTGCACGTATCCGATCTTCGAGACGACGATCACCTCTTCACGCGTCAGCTCACCGCTCTTGATCAACTCGCCTAAGACAGAGCCGACCAGGCGCTCACTGTCGCCGTCCATGTAATTCGTCGACGTGTCGATCAGGTTCACGCCTTCGCGCAGGGCCTTCTTGAGCGCGTCTCGATGCTCCGGCTCCCTCGTATCGACCCGATAGGTCCCGAACCCCAGTCGCGACGTCGTCAAGCCTCTGTTGCCGAATCGACCATACCCGTGTTCCATGCGGCCGTCATGGCGTGACTGACTGACAATGCGCGCGGCATACCTGGCTGTCCCCTCGGGACTGGCCGATCCAAGGAGCGCCGCTCCCTGCAAGAGAGTCTGTTGGGTCGTCTGATCCGTTCGTCGCGACGCCGACAGCAGCGCCTCGGTAACCTCCCGCGCATCGGTGAGGGGACGCTGACAGGAAAAATTCCGACAAATATAGAGTGCTGCCTTCCCCTCCACCAACCCCTTACCGGCCAGCAGGGGATGACCGGACGGCCGGCCCGTTCCATCGGTGGAGGCTATCACGCGATGAGGTAAGAACACCTCGCGCACGGCGAGCTGCAGTGCCTCCAGCCCAGGATCGTTGGCCGCTCCGATAAAAGCCAATTCAATCGGCCCTTCCGCCAGCAGATCCACCACGGCCAGACTCTTGGCAAAGGCTCTCGGATACCGGGCCATCTGGCGGCCATAAGCACGGACCCCGCCGATCGCTGCCTCGCGCAGATCCTGGCGACCGTAGTGGAATGAGAGTCTGGCGAGGGCTGAGACCGCCACGGCGTTTCCACTGGGCGTCGCCCCATCCGCCCCCTCACGCGCTCGGATAATCAGTGTTTCATGTGTCTTCGCAGTCGTGTAGAACCCCCCTTGTTCCTCGTCTCGAAACGAGTCCACCATCCGCTCTCCAAATTGAAGCGCGGCGGTGAGATATCGTTCCTGCCCACAGGCTTCATAGAGGTCGATCAATCCTTCTGCCAGATTGGCATAGTCCTCCAGTACCCCGTCGAGATGGGCTCGGCCCTGCCGCGACGTGCGGAGCAGCGTCCCCTCGGGAGTCCGATGCACCAGCAAGAGAAAGTCTGCCGCCTTCATGGCCCCATCGATGTAGCGGCTCACCCCTAACGCACGGCCTGCCTCGGCCATCGCCGATATCATCATGCCGTTCCATGCCGTAATGATCTTGTCGTCGAGTCCTGGCGGGACTCGTTCTTGGCGGGCACGATAGAGGAGGGGACGCACGCGATGGATGGTCTCGTACAGCTCATCAGTGGTGAGGTTCAACTCCTTGACCACGGCCTCGATGGGACGCAGTCGATTGGGGATACTCCGATGTTCCCAATTTCCCTGATCGGTAATATCGTAACAGGCGCAGAATCGGCGGGTATCTTCCGCATTCTGCAGCACGGCCTGGATCTCCGTCGGTGTCCAGACGAAAAACTTTCCTTCGACCCCTTCGGAGTCCGCATCCGTCGCGGAATAAAATCCTCCGGCAGGGTCGGTCATCTCCCTGAGAATATACTCGAGCACGTCCGTCGTGACCTGGCGATAGGAGGTCTGCTTGGTCACCTGATAGGCTTCCAAGTAGGTCCGGGTCAGAAGGGCATTGTCGTAGAGCATCTTCTCGAAATGCGGAACCAGCCAGCGCTCGTCGGTGGAGTACCGCGCGAACCCGCCTCCGATATGATCGTAGATCCCTCCGGCCGCCATCGCATCGAGCGTGCGTGTGACCATCTGCAACGTTCGGCTCTCTCCTGTTCGCCGGTAACAACGGAGGAGCAACGAGAGCCCTGCGGACGGGGGGAATTTCGGCGCGCTGCCGAATCCGCCGTGGCGTTCGTCGAAATCCTCCCGGAATTGCGTCACGGCCTCATCAAGCACGGAGACACTGACGGAGACGGGGGACACCGCTTTGAGTTCGTTCTTTAGCCGTTCAGTCAATTGGCGCGCTTGACTCGTGAGACCGGCGGCATCCTGCTCCCATGCGTCTGCGATTTTCTTGAGCAGGCTGGGGAACCCGGGACGGCCCCATCGATCGTCAGGCGGAAAATACGTACCGGCAAAGAACGGCTCCTGATCCGGTGTCAGGAAAACCGTCATCGGCCATCCACCCTGACCATGATTGAGGGTCACGGTGGCCTGCATGTAGATCTCGTCGAGATCGGGGCGCTCTTCCCGATCGACTTTGATACAAACAAAATGCTGGTTCATGAGTGCAGCAATGGCCTCGTTCTCGAACGACTCCCGCTCCATCACATGACACCAGTGACAGGCGGAATATCCGACCGAGAGCAGGATGGGACGGTTTTGCACTTTCGATGCCTGCAAGGCCTCCGGTCCCCAGGGGTACCAGTCGACCGGGTTCGAGGCATGCTGGAGGAGATAGGGACTGGTTTCCTGGATCAGGCGATTAGATTTTCCTGCGCGTGGTGGAGTGTGCATCGCCCACGGTAGCATCGAGGCCGGAGAGGGGTCAATGAGCGGGTAAGGAAAGAGGCCTGCGATCTCACGATCCCAGGCCTCTTCAGAAATCGTTCAAGTTAGGCTTGTCTGATCAGACACACCACATCCGCGTGCTTACTTGCCCTTCTCGTCCTTCTTCTCGTCCTTCTTCTCATCGCCGAACGTACCGACGTAGCCGCCGCCCTTCTTCTCGTCCTTCTTCTCGTCCTTCTTCTCGTCACCGTACACGAGGACCTGGCCGCCCTTCTTCTCGTCCTTCTTGTCCTTCTTCTCCTCGGCGAAGGAAGGAGCACTGAACGTCACTGCCACTGCCACTGCCATGATTGCCATCAAGATGCGCTTCATAATATGTCACCCCCTTTGAATGTTAGTGTTAGGCTGCTGTGTCCCCACTCAAGTCAAGGAGAACACAGTTTTTCTACGGTAGGCAGGATAGGCCGCTGTTGTCAACCGCTAATTTTTCCTCCTCTGCCACCTCTATGAAAACCACGACGTACAAGCAAGCCGTTCTGGCTCCAGACCTGTCTTGTGGTAGTCTTAATAGGTAGACTGAGGTCGAGGTTACGGTTAAGGTCGAGGTCGAGGTTGAGCGAAGACCTGACTTTCTTCATCTTCGCCTCAACCTTAGCCTTAACCTCAGCCTTCCCCGAGCTGGCGGATTTTTCAGCATCCCGCTAAGAGTAAGAACCAGCCATGACCGACATTGGGCCCTATTCCAACTACCGCCTGACCGTTCGCCTCGAACTCGCCAACACACCAGGCATGTTTGCAAGGGTGGCCGCTGTCCTGGCCGAGGAAGGCGCCAACTTGGGCGCGGTGGATATCGTCTCTGCAACGGCCGACTGTATGGTGCGAGACGTAACCTTCGACGTCCAGAATGAAGCGCATGGAGAGAAGGTGCTCGCCCGGGTCGGGGCGCTGACGGACGTGCATGTGATCTCCGCCTCCGACCGGATTTTTCTTCTGCATCTCGGCGGAAAGATTCGCGTCCAAAGCAAGTTCCCCATCACAACAAGAAATCTGTTGTCGATGGTCTATACGCCGGGAGTCGGCCGCGTGTCGCAAGCGATCGCGAAGGACAAAACCAAAGCCTATGCCTTTACCAGCAAGGGCAATACGGTCGCCGTGGTCACCGACGGATCCGCGGTGCTGGGCCTCGGCAATCTTGGCCCGGAAGCCGCGTTACCCGTGATGGAAGGCAAGGCCATGCTGTTCAAAGAATTTGCGGGAATCGACGCGTGGCCGATCTGCCTCAACACGCAAGATCCTGATGAGATTGTTCGCACCATTCAGGCCATTGCCCCGGGGTTCGGCGCCATCAATTTGGAAGACATCAGTTCGCCGCGCTGTTTCGAAATTGAACGCCGATTAAAAAGCACCCTGGACATTCCGGTCATGCATGACGATCAGCATGGCACAGCCGTGGTCATCCTCGCCGCCCTGACTAATGCGCTCACCGTCACGGGGAAACGCATGGAGGACATCCGCGTGGTCGTCAATGGTCTCGGCGCCGCTGGAACCGCCTGCTGCAGAATGCTGCTTGCCGCCGGCCTCTCTCACCTGGTCGGATGCGAGCCCCTGGGGATCGTCTTACGAGGGGAAGGCCAGCAGCTGCGGACCTGCCGAGCGGATCTCGCCGCCTGTATGACCAGAGACCGTCCCCAAGGCACACTCCGTGATGCGCTTAAGGGGGCTGATGTCTTCATCGGATTATCCGTCGGCCATATCATCACGACGGAAGATCTAGATCTGATGGCGGCTGATCGCATCGTCTTTGCCATGGCCAATCCCGACCCCGAAGTCCGTCCTGAATTGGCTGCCTCCCACTGCCGAATCTTTGCCACCGGGCGATCGGACTATCCGAATCAAATCAACAACGCGCTCGCGTTTCCAGGAATTTTTCGAGGCGCCCTGGACGTCCAGGCGTGCGATATCAACGAAGCGATGAAACTGGCTGCCGCAAAGGCCCTGGCTGAAACCATTCCCCCTGCGGCCCTCAGCGAGGACTACATCATTCCGAGCGTGTTCGATAAGGATGTCGTTCCTCGTGTGGCCAAAGCCGTGGCGGCCGCCGCACGTGCCACGGGCGTGGCCCGACGCCGCACCAGAATCAGCGATGACTTCGCGTCACGCTGACCATCCACCCCACATGTATCCAGCGCTTTCAGGCCCTTCTGGCACGCGATCGTGCTGTGCTACAATGCGCCCCCTAACAGGTTAAGGTTGAGGTCAAGGCTGAGGCGAAGCAAGTCGAATCTTCGCTCAATCTCGACCTCAGCCTAGTTCGCGTGCCCACATAGTTTTTCCGCAGCCTGCTGGGGGAGAGCCTGGTTGATATGCCGTTTTCACAAAGTAAATTCATCAAGTTTCAGAACGGGATGAGACGACGGATCGATTCGTTGCGCCCGAAAGCCGAAGAGAGCTTAGAGCTCGCCGTCGATACGATGATGCAGGAGCGGGTCGACAGCTTTTTTCGTGTTGAAGAAGGGCTGGAAGAAATCATCAAGTCCCTCGTCCAGATTGAGGAAGAACTCGGGGAGGTCCGTGATCTCTCCGGTGCGATGCGCCTGGAATCCCGTCTCGAGTTTGTCGAAGACCGATGGGATCAGTTCGACAGTGAGATTCGAGAGCGCCCCCGCCGCCGGCGCAGGAAAATCAGCCTTGCCGATATGTTGAAAGCCGCAGGTGGGGGAGGCGGCGACCTGTCACAAGGATCAAGCGGTATCAACAACGCGATGGATGCGTATGCTGCGATGGGTATGGAATTCGGCAGCTCGCTCGCCGATGTTACCGCCTCATTTCGTCAAAAGGCCAAGCAACTCCATCCCGATTCAAATAACGGCGACCGCAGCGCCGAACCGGAATTGCGCCGCATGTTAGAGGCGTACCAGTTCCTGAAGGAATACTTGAGTCTCAGCAATGTTGAGCCTCCGCGGTCACCAGACGCCACCTACCGTCCAACCGAATGAGACACACATGACACCCAATCCACCTCTGCACTATGTGACCGACCAGCGTGCACTTGAATCCCTCTGCCACACATTGCGGCAGAGTCCGCGGCTGGCTCTGGATACGGAATTCGTCGGGGAAGACACCTTTATTCCACGACTCGAGCTGATCCAAGTCGCCACCGCCACCACCGCTGCTGTCATCGACTTTCCCGCCGTGCAGGCCGGCGGATCGCTCGACGCCTTTTGGGAACTCATCTGTGATACCAAGATTGAGAAAGTCGTGCACGCTGGGCGGCAAGATCTCGATCTCTTTGCCACACATGCCGGGCAGATCCCGAAGCCGTTTTTCGACACCCAGATCGCCGCCGCCATGGTCGGGTATGGCGCCCAAGTCGCCTATGCGAACTTGGTCCAGCGACTCCACGGCACGAAGCTGGCGAAAGCCCATACCTTTACCAACTGGAGTGCACGACCGCTCTCAGATGATCAGGTTGCATACGCTTTGGAAGATGTCGAATTTCTCCTGCCGATCCATACGCATTTGCAGGATCGCCTAACCACACTCGGCCGTTTAGAGTGGGTCAATGAGGAATTCGCACGCCTCGAAACGGCGGTGGGGGAAAAAGGTCGAGAGCCGCAGGAGCGCTACCAACGAATTCGCGGGTGGGACACGCTCAAGCCCAAAGGGGCTGCGGTGCTTCGTGAATTGGCTGCCTGGCGAGAATCGGAAGCGCGCCGCCGGAATGTGCCACGAGGGCGCGTCATGCGAGACGAGGTGCTCCTCCAACTTGCACGCCATCCACCTAAATCGGTTAATGAGCTCCGTGGTCTCCGCGGCGTCCATTCCTCCGAGGTCGATCGACACGGAGAACAACTCTTGGCCACCATCACCTCGGCACTGGCGCTTCCACCGGCGGCCTGGCCGGAGGTCCCTCGCGAGCGGAAGCCGGATCCTGAATCGACCGGCATCGTCGAACTCCTGCAAGCCGTGCTGAAGGCCCACGCAGCAGAGGAGGGGATTGCCCCTACCATGCTCGCGACCAGCGCCGACCTACAAACACTCGTGGAGGCCAAGCAGAATCGGACAACCCTCGATGTGCCCATCCTCCGTGGCTGGCGACGACAACTGGCGGGGGACCTGCTATTACAAGTTTTAGATGGAGCGGTCACCATCACTGTAGACCGAACTTCCGGTGCCCTCCGGATGAGCCAGGTACGTCCATCGAACGCTTCAAGCTGACGAGCCGTCTCTCACTCCCCTGTCTTGCTACCAGCCTCCTCTGACTGTTCAAAAACGGCCCTGACTCAGCCAGCTCCCTCGCGGCTCTCTCGCAACGCACCCGGAGGACGCCTGATTTTCACCGGAAAAGCCACGATTATACAGGAAAGTTGCTTCATCGCCCCTTACAGCCCAATCCCCAAGGCCGGGACCGGCTGGTATGGATTTGGCACCAGTCAAGCTGGCTGCGGAAAAACCATGTGAACACGCCGGAACGGCGATGGTCCGGACATCTGGGACAACAGTAGAATATTCCCGCAGGATGCTCAAAAAGTTCGTCCAGCAAGGCCGCAGCGAGATAAGATAGGCTGAGGTCAAGGTTCAGGTTGAGCAAAATCACGACTTTTTTGTTCTCAGCCTCAACCTGAGCCTTAACCTTCCGAAAGTTGGCGGACTTTTTCAGCATCCTGCTAAGCACAGGTATGAGCCATGCTGAGCCAATTCTGGAAATCCTTCCTTGCGGTTCTCTTCCCTGGAGGGTTGATTTTTCTCATCGCGATTGGATTTCTCCGTCCCCAGGGACACCCACTGTGGCTGCAACAGCCGATCGCAGCCTTGCCATATATCGTCCTCACGTTTGGGCTCATCTTTGGCTGGTACTTTGCCAGCAGTCGCATGATCCTCTCCCTACTTGTGCTGGCACTCGCCGATCGAGCGCTGGGGTTATTCCCCCCCACTGATGCGAATCAGGCAGCCCTAGGCCACACGATGGCCGCCATAACCGCCTTTCTCGTTCCTCTCAATCTTTTGGCCTTTTCTATCTTCAAAGAAGATTCCCTCTCAACGCTTCGCGGCGTGACGCGTGTGGTGCTCGTTTTGGTCCAACCCTTCCTGCTGCTCTGGCTCTGCCTTCCGGACCAGCATGACCTGGCCTCCTCTTTCACACGGGAGTATATCCCCGCGCAGTACACAGAATGGACGCCGATTCCACAGCCGGCGCTCTTTGCCTTTGCCACAGCGTTGCTGCTGCACGTCATACGATTCGTCCTTCATCGTGACCCATTGGAGGGAGGAGCCATCTGGGCTCTGTGTGCCATTTTCGTGGCCTATCATACGAGCCGCTACGGTTGGCAGCCGTCAAACTTTTTCATGGCAGCCGGACTGATTCTCTTCGTCACCTTACTTCAATCCTTCTATCAACGGACCTATCGCGACGAACTCACCGGGATTCCCGGTCGTCTGGCTTATGAAGATGCGATCAGGCAACTCGGGAAACGATTTTCCGTCGCAGTCATCGGCATCGATCAGCTAACTCAGTATGCCAATATCCACGGGAAATCTGTCAGCGAACAGATTCTGAAACGGGTCGCACCAGGAATTCAGGCCGCTTGTTCTGATGGGCAGATCTTCCGTACAACCGGAGAAGAGCTCACCGTACTATTCCCTGGAAAGTCGGCTACAGAAACCCTGGTGACGCTGGAGACCGTCCGAAAAACAATCGAGGCCAGCGATCTGTTCCTGCGAGGACGAGATCGGGTCTGGGGAACGCAGCGAGGGATGAAGAAGGCCGGATCACGCGACCAAGCACTCCCGATCACCCTGAGTATCGGCGTGGCGGAGAAACTGAGCGACAGCGCGACGCTGAGTCTGGTGATTAAATCTGCCTATCGCGCCCTCTATGAAGCCAAGGGGATAGGGGGGAACGTCGTGAAACGTGGACCGGTGGCGAGTGCCCCGGCACGACGGTCTCATGCCGGATCAGGGAGAATTGTCGCGAGTGGAGAATACGAAACATAGCAGTATGCTGAAAAAGTCTGCCAGCATCGTTCTCGCATCGTTCAGACCCTCAACGTACCCCAGAGGGTACGCCTCGGCCCTTCACTCGCTGCGGCCTTGCTGGACAAACTTTTTGAGCATCCTGCGGGAGTGCTTCACTGGTATGCCACGGATGAGGACCACCAGAGTATTCGTGTTTAAAAATAGTTTTCCGCAGCCCGGAAGACCCCGCTGCTAGAGAAGTTCTTTCACAGATTCCGCTGGTCTGGCCAAGATCACCTTCTCGCCCTTTTCGACAATCGGACGCTGAATGAGATCCGGATGGGCGAGCATCACATCAAGCCATTCATCATCCGAAAGATTCTTTTTCGCTAAACTGAGCTCCTTGTAGATGTCCTCTTTGGTTCTCAATATATCCTTCGGTGACAGCCCCGCCTTCTTCAATAGGCTCTTGAGCTGCGCCTTAGTGAAGGGCTTCTCATAATAGTTGATGGCCGTGAACGGCTTGCCGCTTTCTTTTAGCAACTGCACCGCCTGACGGCATGTGCTACAGGTTGGTTTCTGGTAAATCGTCACCTTTTCCATGTTCAAACTCCTTTCTTAGTGTCTCGTCTTAGCGTCTCGCCTGTCTTGACGCCATTTTTACCTGTGTGATAGATGGGTCTCATCTTATTCACATACGCGCACATAATGCCAACGCCAATCTTTGGAACCAGCTCCACCGGTCAGTTTTCTTGTGCGACGGACGCCCAGCATACCCTGCGAGACCTTCGCACGAAGCGTAAGGGGCAGCCGGTGTTCGTCCTCGGGCATGTATTGGCCCGAAAAAGACAGGAAGCAACCTTCGAAGTCTTTAACGACCGCCTGGCCATCGTTAAATTCTCCGACGGCGGCGTGATCGGATATGACCCGTTCGAATTGTTCTTGCCTACCGACATCGACGACAAGGGAACCGCCTATTTTGAAATTCGTCCCTGCCGGCAGTGCGAACGACTCTTCCCCCTCACCGCCGAAGAATGTGAGGCGGCAGAAGAACCCTCTCTTTGTCCGGAATGCCGACGCGCCTAGCAGGATACTGAAAAAGTCCGCCAGCGTCGTTCTCACCTTGAAAGCATCCTCAACGTAGCCCAGAGGCTACGCCTCCGGTGCTTTCATCGGCTGCGGCCTTGCTGGACGGCCTTTTTGAGCATCCTGCG
>JAENWB010000173.1:0-9148 GCA_016650275.1 Nitrospiraceae bacterium | reverse complement strand
TACTCGAAAACTATGGGGCGACGAGTTTCACGACGTATGAAGCAACGAATGGACTTATGGAGGACCATAACAGGCAACAGCAGCCTAATGTCTGCTGTTGCCTACCTAATCAACTCAGTGTCTATCCGAACCGTACTCAAAACCGGAACATGAAAAGTGTCTTCGAACTGCCTATATCTTTAGATGACCGCCCACTAATAACCAATCGGCGGCCCGCTGATTAAGAGTGCTTTCCTGGGGGTTGCTCAAGTCCTTGATGACTTGGGCAATCCCTCATCCCTCAACAGTTTTCACGCTCTTCGGCGTTCCATGGGGTTCTTTCTCTTTATCGCATTCTACCGGCCTTTGTCTCTTTTCGTAACACCCAGCTAACACTTCCTGTCATGCCCGGTGGGGAGCGGAAAATTTCTGGGTGGTGGGTGGTCTCTTCTCGCCAGCCTTACTTCCTACACGCTGGAAAAAACCGGAAAAAACAAAAAAGGCAGTAACCCCCGTGTAGCACCCACCACCAAGCACGTCCCACGAGCTACAAGCTGCGTAATGCGTGTTAGGTCTCTCGTGGAGGATCTGTCATGGGAAAAAATGGAAGAAGCTTTACCCGTCTGAAACCTCGGTCTGCAGACGATGCCGTGACGATATAGTCCTTCAATGACATGGGCGATTTAGCACCGTGGTCTCGTCATACACTGGTATACCAATTTCGGTTTCAATTCGGATATACTTAGAACCTTTCTTTATATCTAACAATGACACTCTGTACACATGCTGATAACCCGGCTGACGCAGTGATGTGCTCGCACTGCGGAGCAGCGATCACTAAACACTGTCCGCAGTGCCAGGAACGTCTACCTCTCCATGCCCAGTTTTGTCTCACCTGCGGCCTACCTCTTGCCCAATCTAATGCAGGCCCAGTTGCTCCTGCGTCGATACCGTCCGAACCTTCGGGCGAACGCCGATCTGCCACCATTCTCTTCTCGGATCTCACGGGCTATACGGCAATGAACGAGCGTCTCGACCCGGAGGAAGTCGAAGCGATCATGCGTCGCATTAAGGAGCACGCCGTTGAGATCGTCGAGCGCCATGGCGGCATCGTCAATCAGTTCGTGGGTGACGAGATCTTGGCGTTGTACGGCATCACCGAAGCCCATGAAGACGATCCGCTTCGCGCCGTGCGGTCTGCGCTGGAGGTGCATGACATCGTAAGCGCATTGAGTCACGAGGTTGAGAATCGCATTGGGCAGCCGCTCAGAATGCATACCGGCATCCATACCGGTTTGATCGTGACGAACCTCCGGGACACCCGAGATGGGTTGTATGGAATTACCGGTGGAACGGTGATTACTGGTGTTCGCCTGAAAACCGAAGCCAAGCCGGACGACATACTCGTTAGTAGCGATACGCAGAAGCTGATCGCTCCCTACTATGAAACGGAGGCCCTGCCCGCCATCAAGCTCAAAGGACAAGAGAGACCCTCCGTACCCTATCGCGTCGTAAAGAAATCCCAGATTCAATCGCGCTTTGAGGCCTCGGCCCTCCGGGGCTTCAGTCAATACGTCGGTCGCCGACACGAATTAGAGATCCTCCAAGGCAGTCTAGAACGGACCAAGATGGGGAAAGGTGCATTGGTCACGGTGATAGGAGACGCCGGCATCGGAAAAAGTCGGCTCCTTCACGAATTCACCACGGGACTGGAAACCCAGAGGATCACCGTCCTCCAGGGGAAATGCCAAACTTTCGCCCAATCGACGCCCTACTATCCGTTCCTTGAAGCGCTACGGCAGGAGCTCGCGTTGACTGAAAACACCCCACCCGACGACAGGGCACACACGGTGCGGAAGAACATCCTGAACATCGATCCCGCATTAGCGCCGTACTTACCCTATTATTTGCACCTGCTGTCTATTCATACCGATCCCATGATCATGCATATGCAAGGCGAAGAACTTCGGCATGCCATGGTGGACGCTCTGGCCAAGGTCTTCACGCGTGTGGCAGCACGGGGACCGACCCTATTGATATTGGAAGATTGGCATTGGCGCGATGAGCCCTCTGAGCAAGTCTTGAAACACTTGGCCGGCGTCCTGCCAGGCCATGCGCTGTTAATGCTCATGACCTCACGACCGCACCACGTCGTGTCATCGGCGACATTCAATCATCACGTTCCAATGGTCCTGAGTCCGCTCGATGTCCAAGACAGCGAATGGATTATGCAATCGGTATTCAAAACTGAGATCTTGCCCCCAGGACTTCGAGACCTCATCTTTGAGCGAACCGCTGGGAACCCGTTGTTCATTGAAGAAATTTGTCATGGGCTTATCGAGGACGGCGTGGTCGTGGTTCAGGAACGCGTGGCATCTCTGACACGACCGCTCAACGACCTCGTGCTGCCCGAGACGGTCCAATCGATCATCCGCACCCGTCTTGATCGTCTGGATTGGAAGCTCAAGGAAGTACTGCGGCTCGCCTCCGTGATCGGACGAGTGTTCACCGTCAATCTGCTTGAAAAGGTCTATCAAGGGCAAACGTCCGGCAACTTGCGCGAATCGTTGGAGGCATTGGCCCGGTTCGACATGGTGCTTCCGGTCGAGGGCCATCCGGGGACCGAGTACATGTTCAAACATGTGCTCACCCAACAAGTCGTATACTCTACGGTCCTTCTTCAGCAGAGAAAGGTGCTGCACGGACTTGTCGGAAACGCGATTGAAGAACTGTATCGACATCGACTGCAGGAACTCGTAAATCTCCTGCATCATCATTTCAGTTTGGCTGAGGACTGGAAGAAGGCGATCAAATACGCCCGCGAGTCCGCCGAGAAAGCCAAACGGGTCAGTCAATTTGAAGAAGCGTTACGGTTGATCGAGCAGATGAAGATCGCCATTTCACAGCTGCCCCCTGATCGGACAAAGCACGGAACGCTGGTTGAAACGCTGCTAGAAGAGGAACGGCTTTGCGACACGCTCGGATGGCGCACGCGCCAAGAGGCGGTGATGACTCAAGTCTTCTCGATTCTTCGTTTCCATGACGATCCTGCATCATTAGCAGCCGCGTATTTGCGGCAAGGTGATCTCTGTACCCAGCTTGGCCGTTTTCAGGAGGCCGACGAAGCACTGACTACATCGCTGTCCATGAGGCAGGCCCTGGCGGATCGAGCGGGAGAAAGTAACGCGTTGCGCAGCCTTAGCTTTCTGCAATGGCATCAAGGCCGACTTCAGGACGCCGTCGCCTCTAACGAGGCGGCGCTGGCGATCGATCGCGAACGCGGCGATCTCCGAGCCATGTCTCATGACCTCACCAATCTTGCGCCGGTGTTGCAACAGCTCGGAGATTTCACCGGGGCGCTGGAGCGGCTGCAAGTAGCACTCGAACTTGAGGCCTCCCAACAGGACCCGTTTAACCGGATGACAATTCTCTTCAACATCGCCAATGTGCACAATAAGGCGGGTGATTTCGACCAGGCACTCGCGTACTATGGCAACTCCTTGGCAGTCTGCTTGGAACATCACTTGCGGATCAATCAAACGCTCGTGCTCTCGTGTATGGCCAGCATTTACTGGAAACAAAACCGCCCTGATGATTGCCTTCGTCTCTGCGAGGAGGTCCTGGGGATATGCCGGGAGATGAAATATGGGCGCGGCCTTTCCAATGGGCTGACGGCGCTCGGGAACTTCCTCCTCTTGCTCAACCGACCCCATGACGCCTTGCCATATTTCTTGGAAAGTACGTCGGCCCTCGCCGAATTAGGAGATGCTTGCAATGAAGCGGTGTCATGGAGCATCGCGGCCACGATTTACCAACAAACCTGCCGGAATCACGACGCCTTCGAAGCTTGGAAAAAGGCGCGACTCTTGCGGACTCGAATGGACGATCACTACGGGGAGGTCCAAGCCGTTCATGAAATGGGCCGGCTCGCCCGCGATCATTTCGGCGAGCCGATGCAGGCCTTGCAGTATTTTCAAGAGGGCCTCGACCTGGCCGTCCGTTTAAAGGACCTCCACAAACAGGGAGACCTCCTGAATGCCATGGGGATTACCGAATGGAATCGTGGAGCGTATGAACCGGCATTAGCGCATTATGACGCAGCACTCGCCCGATATCGTGAGGCCGGCGACCTTGCCGAGACCGCGCTCATGCTCAACAGTCTCGGCGTTACACTCCGAAATCTTCGCCGGTATGACGAAGCGCTTGATCGCTTGCAACAGGCGATCTCCGCAGCTCAGCAAGCAAACCATCTGCTCTTCCAAGCCTACGCTTTAGCTGGAATCGGTGATGTGTATTACGACCGAGGGGAGTATTCACAAGCCATACGCCATTACCAGCGATCCCGGAAGATTCGCTGCGAGGTTGGCGACCGTCAGGGCGAAGGATGGATGCTTCATCACCTGGCTTTGGCCGGCCTGGCCGACGGGCAGCTGGACCAGGCGCGAGACTGGGCAGAACAAACCTCGTCCATTGCCGAGACCAGACAGGATCCAGAATTGACTCATGCCTGTGCGTGTCTACGGGCCCAATTTCCCACCTAACCAAGGAGGCGATGCATGCCACGGTATATCATTGAGCGGACCTTGCCTTCCATGCTGCCGGAAGAGCTGCAGAAGCTTGCAAAACGGTCTATTGAAGTCGCGGACAGCATGCCAGGAGTGGTCTGGATCAAGAGCTATATCTCCGAATCCGAAGGCAAAACCTACTGCGAATACGAGGCGCCAAATCCCGAGGTGCTGTTTGAGCACGCCCGGCGACTCGGTATTTCAGCCGAGCGGGTAACGTTGATCAGTGCGGAGGTGAACCCCAGCATGTTTCGGTAACACTGTTGGGGCATCAGCGGGCCGGGCGGCGATGGGTTTCAATTAGTCCTGATTTATTCGGCCGATCACCACCCGGCGGCGTCGGCAGGGGATCGCGTGTCGGCGCAGTGTAGACAGCGCCGGATGTTCCTGGCCCGACCGGGGCGAGGAAGCGAGGGGAGCGGCCGTTAGCCTGATCGGTGCGCGCCCCGTTTGCTCCAAGAGATGCTCCACCCGGATCCGGGGCCGACCGGAGCCAGCCGGCCCCGGATCACTGGTGCTCGAACGTACGGCCGCCTGGACGAAGGCTTCAAGATCGCTCAGGGCATAACGCACACACCTGCCGATTTTCAAAAAACGTGGGCCTCCGCCGCGCACCCGCCAGGCTTGTAAGGATTTCACCGAGACCTTCAGCAAGGCCGCTTTGCCGTTCCATGCGTAATTCCAGCATCGAGTGCTTCTCCTGCAAAATCACTGTCGCTGCGCCAGGCACATCGAGCAGCGCGTGTCAGACTGTTGTTTAACATGTTCTAATCGATATAATCAATAGTAAGCGAAACAATGATTTGAAAACCAGTTTTGTATGCGTTATAACAGGACTTCCTTCTACTAGTTCTGACAAGAGAGGAACTCTCGCAATGAGTATCACAGCGTGGCGCCAGCCGAAATCCACAACACACGTCGTGCAGCCGCTCCGGGTGGCGGTCTCGGGAATGAAGCGGCTGAGCTGGCTGGTGGCCTTCGCCCAGCAGGCGGCGGGTCGAATGGACCCCGCCCGGGAGCGCCGCCTGATCCGAAGCTTGGGTTTCTGCCTCGGGGACGTGAGGCTGCGGCGGGAGGATAGCGGGGAGCTCGTGGACCTTTCTGCGCTGACGTCGAGTGCACAAGGTATCGATCTGCCGTTGCGGCGCACGGACAATGTCAAGTCACTGGTCGAGAAGCTGGTGCTGATCCGGGCTGCGGTGCACACCCTCGTGCGTCGCTATCTTGCCGGTCGTCAGGAACAGGAAGAAGTCGAGGCGGTGGTCATCCTCCGCCGGCGATTGGGAGCCCTGGTGCGGGATGAGCCGGAGGCGCATGATTTGCGCGACGCGCTCGCCTATGTCCTGATCGCCGACCTCACCCAGTTCGGAGAGCGCCTGCTCTCCTGCAGGGATGCGCGCTGCCGCCGCCTGTTTGTGCGGACGGGACGCCAGCGGTATTGTACTGGCTCGTGCCGCAATCGGGTCACGTTTCAACGCTGGTATCGACGACATAAGGGCATCCGAAGATCAAAGCACAAGGCGGCAATCACTGTCCGCTTGATGCGCGCACGGCGGAAGATCCGGAATCGTCGCGTGTTATCCGCGTAGATAGTACTGCCAGATGAAAACGTACCGGGACGGGCGGTTCGAGGCCGAATGTGTCCTCAAGAGATGACGCCACCATCGAGTCTCGAATGGTGAAAGGTGGGACGGATCGGTCCATGTCCCAGAGTCCCAGCCGAGTTTCACTTCGAGTCCCATTGAAGTTCCAAGCGCAGGCTCGGACGAGACGAGAGTAGGGCGTAGAGGAGGGAGGAATTTTCATGGATCCTATAGACTTCGCAATTCTGACGAGCTGTGTCGAGGATTTTCGTCCGCTCAAACCGCTGCTCAAGACCATTCCCAAAGGGACGCTCTATCGACATGCGAAGCGACTGACCCAGATTGGCTGGTTAGCGCGAGAAGGACGACGCTATCAGACCACCGATGCCGGCCGCCGGCAACTACACGCGGCACATCGAGGCCGGCGGTGGAATCAATTCGATATCCTCTATCCGCCGGTCAAGGACCTGCCAACGGACGTGCATCGCGCGGTGTTCGAATTGGCCTTAGCCGCCGTGATCTGCCGCCAGTCGAAGACGCGAGCGGACCGGCATCCTTTTTTGGTCTGTGCCGGTGGGACACTTCGATGGAAATCATCCCTCGGTATCTTTCTCTGTCATGCGCTGGGGTTGGACCCCGGAGGTCACCTCGTCGAATGCGCCGTGGAAGCGGGGAAATCCTTATTTGTCCGTCGAGATGCTGAAGGCACCGTCGTCTACAAGCGCGATTTGCTGGGCACGCCATTCATCGTCCTTGATGAGTTCCAAGCGGCCGCCCCGGCGGTGCGGGCGGCGCTGTATCCCTTGTTGTCCGGCCGATTGGTCGTTCCCCTCGAGAATGATCGGCTCACCGTGAGCTGTGTGCCCTTGGTCCTCTTAAATCCAGTGGAAAAGCCGGTACTAGAGCAGCGCCTCGGATTGTCGGCACCGCTTATTCGGCGGGCGCTGATTGCGAATCTCGATGCGGTAGCCATGCCGGATGTCGCGCTCATAGGGGAGCGGGCGCTGGTCGCCGCACGGGCGCAGACCCCTTTGACGTTGTCCGAGCCAACGATCGATTGCCAGCAATTCGACCGACGCATTATTGACCTCCTCCGCGGCATCTTGAATGACGACGCCGCCGAGCGTATCGATCTCCAGATGATCGTCAACCTGTGCAGCGGGATGACCGCGTGGCTGCCTGATCCAACCGAGTCGATCGCGCAGGTCGCGCACGGAGTCGGGATTTTGGCCGAGACCATGGCCTGGTCCCGACCGGGATGGATTGAAGTGGTCACCGACTTTTCATTGGACCAACACAAGCGTCCCCAGCCCATTCGGATGGAAAAGACCCAACGTCAAGAAGGCGATGCTCAGTCCGAAGTGAATCCATCGCAGACCATTGCGCTTCAAATCCCGAAGGTCCGGCGCGAGCCAAATTTGCCAGATTTGGCCTTGAGCGATGCGCTACGCGGGCGGCTCGCGTGGCTCGCCGTGGAGACGGGCCGTCCCGTGGACGAAGTGCTGAACCTCCTCTTCGAGGTATACGTCAAGTGGCAGCGGCAGCCGGAGACCGTCGCGACCTTGTGGAAGATCTTGAGCTTGGCACGGACGCTGAACCGGGCCGAGGTCGACATCGACGACCTTCACGGGTACCTGTGCGCCGAGGCCGCCCTCAGGAAACACCAGTGCCGGTTTGAGGATGTCCCCGAAGCGCTCCGATTGATCGAGTGCCTCATGGCCCTTCCCCGGTCGTGGACCTGGACAATGGCAGCAGCGGCGGTTCAGGGGGTCGCCGTCCTGATCAAGGCTGGCATTGAGGCTCCAGACGTGGAGAAGTTGCTTCAACGGCATCAACGGCTCAGCCAGCTTGGGTTCGAGGAAGAGGAGGCCGAAGCAGTGGCAGAAGCTCTTATACGAGCCGGTGCGGTGGGCAGGCAGCGGACGCGTGTGCTAAATCGGATGGTCGCACAGGCCGGGAAGGTGATTCACGCGGCTGAGCTGGAAGGGGAACGGATGCGTCTCGAACAGAGAGTGACGTTGCTCCGTGCGGAGCAAGCGCAGTTGGAAGCCAGTGTCCAACTGCTCAAGAATCAACGGGACACTCTCCACCCTCACGTGGCTCAGTCAGCACACGTGGAGTAAAGCGACGCAGTAATATTATCGGATGTAACCGCGATACACTGGCTTGATTAGAGATCAGGAAGACTCTCCCTCAGAAGGCTAAGGTAGATTAAGACAGTGGTTGATGCCCCAAGACAAAGCCCCGCTGATTAGGAGTGGCAGAAGGCCAATTATTCGAACAGCTCGATGTTGCGAAGGTTTCCCCCTTTATCGTTGAAAATCATGAGCTTGATGGTTTTCTACTGATTCCACTACTTCTACTCAATTCGGTCGTTTGTGCAGATTTTTCGCACAAATTTGCATAGGGAGGTTTTAGCTCTGTCTTTGAATTGTGCCGAAGGCGAGATTTGATTTGGGACTAAATCAGCACCGTCAACAATTCCTCGGCCTTCAGAATTCGTTCAAGAGAAAGCCAATGAGTTGGGTGCTGAGAAGGAGTGAGATCGAGTGAGAAGGAATGACAAGAACATCGCTCTATACGAGCGTTTTCCGCCGCATCGCAATTGGCTGTGTGTTTCAGAAGTAAGATTCCGACCACTTTCACAAGATGTGTATTGTTTTCGGTTTGACACCACGGTGTACGCTAAGAGTGAGAGCCTCATGGGTATTGCTAAACGTCTCGAAAAGAAAACTGTGACGGTTCCCGTCAACGTCACAGAGCATGGCCTCGCTCTCGCCTAGTGGTCCTCCTCTGCTCCTGCCACAGTAGGATTGGACTATGCGAAATAGCTCGATTTCTGTAACACTGGAGAATTTTGCGATGAAAGACCTTGAACGAATTGGCCTGCTGCCGGTTTGGTGGACACCAACCTACACTAATTCCGCCTGCCGTTCGAACTCCATCGGACTGAGGTACCCCAGCGTGGAATGCCGGCGCCGGGGATTGTAGAAGCACTCGATGTAATCGAACACATCGGCC
>JAENWB010000172.1:0-15480 GCA_016650275.1 Nitrospiraceae bacterium | reverse complement strand
CGGCTCGCCACCCAGTGGATAGCTTCATACGTGCTCCTTATAATACAGAACCTGGCATCTCCAAGGGAAAAAACGCTCAATGGAGATGAGGGGGTCGGATAGAACTACCAAAATCATTCCGTCCATATTCCTGCCCGGCGTCTAAGCGCAGAAAATGCTGGAACGTATGAGCAACATCTTCTACAAGATTAATCGCGCTGAAATAATCATATGAGATGCAAGACGCGCGAAGGCTAGTGCTACCACCTATGACGGGAAAGAATACCATGGGTCATGGTGAGAGTCAAATAGGGTATTTAGCTAATTATATAAATCTGTACGGTGGACAAGTCCCTCGGCCTGTGTTGACGTAACTATCGTTGAGCGACAGCTGGTGCGTCGTATGGACGGGATGAAATAAAGGTCAGGAAAGGAAGCCGTTGAAAGCGCGTGGGGATACGCGTCGCACAACCAACGCTGATCGAGTCAGTGGCAATGAACCGAGGAGAAATGAAGAATTTATCGGTTGGGTGAATTTGGATACGTCGCCAGTGGGTGTTGCGTATATGCGGCATCCGTGTGGATGGGTTGAGCCTGGCCACACGTTGAAGTTCGATGACACACCGTTGTCCTCCGGGACGCACTTACTGTGGACAGAGGAGATGATGGATGATGAAACTGTGATACCGGTACTGGTCTTTTCCTTGTCGGTGGTGGTACTGATAGGCTTGAACGGATGTGATCGTCAGGACCCTCCCTCGAAGACGGTGCACAAACTTTCGCAGCTGCCTGACACAGTGGTTGGTGGGATGGCTAGGAGCGCGATCGACAAAGCCAAGAAGTTGAGACAACGTTGGGAGAGGCTGGCAATCGGACAGTCGAGACCAGTAAGGAAAGGACGCCGTAAGCCAGAGATGTTGAAGGTATGGACATGGTAGATGAGTTCTTCACTGCATGCTACGATTCAATTGGTGCAATTGAGGAATTATATTTGTGAATAGAGTGTCCTGATGTACGATAAAAACATGGTAGGGACGCTCTATGGAACAGACCTCACATCGATCCCCTGTCTTGAATAAGTTTCGCCGGCATCCTCGGGTCCGTATCTCTGCTCCTTTTGTCTGCGCCCTGTCTCGTTGCCAGTCTCGTCGTTGGTTGAGCAGGCCTAGTATCGACATAGGCGTGGTCTACGATCTTTCGATACGCGGCGCCCGAGTCAGCACGGAGGCTGAGATCAGGCCAGGGGATGAGGTCAAATTGAGCCTACATCTTCCCAAGCAAATCAAGCCTGCCGATATTGCCGTCGCCACTGTGCGGTGGACGAAGGATCAATTCTTCGGCCTGGCTTTCACGAAATTATCCCCTGCGGCCCAGAATCGCCTAAAAAAGTATGTGGCTATCGCTTCAACGATTGCCGCATTGTCCCCCGTTCATTCGTGAGCATTTGCACTGCTGCATCGTGCTTCTCTTGAAGGGGAGTTGACCTTCCCCCTTTCCGTGGACACCTGGTTAAGCCACAGCCGTGCTTGCCTCACACTCGGCCGGGGAATAGTAGCAGAGTGTAAAGCGACGACGCAGCCGATTGTAGAAGACTTCGCTGTACTCGAAATGCCCTGTGTCGCCTCTTCCCGTGTGCGCCAGGCGTAATAGCCAGAAGCCGACACGGCGAGTGCGCGGCACATGCGCCGGATGGGAGAATGCGACGGTCATGCTCCTGGATCACGTGATATCTCAGTGGGGTTTTCTCGCGAAGAACGCCGCCGCGCGACGCAAAAAAATCCGCTCCTGGGTGACCCGCACCAGCTCCTGTTTCACACGCGCCAGGTCCTCGGCCTCCGTGCACTGAGCGGCCTAAGTGCTGCCATGGGTCTCAGCCTGCCGATGCTGGTCGGTTTAGCGATACAATACGTTGTTAGGAATCCCTAGGTCCCGAGCTACCTGGGCCACCGGGTGGGCGGACTCACCCACCAACTGTACTGTCTCCATCGTGAATGCGTTGTATACCGACATTATCTGACCCCTGGCATTGTTCACCTCAGATTTTTCCATTCCCCCTCTTACAGGGGTGTCGGTAACATCGGGAGAGGGGCACTTGTCGATAAAATGGCGGAGGAACGATCTACTTCTGATCGTGTGGATCAGCCAATGTTTGCAAGGTTACAGGGATGTGGGTAGATGTAGGTAAAGGAACGAGCAGAGGTGTTCCGTGTGAGACAGAATCGATGGCTTGAAGCATCCCCCCGTGAGCTGGCGTGACCTGTGTTCCTTGAGTCCGATTACTTGATGGCCACCGCCTTCACTTCTTTGAACGTGGTGTGGCCAAGCAGGGTCTTCTGAACTCCATCCTGCATGAGAGTGGTCATACCATCTTCAATGGCAGCCTTTAGCATTTCTTCAGTTCTCGCCTTCGTCTGAACCATGCGTTTGAGTCTGTCCGATCCCAGAAGCAACTCGTGCAGGGCCACGCGTCCCTTAAAGCCAGTGCGATTGCAGATTTCACATCCCTTCCCGCGAGCCAGGCGGAAAGTATTGTCTTGTGGGATGCCGAGCTTGTCCCAATGTTCGGGTCCATAGCCCTGGCGGATCTCCTCATATTCTTCCGGTGTCCCGACGTACGGCTCCTTACAGTCCTTGCAAATCCGGCGAGTGAGGCGCTGGGCGAGGACTCCCAACATCGCATCGGCAAAACTAAACGAGTCGCAGCCCATGTCGAGCAGTCGGGTGACGGTTTCCACCGCGCTATTTGTATGGAGTGTGCTCATGACAAGGTGGCCGGTCAATGAGGCTTCAATGCCGATTTCAGCCGTTTCTTTGTCTCGCATTTCTCCGACCATGATCACGTCTGGGTCGGCCCGGAGGAACGCGCGCATGGCGGCGGCAAATGTGAAGTTAATCTTTGGCTGAACCTGAACCTGCCGGAGCCCATATTGAGTGATTTCGACGGGGTCCTCTGCCGTCCAGATCTTAATGTCGGGCGTGTTGATGAAGCCGAGGACGGAGTGCAGGGTTGTGGTTTTTCCTGAGCCGGTTGGTCCGACGCAGAGAATGATGCCGTAGGGTTTTGCGGCGATCTCCTTGATTCCTGCGAGATTCCGGTCCGAGAACCCCATTTTGTCGAGGGGCAAAGGCTCGCTGGCCGCGAGCAGACGCATGACCACGTCTTCGTTATATCCGGCGGTCGGAATCGTCGCGACGCGCAACTCGATTTCCTTGCTATCTGACAGTTTAAATTTGATCTTGCCGTCCTGGGGCTTGCGCCGTTCTGCGATGTCGAGGCTGGCCATAATCTTCAGACGCGACACGATAGCGCGACGATAGCTTTGAGGAATCTTCATGTATTCGAAGCAGTCGCCGTCGACCCGGAACCGGACAAGGGTCTCACGCTTTTCGCCATAGGGTTCGACATGTATATCTGAGGCGCCTTGCCGATAGGCATCGGCGATGATCTGATTGGCCAGTCGCACGATGGCATTGTCGTTTTCGTCGAGTCCGCCTCCGGCATCTTCCGCTGCCGCTTCTTGGGCCTCATTGACGAGTTCACCGAGAATGTCGGAGACATTTTCATCCAACTTTCGCGTATTGCCGGTATCTCCCTGTCCCTGTCCTGTGGCGGAGCCGAGGAACTGGGCGATATCACGACGAAGGCTGATTGCAAAGCGAATGTTAAGGCCGGGGAAGGTCCGCTTAATATCCGCCACACGATCGAGATCGCCCGGGTCGTCCGTCAAAATTTCAATGGCGGTCCGGTCCCGCTTGAGGGGCATCCAGTGGTTTTTCTTGAGGTAGTCGACGTTCAGGTTTTTCAGGAGTTCGATATCGACAATCGTTCGATCGCTATACTCGATATAGGGGCATTTGTGAAACTGGGCGAGCGACTTACCGATCTCGTGTTTCGGTATTTTGTACTTCTCAATCAGGATGCTCTCGAAGTCCGACACGCCTTTTTTGGACTCGGCAATCGCCTGCTCCAATTCGTTCTGAGTAATGCGGTTGCTCGTAACCAGGCGATCGAACTTGGTTGGGTTTTTCTTCGAGATTTTGCGGAGATTGAAGAAGGCGATGCCGAGTGCCTTTGCAATCTCCGCGACGGATTCTTCGTCTTTTCTGGTGAATCGTGGGCCGCTCTTCTTGTTGAGGAGTTGGAAGACGCCCATCAAATACTTGTTGTCCGCCACGATCGGGTAGGTCAGGACCTGTTTCGTCTTGAATCCGGTCCGCTTGTCGTAGGAGGTGTCATGGAGGAGTGAGGGATGGACGCCTTGCAGCTCGGCAATATTATAGGCGTCGGCAATGCTCACTGGTCGGAGATACTTTGCGCAGAACCCAGCCAGGCTTTGCTCAGTGATGGGAATGCGGATTTCCTCGACGCTGTCGATGTGAGGGATTTTGGAGAAAATCTCTTTCTTCTCCGAGTCGAACGCGAAGATGGTGAGGTCTTCGGCATCGTAGATGCTGAGAATTTCTTTACGCAGATCGAGGAGAATATGGTCAAGATTGCTGGCCGCATGGATCTGGTCCGTGACACGCTTGACGTTTTCGGCGAATGCCACTTTCTGCTGAAGTTCCTGAAGATTTTGTGGGATGGGATTGGCTTGCATTACATGGGCTCCTGACCGTCGACTGGGAAGGTCGTCGCAGGATTCGTATACTGAATGAAGAGTGCGTACGATCCACGTGACCAGAAGTGCCTTGAGGCAGCGATCGAATTTCAGTCTAGCTGATCACGGATGGAAGGCAAGGAAAACACGGTTTCAGGCTGGTAGGGTTATGGGAGGGTCAGTATGAAAGAAGCCGTTAGAGGGCGGTAGGGTTTTCAACTCGCTTGTGCGAGAGTTAGATGAGCACAGACTTGAGCCGGAGGCAGCTTGAGTTTGGCCCCGTCCTTCCGAGTTTTGACCTCCACGACTCCTTCGGCAAGGCCCTTGTCTCCGACGACGATTTGAAAGGGGGCTCCCATCAGATCCGCATCGTTGAACTTCACGCCCGCTCGCTCGTCCCGATCATCCCAGAGTACCTCGAACCCTGCTGCCTGCAGTTCGTGGTAGAGCTGCGCGGTCACTTGGGCGGTTTGGGCTGATTGGGTGAGCGGGAGGAGATGCACGTGAAACGGCGCGATTGGGAAGGGCCAGATAATACCTTTCGCGTCGTGGTGCTGTTCGATTGCTGCCGCCGCAGTGCGTCCGACACCGATGCCGTAGCATCCCATGACGGCGAGGCACTCTTTACCATGAAGATCCAGGAAGGAGGCTTTCATGGTTTCGCTGTATTTGGTGCCGAGCATAAAGACATGTCCGACTTCGATGCCTTTCGTCGCCTTCAATGTCCCGTCTTTTCTCGGTGATGGATCTCCTGCGCAGGCGCAACGGAGATCGGCAAACTGCTCAACCTGAAAATCACGATCCCAATTCGCATCGACATAGTGCGTATCGCTCTGATTACCGCCGACGACCACGTTGCGTAAGGCTTTGATAGCATGGTCGGCTATAATCCGAACGTCTTTTAGGCCAACGGGACCGGCAAACCCCATCGGTGCGCCAGTGACTTGCTCGACGACGCTGGGAGTCGCGAGCTCAAGGTCAGTCACTCGAAGGAGTCGTTGAATCTTAACCTCATTCGCCGCATGGTCTCCCCGTAGCAAGACGGCGACCGTGCTTTTTCCTGTCGAATAGAGGAGTGTCTTGACGAGGTGCGTAGGGGAGATATTCAGGAATCTTGTGACCTCTTCAACTGTCCGGCAGCGAGGCGTCTGGACGGTGCGCAGAGGACGCGGGGCGGCGGTCTCCACATCAGTAGGAGGAAGCACTTCGGCCTGTTCGACGTTGGCGGCGTAAGTGCCGGCATCGCTGTAGACGATGGTGTTCTCACCCGTGTCGGCGAGCACCATGAACTCATGAGATGAGCTGCCGCCGATCAGGCCGGTGTCGGCTTCCACGGCACGGAAGGTGAGGCCGCAGCGCGTGAAAATACGATGGTAGGCTTCATACATCTTCTGATAGCTGAGCCTTGCGCTCGCTTCGTCCTGGTCAAAACTGTAGGCGTCCTTCATGATAAACTCGCGTCCCCGCATGAGTCCAAAGCGAGGGCGTATTTCATCGCGAAACTTTGTTTGAATCTGATAGAAGTTCAGCGGCATCTGTCGATAGGAACGGACTTCGCGCCTGAATAGGTCCGTAATCACTTCCTCATGGGTCGGCCCCAAACAGAACTCGCGCTCGTGGCGATCCTTAAAGCGGATCAGCTCTTTGCCATAGAAGCTCCATCGGCCGGTTTCTTGCCACAACTCAGCGGGGGAGGCAATGGGCATCAGGAGCTCTTGGGCGCCAGCCCGGTTCATCTCCTCACGAATGATCTGTTCGACTTTTCGGATGACCCGGAGGCCGAGCGGGAGGTACGTGTAGATGCCGGCGGCCACCTTGCGAATCAGACCGGCCCGGAGCATGAGCTTATGGCTGACGGTTTCCGCTTCGCCAGGGTCTTCCCGCAATGTGGGGATTAAAACTTGAGAGGTCCGCATGATTCTGTGGGAAAGGTCAAAAAGTCATCAAGCCCGAACGTCATCAAGTCTGAAGTGCCGATGAGGGTGAAAATGTTTTGCTGACATGATGACGTTCGACATTCAGACTTTTGGACCCATTCTCTAACGAGTGAAGATTCGTTCAAGGTCATTCCAAAATGCAAAGATCATAACGCCCACTAATAACACGAGCCCGGCCTGTTGCGCGATTTCTCTCTGGCGTTCACCAAGGGGTTTCCGGAGGATGCCCTCAATCAGGAAAAACAACAGATGGCCGCCATCGAGAATGGGTATAGGGAGCAAATTGAGGACGCCCAAGTTGATGCTTAGGATGGCGATCAGAAAGATGACACTTGAGGCTCCCTGCGCAGCAGCTTCTCCGGAAATATTGGCGATTGTGAGCGGGCCGCCGATATTCTTGCTGGAGATATCCCCCACAACCATCTTGTAGAGACCGATTGCAGTCAGCTCGGTCCAGCCCCACGTTGCTCCCAAGCCGTCATAGAGCGATAGCAGAGGGGTGCTGGAACGCATGATCGAACGGCCTGGTCCTGTAATGCCGATCTTGCCGACTTCGACCGACTCACCGTTAACCACTGTCTTTTCAACAGAGGGCGTCACGGTCAGCAAAATTCGCTGCCCCTCCCGCAAGACATCTACCTGTAACTGGCGGTTGGGGCTTTCTTTCACGATACCGGTCATTTGGGACCACGTATGGATCGTCTGGCCCTGGATGCTGACCACATGGTCCCCGGCTTGAAGCCCGGCTTTCGCTGCCGGAGAGTTTTGCGTGACTGATGTGACGAGGGGCGGTGATTCTTCGATGCCCAAGTAGTATCCTGGCTCTTGTGCAGAGGCCTGTGGTCTGGGGGGGATGGTGGGCGTGACCGTCAACGTTTTGACCTGTTCGCCTCGTTTGATCTCGAGCGTCAGCGCCTGCCCGTTGCTCTTCGCCACGGCGTCAAATAGTTCTGTTCTGGTCGAAATATCGTGTCCGTTGACTCGGCTGACACGATCTCCGATCTGAATGCCTGCGGTATCGGCTGGAGAGCCGGGGACCATCGCTTCGATATCGGGGGTCAAATCCTGGAACGTTGGGACAAAAAGCGGAGCTCCGGTCGCGAGCCATCCGGCAAAAATGAAATACGCCAGAATGAAGTTAAACCCAGGTCCCGCGGCGACGATCAGGACTTTGCCCCACAATCCTTGGTGCGCAAACGACCGCGCACGATCCTCCTGTGTGGTCGCCTCACTCTCATCTTCGCCGAACAGTTTCACGTAGCCACCGAGCGGAATGGCCGAGAGGAGATATTCTGTTTCGCCCATTTTCCTGCCGAAGAGCTTCGGGCCGAATCCAAGAGAAAACTTGAGGACCTTGACGCCGACCCAGCGAGCGGCCAGGAAATGCCCGAGTTCATGGAACGCGACTAACACGCCCAGAACGACCAGGAACCACCACGCCTTCTGCAATAACAACCAGACGGTATCGGGGGACCAGGTAAATGCCATGAACACGGTAGTATGCTCCTTCGTGTAGACCTAGCGTACCAACGCCACAACCAACGACTCGGCTTTTTCTCGGGCCCAGCGATCCGCCTCCAACGCCTCTTCCAACGTATCCACCTCTTTGGGGCTATGGGCATCCATCGTGCTGCGAATAATCTCCACAATATCGGTGAACCGAATCCCTCCATTCAGGAACGCCTCAACTGCGATCTCATTCGCAGCGTTCATCGTGGCTGGCATCGTACCGCCGATCCGCAAGGATTCATAGCCAAGTCTCAAACACGGAAATCGGTCGTGATCCGGTTTGCAAAACGTCAACTTCGCGATCTCCGTCAGATCCAACGAAGGCAGATCCAACGGCAGGCGCTCTGGATATCTCATCGCATAGGAAATAGGTGTTCGCATATCCGGCAATCCCAACTGCGCGATCATTGAACGATCCACATATTCTACCAGAGAATGAATGATGCTTTCCCGATGGATCATGACCTCGATCTGGGATTCCTGGATGTCGAAGAGCCACCGGGCTTCGACGACTTCGAGCCCTTTGTTCATGAGGGTGGCAGAATCGATCGTGATTTTGGCGCCCATCTTCCAATTGGGATGTTGGAGTGCCCGTTCGGGTGTGACGTCTTGCAGCTCTTCCCGTCCCAGAGTCCAGAGGGCCCCTCCGGATGCCGTTAAAATCAGGCGACGGACGTCCTCTTTACGATGGCCTTCTAACGACTGGAAGATCGCACTGTGTTCACTGTCGACCGGGAAGATACGAACGCCATGCCGCTGCGCCTCGTCCTGCATCAGTTTGCCTGCCATGACCATCGGCTCTTTATTGGCCAAGGCGATCTGCTTTCCACTTCGGATCGACGCAAGGGTGGGCACGAGACCGGCTCCACCGACGATGGCAGAAATGACGAGTTCCGCTTCGGGCATAGAGGCGACCTGAATCAAGCCTTCTTGCCCAGACAAAATTTCGACCGGCAGTCCCGCACAGCGATGCCGGAGCCTTGCGGCAGCGGAGGCATCCGATAGGGCCACTACGCGGGGTTTGAATCGGCGGATCTGGTCCTCGAGTTTTTCATCATTGCTGCCGGCAGTCAGTCCTGCTACACAGAATTCATCGGGAAATCGGTCCACGACATCTAAGGTGCTGGTGCCGATCGAACCAGTCGATCCGAGTATGACGATCGTTTTCATAGAGGCTCCTTCACTCAATGACCCGTAGTTGGCTCGCCATCGTTACATAGTAGTAGAAGAAGGGGGCGGTGAACAAGAGACTATCCAGACGGTCGAGCATGCCCCCGTGGCCCGGCAGTATCCCGCCGGAGTCCTTCATGCCGACGCTGCGTTTCATGGCCGATTCGGTCAGGTCACCCCAGAGACCAGTGATGGTCAGTAGGATAGCCAAGACCAGACAATCGAGACCAGACAACTCAGGGAGAAACCACCACCGTGCTGCGTACCCGACAATTATGGCAGCAATCAAGCCACCCACCAAGCCCTCGACAGTTTTTTTTGGACTGATCGTGGGAGCCAAGCGGTGCCGGCCGCACAGTGTGCCGACAAGGTAGGCGCCGGTATCGGATGCCCAGGTCACCAGTAGAAGAAAGAAGATCAGCCATTCACCCGACGGCAAGAGTCTCGTCATCGAGAGAGTACTGAGTGTGAGGCCCAGGTAGAGCACGCCGAACAAGGTCATGGCACCATCCCTCAGACTCTGTTCGAGGGGCGAACGACTGAGGAGCGGGACCGAAATAATAGAGACCACGATGGCCAGGAGAGTTGGAACGACGATGTCCCGCCGGTGTGTTGCGAGAATCAGGGCGGCGAATCCAGTCAGGCCGATCCCTATCAGCCAGGAGTGGCTGCGGTCGCTGAAACATAATCGGTAGAACTCGAAGAGGGCGAGCGCCCCCGCCAGCACCACGACGCCAGAAAATGCGAGGGGTGGGAGGTAGCGAATGGCGGCATACAAGAGTGGAGCGAGGAACAGAATGGTATAGATCCGTCGGGGATCAAATCTGGACGCCGTAACCGGCGTTGGTTCAGCCTGTTGTTGGCCGGTGGTTTTGTATTCCTGCATGTGGAGCTTGAGATTGGCCACTATGAAGATATGTTACTGAGGACACGACCGAATCGTCGCTCGCGTCGCTGGTATTCCAGCAATGCCAGCAAGAGTTCGCGGCGACGGAAGTCTGGCCACAGGGCCGGAGTGAAATAGAGCTCGGTGTAGGCGATCTGCCAGAGAAGAAAGTTACTGATTCGCGTTTCGCCGCTGGTGCGGATCAATAAGTCGGGATCGGGCAGTTCATGAGTGTAGAGATATTGTTGGATACGCGACTCATCCACATCGTCCGGATGCAGCTTTCCGCGTTGTACTTCGTGAAGGAGCTCACGCACCGCGTCCACGATCTCAGTGCGGCCACCATAGCTGAGGGCGACCGTGAGATGCAGTCTGTCGAGATGGGCGGTTTCCTGTTCGGCGGCCCGGACCCATTGGAGGGCGGAGGCCGGAAGGGAGTCGAGCCGGCCGATCGTGCGTAACCGGACACCCTGCTCAATGAGTTTCGCTCGTTCCGTCGAAAGGTAGTATTCAAGCAAGCCCATGAGTGAGGAGATTTCCTGGACGGGACGGTTCCAATTCTCCTGTGAGAACGCGTAAATTGTCAGGGCGTGGATGCCCAGTTCCAAGCAGACCGTGATCATTTCCCGGACGGACTTGATCCCTTCCCGATGACCGGCAATGCGAGGGAGGCCTTGCAGTTCTGCCCAGCGGCCATTGCCATCCATGATGATAGCGACGTGCTTGGGCAAGAGGTCTGGTTCGAGTTTTGCGACTAGCTCTTCGACGGATAGCTGGTCGTCGGCCGAGGAGTCTTTCGTGTCCATAAGTGTACTGTTGGTGATGATCCCTTCTCACAAGGATCGTGCGGTAGGCGAGCAAAGTCTACTGGTGAGGAGGAAGAATGTCAAATTAATTTTCGTAAAAGTCCTGTAAAAGCGATGAGTTGGACGAATTCACGTTGCGCCTTTGGAAAGCGATCAGCTATACTTCCACGTCTATTCGCATACCAACCGTCGTGAGGATTTCTAAACCATGGGTGAACTTATTCAATTGACGGCCTTTGGTCTGACCGAAGGAGAGGTGCTCGGGGCGCTCGGGCGGGTCAAAGTTCGTGATGTTGACTATGCCGATCTCTACTTTGAATCCTGTGTGTCCGAATCAGTCTCGATGGAGGAATCCCTCGTCAAACGCGCGACAAAAAGTGTGTCGCAGGGTGTTGGGGTGCGAGCGACAGCGGGTGAAAAAACCGGTTTTGCCTATTCTGATGAACTGACGAAGAAGGATCTCGAGCTGGCCGCCGATGCGGCCCGCTACATTGCCAATTCGCCGAGCGGGACCGAGGCGGTTCCAGTGCCTGTCCGCCAACGCCCAACGCGAGATCTCTATCCGATCGAACGGGCACAGGCTGAAGTCGCCACGGCAGAGCGCGTGTCCCTGTTGAATGCGATCGATGTTGAAGCGCGCCGGTACGACCCACGCATCAAGAATGTCATGGCCTCGTTTAACACGGAGTATAAGGTGGTGCTGGTCGCCACCTCGGACGGCACGCTGATCGGGGATGTGCAGCCGCTTTCGAGGCTGCAAGTCACCTGTATCGCCGAGGAGAATGGTCAACGCCAAGCCGGCTCGTTTGGCGGGGGTGGCCGTGTCGGTTTTGAGTTCTATCACGAGGGCGACCGGTATCTGCGGTATGCACGTGAAGCGGCACGTGCAGCGATTCTCAACCTGTCTGCCGTCGAAGCGCCAGCCGGTGTGATGCCGGTCGTGCTGGGCGGAGGATGGCCGGGGATTTTGTTGCATGAAGCCATTGGCCATGGCCTGGAAGCGGACTTCAATCGCAAGAAAACCTCAGCCTTCTCTCACCTTCTCGGTAAACGGGTGGCCTCCGACGTCTGTACGATCGTCGATGATGGAACGTTGCCGGGCCGGCGGGGCTCGCTCAACATGGATGATGAAGGGACCCCGACTGGTCGCACGGTGCTCATCGAACGGGGGATTCTACGCGGCTACATCACCGATAAATTAAATGCGCGTCTGATGGGCATTCCCGTGACCGGCAATGGGCGGCGAGAAAGTTACCAAAGTGTGGTGCTGCCGCGCATGACGAATACGTTTATGTTGGCCGGGACGTCGGACCCTGAGGAGATCATCCGCTCGGTCGATCGTGGGTTGTATGCCGTGTCGTTCGGTGGCGGGCAGGTTGATATCACCAACGGTAAATTCGTGTTTTCCGCCAGCGAAGCCTACTTGATCGAGGGGGGGAAGGTGACGAGGCCTGTCAAGGGCGCGACCTTGATCGGCAGCGGGCCGGAGATCCTTACCAAAGTCTCGATGGTCGGCCACGACCTTAAGCTCGACGAGGGCATTGGTACCTGTGGCAAAGAGGGGCAATCCGTTCCCGTGGGCGTAGGTTTGCCAACCATTCGAATCGACGAAATAACCGTGGGCGGGACGCAACGATGAGTCAGCAGATACAACAGCGCGATGGATATAGCCAACTCGCCATGGATCTCTTGGTCAAGGCGAAGCACAGTGGGGCGACGGAAGCCGACATCATTATTGCCGACGGAGAAACATTTTCAGTGCAAGTCCGGTTGGGTGCCGTCGATCGCCTCACGAAAGCGCGGGAGAAGCATCTCGGCTTGCGTGTGTTTGTTGGGAAACGCTCTGCCAGTACCTCCACCTCAGATTTTTCAGCGGACTCCTTGAATCAACTTGTCGCCGAGACCTGTATTTTGGCGAAGGCCGTCGTGGAAGATCAGGTGTCCGGCTTGCCGGCGGCGGATCAGATGGCGGGAGAGAGGCCGGATTTGGATCTCTACGATCCCACCAGACTGAATACGGAACAACAGATCGAATTGGCTAAGCGGGTAGAGGCTGCCGCCATGTCTACAGACGAGCGCGTGACGAATTCTGAAGGGGGGGATTTCGACTCTTCCTCGGGGCGTGTCGTGCTCGGCAACAGTCACGGATTCCTGGGGGAGTACCAGAGTTCCAGTTTCTCAATGTCGGTGTCGCCGGTCGCCACCGATCCGGAGACCGGGGCCATGCAACGCGATTCCTGGTACGATGTGCAACGGAAATTCGCCAAGATGGATTCCCCGGAAGCGGTAGGACTAGAAGCAGCGCGGCGAACGGTCCGAAAGCTTGGGGCGAGGAAGGTGGCCACCCAACGAGTTCCTGTCATTTTCGATGCCGAGATGGCGGGCAGTCTTATGGGAAATCTCTGCAGCGCGGTGTCGGGGTATTCACTCTATAAAGGGGCTTCGTTTCTGGCAGGCCAATTGGACAAGCCGCTGGCTCCTGAGTATGTGACGGTCTATGACGATGGACGAGTAGTCGGAGGGCTGGGCTCTCGACCGTTCGATGGCGAAGGTCTTCCGACCAGGAAGACGACAGTGGTGGAACGAGGGGTGTTGAAGAGCTATCTGCTCGACACCTATTCCGGGAGGAAGCTCGGGTTGGCCTCGACCGGTAATGCCTCGCGCAGCGTCGGTGAAAATCCCTCGGTCGGTCCTACGAATTTCTATCTCGCGCCAGGGGTGAAAACGGCACAAGACATTATCAAGACGGTGAAACAGGGTCTGTATATCACTGACCTCATCGGCTTTGGTATTAACATGGTGACCGGTGATTATTCACGGGGGGCTGCCGGATTTTGGATCGAAGGGGGCGAGCTGGCCTACCCCGTAGAAGAGATCACGATTGCGGGCAATCTGAAAGACATGTTTGCGGGGATTGAGATGATCGGCAGCGATCTCGTGTTTCGTGGGCGCATTGCCAGCCCGACCGTGAAGATTGCAGAGATGATGGTGGCAGGCAACTAGCCTCGTTTCGCGGCGAGTTGCCAGTTCTGAGTCTTGAGTGTTGAGTTCTGAGTCGAAGGTTGAGACGCGAGACTATTTCCTTAACTCGGAATTCATAACTCATTACTCAGCACTCATAACTCAAAACTCGCACCAGCGGGGAGGTGACGTATGGCCGACTCAATCAGAGAAACGCTGGTCCAGTATCCTAGTGACAAGGTAACGATGCGGGCCTATGTGGCAGCTCCGCAGACCAAGGTGCGACGCCCCGCGATTATTGTGATTCAGGAATGGTGGGGACTGACCGAACACATCAAGGACGTGGCACGGCGCTATGCCGTTGATGGTTATGTGGCGATCGCCCCGGATCTATACTCCCGGTTGGGATATGCCCTCACGACAGACCCTGGCGAAGCAGGCAGGCTGATGAATACGCTGCAGCAGGAGGATGGACTCAAGGATCTCAACGCAACCGTCGCCTATCTGAAGTCCGTCCCTGAAGTCGACCCCACCAGAATCGGAGTCACCGGGTTTTGCATGGGAGGATCCTATGCGCTTATGTTGCCTTGTGTGAACAAAGATATTAAGGCAGCCGTGCCCTTCTATGGTCAGGTGCCGAATCCGGATGCTCCGCTGCAACAGCTGTCGGCTCCTGTGCTGTATTTTTATGGAGAGGATGACGGCTGGATTACCAAGGCAGATGTTCAACGGCTTGCGACAGGCTTCAAGAAATATAATAAGTCAGGCGAGATCAAAACCTATCCAGGCGCGCCTCATGCTTTTTTCCGTGATATGGACAAGACTGTGTATCGGCCTGAGGCGGCCAAAGATGCCTGGGCACGTGCCACAGCATTTTTCAAACAGCATCTTTAGCAGGCTGCAGAAGAACTATTTGGGCACACCTAAGTTTCATTAGCCTGCACTTCTGGGACAAGCAGGATGCTCAAAAAGTTCGTCCAGCAAGGCCGCAGCGAGTGAAGGGCCGAGTCGTACCCTCTGGGGTACGTTGAGGGTCTGAACGATGCGAGAACGAAGCTGGCGGACTTATTCAGTATCCTGTTAGGTCGTAAGAGGAGTCACGAGTACCATGCCGCTCAATGCTGAATTTGGAGAGACCATGCTCCAGTTGATTACGTCGCGATATGACGACCGGCATTGGCGCAAGAAGATTGAAAAGACGTTGGGTCTGCCGCAATCCGGTGTCGGGGATCCTGCGCAACGGCAGATCTTCATGTATCTCAAGATCGGGCTCAAGGCCTACAAGTCCCGTCGCGCCGATCCGGATTCCTGGATTGTCGGAGGGTATGCTACGAAAGAAATCGTCGAGCGAGCGAAGTTCCAGCCTCAACTGGTCGGTCCAGACATCACGACGGACGATGTCGCGTTTTTAGGCAGCGATCCTGGGAAAGAGATCGATGAAGCCTGGTGGGACGAGATGCTTGTGTCCTGGTTCGATATTCCAGAGGAAGAGCATCCAGCTGAGGACGAAGCGATCGAATCGAATCAGCCGGAGGACCTCGAAGATGCGAAGCGGTCCTCGTAGTTGTCAAACGGCTTGGCCTTAAGCCGGTAGCCGGAGGCTGACAGCTAAGTGCCGAAGAGATCAAGCTGGG
>JAENWB010000171.1:0-6342 GCA_016650275.1 Nitrospiraceae bacterium | reverse complement strand
TTTTAACAGTCGTCATCCCGCCTCCTGGCTGGCCTTCCCGAAACATTTAACAGGATGCTGAAAAAATCAGCCAGTTTCTCAAGGGCACGATAGGCGCGATCCGAAGTTCAGGGTTCGAAGTTCTGAAAACCTCGAACTTCGGAATTCGGACCTCGAACCATCGTCCGTCTCGCCTTTCCCCTCAGTTTCGCATGTCTCGTTCGGCTATCCTGTCAGGAAACCCTTTCCAATTGCGGCCCAGCGCCCAACTCCCCCCTTCTGGTGGGGCCTCAATCCCCTCGCTTGAGGGATAGTCGAAATTCTTGGATGCGGTATTCTCACAGTGCGCGGAGGACAGCGGAACCTCGGCGGCACCACTCTGAGGAGGCACTGATGAAGCTGGGCCACCCCGTTCTCAAGGACAACAATCAGAAAGCTCATTCTCTCTTGGACCGGCGCTATGCCGAACGAGTTCCAATTCGATACCGAATTACGTACTCAGGGGAGGAAGGCGCACGAATCGTCACAGGAGAGGGAGCCCTGAAAGACCTCTCCAAAACTGGCTACAAGATCTTGGACACAGCCACGAGCTCGCTGGGTAGCCACCTTACTTTGCTCCTTGATCTTGAAGATGGACAAGCCCCCATGCGCCTCACCGACGTCCTCGTCTCCTGGATCGCCAGAGACTCATTTGCCGTCAGATTCCCCAAGCTGTCACCCGAAGAAAGCAAGCGCCGGCAAGACGTTATTTGGAAAAATATCAGGGTGTCTTCTTTAGACGATCGACGGACGGCATTCCGTATCGTCTAAGCGTCGATCAAACGTCACGGAGTAAATCATGGATACTCACACCGCCACTCCCGTCACCACGATAGTTGAATCCCCCGGTCAATCCGATCGTCGGCATGGCAGCCGTACCCCAGCACTCTTCTCATTGCTCTATTCCAGCATGGACTCTGGCCAGATGCTGATCGGTGACGGCCTCGTCACCAACCTCTCACCGGACGGGATCGGCATTTGCGGGAATCGGTCAGTCATACCCGGCATGGAAATAGCGCTCTTTGTCGACCTTCCTGGAATGACGGAGCCATTATGCATTGCCCAGAGTCGAGTTTCCTGGGTTGCGGGACGTCGATTTGGAGTGGAGCTCGGGGCCCTGAAGCTGGAAGAGAAGAATCATCTGCGATTCTTCTTGTGGAATCACGTCACCCCCTCAGGCCGCGACGGCGGCATCTGAGACCTTAGCAGGAACAAGGAGGTGCCCTCATGAAACGAGAACAGGTCACATCTGGGAACGGGCTTCAGTCTGTGGCGGAAGCGGTCAATCGGAGGCGAGACCCCCGGCCCCCGGTAGAGTTCGGACTAATGTACTCAGCCCAAGACCATTCCGGCGAGATCCTCATGGGCGATGGCATGGTCACGGATCTCTCGCCTACGGGATTGGGCATTCGCGGTAACGCCTCGGTCACGCGGGGAATGGAACTCACGATTTTTCTCTACCTCCCCGACGGACAAGACCCGTTGTTCGTAATGGAAACGAGGGTGGCTTGGACTTCAGGACGTCGGTTCGGAGTCGAAATCCTCAAGATGAACCTACGAGAACGAACCCGACTCCGTTACTTCTTATACTCGAATCTCGCGCATTTCGATTAGCTGAACGCCTGTTGCACGGAGAACTCCACGGAGAACCCAATGACCGGACGACAACGGACAGATAAACGAGTGACGACCCACCCCCCAGCTCAGGCCCCTGACCGCAGAGCGGCTCAGCGGGTTCCTGTTCAGATCATGGTCCGCTATTCAGCAACAGATAGCTTCCAACATGTTGGCGATGGGGTGGCTCTAGACCTGTCCGAGAGCGGCTGCAAACTCTGCAGCGCTCAGGTGTTGCCCACAGGAAGTTTCTGGGATCTCTACCTAACAATTCCTGAGGCGTCCCGTCCGGTTCTTATCTCGGAGGTTCTGGTGATCTGGGCCGCAGGAAACGAATACGGAATAAAATTTCTTCGCGTCATGGCACGAGAGCGGACCCGGCTACGCCATTTCATCTGGAAGCACATGAACCGCTCCACACTCAGAGGCGGGCCTCCCTTATTTACTCTCGTGGACAATTCGAGCCCACGACTGCCGCATCTCAAATCCCTGCCCTAGCTCACATTACTCATACACGCTTCTGCTACCTATGCCTGCCTGTGAATCCCCTTACCCTTCCGGCAGACACAGGAATCATGAAGAAAGATGGGTTCCCGCCCCCCCTCCAGGGCCTCGACTCACACAGGGTGCCCTACGGGTACATTTCTGCAAAGCCTGCACTGCTTTGCCGATCCGGGGTAAGACTTGTCGCCCCTCTGCTTGCCCCATCGAAACACTGCGTGCTAGGATCTTGGTGAGTGAGCACTTACTTACCATGAAGATCCGGACCAGGCAAAGCACCAATGGGAACGGGCAGCGGGCTTCTGCACACGATCGCCAAGCCAGCCTCATCGTGGCCGCCGCTTCGCTCTTCGCCGCAAAAGGGTTCAACGGCACCACAACAAGAGAAATTGCCAAAGCAGCGGGTGTAAGCGAGGCCTTGGTCTTCAAACACTTTCCAACGAAGCGGTCGCTTTATGCCGCAATCCTGGAAGAAAAAGTGACCGTCAACGAACTGCTTGAAGCGGTGGAGGCGGCGGCCAAAAAACACGACGACCATCGCGTCTTCACGATGATTGCAAGCTATCGCATTCGCCCCGGCGTCGATTCCACACTCTTGCGGCTCCTCTTATTCAGCGCACTGGAAGGGCACGAACTTTCCGAGATGTTCTTCGGCAAGCACCACAAAGTGTTCTACGATCACCTCGCCGCGTACATTCGCACAAGAATTGAAGACGGCGCGTTTCGGCCTGTCGATCCCCTCCTGGCTGCCCGCGCCTTCATCGGCATGGTTGTCCATCACCGTCTGCTCCATGAGATATTCAGAGTCCCAATGCATCAATCCCATGAAGACACGGTGGCAACATACGTCGACCTCTTCCTCACCGGACTGATCAAGAAACCGGCGAACCGTAAGTCGCCGGTGAGGCAGGCGCGATGAATCCCCTGAAGCAACATCCTATTGTCACGCTCGGAATCATTATTTTCCTTGCGATCACGGCCCTTGTCGTGTTTCGCCTCAGCAGCGGGGCCAAGAACGACACCCGCGCGGCCCGGGCCATCACCGTCGCGACCGTGGCGCCGCTGAAGCAGGACCTGGACATTCGACTCACCTATACCGCCGACATCACTCCCAACCAAACGGTCAATCTGTTTTCACGGGTTAACGGCTACATTGCAAAGATCTACGTCGATAAAGGCGACCTAGTCAAAGTCAACCAGCTTCTGATCGAGATCGATCACACGGATTATCAGCATGCCGTCAACCAGGCCAAGGCAAACCTGGCTGCCGCCAAAGCGAGAGTCGCGCAGCAGGACGCCACGGTCCGCAACACCACCCTCACGCTCAATCGGATGCAGGCGCTGATTAAAGACCAGTTTGTCTCGCAGCAAGATCTGGATAACGCCCAGGTCGCGTACGACGCGGCGGCGGCAGCGCTCGACTCACTCCGCGCGCAGGTCCAGCAAATGGAGGTCGCCCTGGCACAGGCCGAGACGAACCTGGCCTACTCGTATATCCGTGCCCCCTTCGCGGGCTACGTGGCCGAACGCAACCTCGATCTCGGCGCCTATGTAAGCGGGGCGACCGCCGGCACCTCCACCATTTCGCGTGGGATCCTCACCCTCCATGAGATCCGGACGGTCCGCATTCTGATTGAGGTCGTCGAGAAAGACGTTCCACTCATTCATGTGGGTCAAAAGGCAGAAGTGCGAGCCGAGGCCTATCCAGAGCGCGTCTTCGAAGGCACAGTCACCCGTATCGTCCAGGCGCTGAACCGGGCCACCCGCACGATGACGATCGAGGTGGATCTCCCCAACAAAGATCATGTTTTGAAAGGCGGCATGTTCGCCCGCGTAGAGGTCCTGGTCGGCACTCACCGAAACGCGATTCAGATCCCCATCGACGCGGTGAGTCGATTGGAAGATGCCCAATATGTCTACATTGTGCGCGAAGGGAAGGCCCAGCGGGTGCCGGTGGACATCGGAGTCCGCGACGAGAACCGGGTGGAGATCATCATGGGCTTAGACGGATCTGAGCAGGTGATCGTCTCCGGAAAAGACCTCGTGCATGACGGGACTCCCGTGCAGACGCAGCCGATGAATCCCGCGAAAGGTGAGACGTAAAACGTGAACCGTGATGTAAAATCATCCTCCCGACTTCCACGTCCCGCCTCATTCCCTGACGTCTTACGTTTCACGTCTCACGTTTCACGCCTTATGTCTTCATCATGTGGCTGACCCTCCTCGCACTTCGCAATCGCATCGGCATCCTGATGCTGTCCTTTGCCATGGTGATACTGGGCGCCACCTCCCTGCAGCGGCTACCGGTCGATCTCTTTCCACAGATTCAAGTGCCCGTCGCCTTCGTCGGCGTCATCTATAAAGGTGCGCCGCCGCTCGATATCGAGCAGAGTGTCATCTACCCCATCGAAAAAGCCGTCAGTTCTGCGTCGAACGTCGAGCATGTCGAGTCGTTTTCGAAACAAGGCATCGGCGGGGTACAGATCTGGTTCAACTGGGGCGCGGACATTGACGCCGGACAGATGGAGGTGATGCAACGCATCACCCAAATTCTCAACAGCCTCCCACCCGGCATTCTGCAACCCTTTATCATCAAGTTCGACGTTTCCAATATTCCTGTCTCCCTCGTGACGGTCTCCAGCGACAATCTCGACGAACGGGCCCTCTACGACCTGGCCTATAATACGATTGCGCCGCAAATCGAACAGATCGCCAACGTCGCCGCCGCCACCGTAGAAGGCGGCAAGATCCGCCAGATCAATATCAACCTCGACCCAGCCCTATTGAACGCCCGAAGCCTCTCGATCCTCGACGTCGTCAAATCCGTGAAGGCCGCCAACCTCATTCTCCCTTCAGGCAACATCAAAGCCGGCAATCTGGACTACAACGTCTTCACCAATAATCAGTTCCGCGCGGTCGACCCGATCCAAGACGTGATCGTGAAGGTCAATCAACAGGGCAGCCCCGTGCGCGTGCGGGATGTCGGAACCGTGACCGATTCGTCGGACATTCAGACCAACATCGTCAGGACCGACGGGGCTAGATCGGTGTATCTACGGGTGAACAAACAGCCCATTGCCAACACCGTGGCGGTGGTGGATGCGCTGCGCAACGCCCTACCGAAGATGGTCGGCATCCCGCCCAACGTGAAGCTTGGCATTTCCTTCGACCAATCGGTCTACATCCGCCAGTCGATCAGCAACCTCATTGAGCAGGGGCTGCACGGCTCGCTGCTGGCTGCGGTGGTCATCTTGATTTTTCTGCGCAATCTCACGAGCACGCTGATCATTTCTGTCGCCATACCCCTCTCGGTCATGGTGACCTTCATCGTGCTGTACTTCTCCGGGCAAACCCTAAACGTGTTCACGCTGGGAGGCCTGGCCCTTGGAATCGGTCGGCTCGTCGATGACTCCATTGTGGAACTCGAAAATATTCAGCGCCATCTCAACACCACCGCCCGGCGCTGGGATGCGATTCTGGAAGCGGCTCGCGAAGTGGCAATGCCTATTTTGGCCTCGACGATCACCACGGTCGTCGTCTTCCTCCCCATTTTCTTCGTCGCCGGAATAGCCCGCTTGCTCCTGATTCCCCTGACCATCACGATCGCGATCTCGCTGTTCACCTCCTTCTTCGTCTCCCGCACTGTGACCCCGGCTCTCTGCTACAAATTCCTCAAGCCGGAACAGGAGTCTCACCGTTCGATGCCGACATGGTTCGTACGCCTGATGAATTGGAGTCGCGAACGGTATGAGTCATTGGACAAAGGCTACGAGGAATCGCTCCGCTGGGTCTTGGCCCATCGCCAGCTCTTCATCACCGGCATCCTGCTCCTCTTCGCCGCCTCGCTCGCGCTGGTACCCAAAATCGGGACGGAGTTTTTGCCGGTGTCGGATGAAAGCCAGTTCCGCATCGTCCTGCGCGGACCGGTCGGTCAACGAGTGGAAAAAACCGAGCAGCAAGTGGCCGAGGTCGAACGGGTGCTGCGGGCACAGATTCCTGCCGAGGAGCTGGAAACCATCGTCTCCAGTACGGGTGTGTTAGCCCAGGGCCGCTCCTCCCTGTTCAATCCGAACACCGGCCCCCATACGTCGGCCATCTCCGTCCATCTCGTCACACCGGACAAACGGGCACGGAACCAAGTGGAAATCATGAACGACGTGAGGCCCAAAGTCCTCAAACTCTTTCCGGGTGTCTCAATGTTTTTCGATC
>JAENWB010000170.1:0-11444 GCA_016650275.1 Nitrospiraceae bacterium | reverse complement strand
CGCTGCTCACGCTCGGCATCATTACTGGTGCGCTTTCTGCCGAATTCTCTCGGGGGTCATATCTGAATTGGAATCCCGAGCAAACTTGGGCGGTGGTGACGTGGGTATTCTACTTTGTGGTATTGATGGGACGGCTGACGGTGGGCTGGAGAGCCAAACGCGCGGCGTACCTGACAATCATTGGATTTGCCGGGGTTATTCTGACCCTCATCGGTGTGGTCCTCAAAAGTCACGGACCGGTGTCGTAATATGCACATTGTCGTCGTCGGTTTGAGCCACAAGACTGCCCCGGTCGAAATCCGCGAGAAACTTGCGGTCCCTGAGAGCCGGATGGGCGAAGCCCTGACCCGTCTCTGTTCGTACCAGGGGGTGCGGGAAGGGATATTATTATCGACGTGCAATCGTGTTGAGGTCTATGCCGTTGTCGATGAGATCGAAGCAGGGTATGGACGAATCCAGGATTTCCTCGCTGACGCCCACCTTTCGCTGTCCTCGGAGCAACTGACTCCCCATATGTACTGTCACCAGGGGGATCGGGCGATCAGCCATTTATTTCGTGTGGCTTCCAGTCTCGACTCTATGATCGTCGGTGAGTCGCAGATTCTGGGCCAGATCAAAGAGGCCTTCGACGTCGCGCTTACACACAAGACGACCGGTATCATTCTGAACAAGGTCGTGAAGAAAGCGATCTCCGTCGCTAAGCGTGTGCGAACGGAAACGAAAATTGCCGAGATGGCGGTGTCGGTCAGCTATGCCGCGGTCGAACTAGCCAAAAAGATCTTCTCGGACTTAAGCGAGAAGACGGTGCTGTTGGTGGGGGCGGGGGAGATGGCGAAGTTGGCGGCACGGCATTTCATTGCCAGCGGTGTCCGGCATGTGCGGGTGACGACCAGGAATCCACAACATGCCCTGGAGTTGGCAAACCGGTTTGGCGGCATCGCAGTCGCATTTGAGGAGTTTCGGGAGGATATGGCTTTGGCCGATATCGTCTTGGTGTCGACCGGTGCCGCGCATTATCTTGTGAGCGAGGATGACGTGCAGCGCTCGATCAAGCAACGGATGAATCGTCCGATGTTCCTGATCGACATCTCGGTTCCCCGCAATATCGATCCGGCCGTGCGGCATGTGGATAATGCTTTCCTCTTCGACATCGACGATTTGAAAGCACGGGTTGAACAGAATCGCGGCGGGCGCTTGCAGGAGGCCGAAAAGGCCGAGCGGATGGTGGTGGATGAAGTCGTAATCGTCCGTCAATGGCTCCAGTCGCTCGAAGTGACTCCCACCATCATGGCCCTTCGTATGAGGGTCGATGATATCAAGCGGGCGGAAGTCGAGAAGACCTTGGGGCGGTTGGCGAATCTGTCTGCGCCGGAGCGTGAATTAGTAGAAGCTATGGCGTCGTCGATCGTGAATAAACTCATTCATAATACGATGGTAACGCTCAAGGCCGAGGTGAATTCCTCAGAGGGGGCTGCCTTTGTCGAAGCGGCGAGACGCTTTTTTAGCCTCAGCGACCCTGCGGTCTCCAAAGTCAATGGGAGTGCGTCATCTGCGCCGGAGACCGGTCATTCGTCACAAGAAGATGTCCGGAATACTGAAGAGGCGACGCCGAGAGCTGGTTCGAAGATGTCGGACCATTGAGCATTAGAAGACCGTTAGTTGGTTTATTTGGTTTGTCTCGTTCGTGTGGTTGAACAGAACTAACCAGATGAACCAAATCAACCGGACAGACCAGATGTGAGTCGGTGAAAGGGAGCCATGTCAAAAGTCGGCCATGAACGCTCAACCGTCGTGCTTGGAACGCGCGGGAGTAAGCTGGCGGTGCAGCAGAGCGAGTGGGTGCAGGGACAGTTGCACGCGCTGGCTCCGCATGTGACGGTGACGTTGCGGAAGATCCAAACATCGGGAGACAAGATTCTGGATGTCCCGCTGGCCCAAATTGGCGGGAAGGGACTGTTCGTGAAGGAGATCGAGGAAGCGCTGTTGAGCGGCGAGATCGACCTGGCGGTGCATAGTATGAAAGACGTGCCCACGGAGTTGCCCGAGGGATTGGCTATCCTCTGTGTGCCGCCCCGCGAGGATCCCAGGGATGCCCTGATTAGTCGTGACGGGCGGTCCTTCGTGGACCTTCCTCGTGGCGCCCGGATCGGGACCAGCAGTCTTCGCCGCCAATCACAACTCCTGCATTCCAGGCCTGATCTCACGATTGCCATGTTGCGCGGGAACTTGGACACCCGTCTCAAGAAATTACGGGAGGGACAGTTCGACGCCATCGTGCTTGCCGCGGCCGGGCTCCGGCGATTGGCCTGGGCGCATGAGATTACGGAGTATCTTGCGCCGCAGATTAGTTTGCCTGCTATTGGCCAGGGGGCGCTGGGCATCGAGGGCCGGCGCGCCGATCCCTTTATCCATTCGTTGTTGAGTGGCTTGGACCATGCCCCAAGTAAGATAGCCGTTCTTGCCGAACGTGCCTTGCTCCATCGGCTCCAAGGAGGCTGTCAGGTTCCGATCGCGGCGCATGCGACAGTGGTCGGGAGAGGGGTGAGACTAGAAGGGTTGGTATCCAGCGTGGACGGCAAAGAGCTCATTCGCGATACCGTTGAAGGAACCATTGAGGATCCGGAGTCGATCGGTATTCAACTCGCGGAACGATTGCTCGCACGTGGTGGCGATAGAATTCTTCAAGCGATCTACGGGACCACATGACGAAACCGACAAGATCTGGGAAGGTCTATCTAGTGGGAGCGGGACCAGGCGATCCTGGACTCTTGACGCTGAAAGGGAAGGAATGCCTGGAGCAGGCCGATATCGTCCTGTACGATTATCTCGCGAATTCTGTCTTACTGCAGTATGCTCCGGCCACGGCCCAGCGCATCTATGTTGGCCGGCGTGGACGTGGGCAGTATCAAGACCAAGCCGACATCAATCGACTGCTCATTGAGCGTGCCAAGGAGGGGAACGTGGTGGTTCGGCTCAAAGGGGGCGACCCGTTTGTCTTCGGACGCGGTGGAGAAGAAGCAGAAGCGGTGGCCGCTGCAGGGGTCGACTTCGAGATTGTGCCTGGTGTGACGGCGGCGGTCGCGGTTCCTGCCTATGCGGGCATTCCGGTGACCCATCGAACGTTGGCTTCCACGGTTACGTTTGTGGCCGGGCACGAAGATCCCACCAAGCCGGCGGCATTTGTGGAATGGCCCAAATTGGCCAGTACATCAGGGACGCTCGTGTTCATGATGGGCATGAAGAATCTTCCTTCGATCGTCAGACAGTTACTGTCGGAGGGGCGGTCGCCCGACACGCCGACTGCGGCGATCCGTTGGGGGACCAAAGCCGACCAACAGACTATCGTGGGGACATTGGGCGATATTGTCGAGAAAGCGGAAGTTGCACATCTCGAACCGCCGACGGTGATCGTTGTGGGTGAGGTCGTGCGATTGCGAGGACAGCTGAATTGGTTTGAAACCAAGCCGCTCTTCGGGAAACGGATCGTGCTCACCCGTGCGCAGGAGCAGGCAAGAGAATTTTCCCAGCTACTGGCGGCCTATGGCGCGGAACCGGTTGAAGTCCCGACGATTCAGATCGTGCCTCCGGCCAGTTGGCAGGCGATCGATGACGCGGTGATTCGTCTCAGTACCTATCAATGGTTGATTTTTACCAGCGTGAACGGGGTGCGGCCTTTCATGGACCGGCTTCATGCGGCAGGGAAAGATGCGCGCGCGTTGGCGAACCTTCGCCTATGCGCGATTGGACCAAGAACTGCGCAGGAACTGGGAACCTATGGGCTGACTCCGGATGTCGTTCCAACCGAGTTTCAGGCAGAGGGTGTGATTACCGCATTGGCCCAAGTGGGAGTCCGTGGGAGCCACGTCTTGATCCCACGCGCCGAAGTCGCTCGCGAAATCTTGCCGGAACAGTTGCGTGAGTTAGGGGCAACCGTCGATGTGATCCCTGTCTATCGCACGCTCGCTCCCCCAGTGGACGTTGCGTCCTTGACGCAACAGCTTCACGATGGGCGGGTGGCGGCGGTGACCTTCACGAGTTCCTCCACCGTCCGCAATTTCGTGGAAGTCTTTGGTGGGCGGGACGCGGTGAGATCACTTGTCGCGCGGGTAGTAATTGCCTGCATCGGACCCATTACGGCACGCACGGCGGAGGAGTATGGGTTGACGGTCACGGTCATGCCGTCTGAAAATACTGTGCCGGCGCTGGCAGAAGCAATCGTGAGGTATTTCAGGGAAGAGTCTCGAATTGCCGTTTCTACGCGCGGATAGGCCGAAGCATACGGCAGGGTGACGGACTGAATTAGTCAAGGGAGGACATTGTATGGTTCCAGTCAAGTCGTTCATGGTTCCGAGGGAGAAGTTTATTACGGTTGCGCGGGATACGGATGCACAGACGGCGGCACGTATCATGCGGGATCGTGGCATCGGCAGCCTGTTCGTGACGAACGGGAAGGAGATCGTCGGCATCCTCACGGATACCGATATGGTCCGGCGCGTGGTAGCGGCTGGTGCCGATACCCACAAGACAACGGTCGAACAGATTATGTCTGCCCCGATCTTGACGATCGAGGCGAATAAGACAGTGTTAGATGCCAACGATTTGATGGCCCAAACGCATACCCGCCATCTCGGCGTGACTCTGGGTGGCAATTTGGTCGGCATGATTTCTGTGCGCGACCTCGTGGTATTCTTGACGAATCTCCCGAGGAAGTAATCCGATGGCCTTCCCAATACAGCGGCTCCGGCGACTGCGGCAGCATGAGGCCTTTCGTCGCATGGTACGGGAGACGAGCCTTGCCCCGTCTGATTTTATCTCTCCGCTGTTCGTCGTCGAAGGGCGAGACCGGCGAGAGGAGATCGCCGCGATGCCGGGCCAGTTCCGGCTCTCAGTCGATCTCTTGCTGAAAGAGGCAAGTGAGATCGCAGCTTTGGGGATTCCCGCCATCATCCTCTTTGGGATTCCTGATCGGAAAGACGATCGGGGGAGTGCGGGGTTTGATCCGAACGGCATCGTGCAGCGGGCCGTCAAAGCGGTGAAGGACCAGGTCCCGGGGCTGATGGTCGTGACCGACGTCTGTATCGACGAATACACCGATCACGGCCATTGCGGAATCGTCAAGGACGGGCGGATTCTCAACGATGAAACGTTGGAGTGTCTCCGTGCGATGGCGAGGACCCATGCGCAAGCCGGGGCTGACATGGTGGCGCCGTCCGATATGATGGATGGGCGGGTGGCGGCGATCCGGGCGGAACTGGATCAAGCAGGTTTTCCAGAGCTGCCAATTATGGCCTATGCCGCTAAATTCGCGTCGTGCTTTTATGCACCGTTCCGGGATGCGGCATGTTCAAGCCCGCAATTCGGTGACAGACAATCCTATCAAATGGATCCGGCTAATCGGCGGGAAGCGCTTCGCGAGATCGCCCTCGATGTTGAAGAGGGGGCCGACATCATCATGGTGAAACCGGCACTGCCGTATCTTGACATCATTGCTGCGGCCAGAGCGCAGATGTTGTTGCCGGTAGCGGCCTATCAAGTGAGCGGGGAGTACAGCATGATCAAGGCGGCCGCCAAAGCCGGCTGGCTCGACGAAGCGCGGGCCATGATGGAATCCTTGCTCTCGATTAAGCGGGCCGGCGCAGATCTCATTTTGACCTATTTTGCCAAAGACGCAGCGCGTCTCCTCCGCTGACGACCATGCTGAAAGTCACGCGTGGGCTATCCGATGAGTGTCCACGTCCGTACCCGGTCGCCACGATCGGCAATTTCGATGGGCACCACCTGGGCCATCGAGTACTGCTGCGGACGGTGGTCGAGACGGCCCGGAAGGCACAGGGGACCGCGCTCGTGCTGACCTTCGAACCGCATCCGGTGAAAATCCTCGCGCCCCACATCGATCTTCGTTTTCTTACCAGTCGGGAGGAAAAGCTTGCACACTTCGAAGCTGCGGGGATCGATGAAGTGGTCTTCCTGAACTTTACCCCCACCTTCGCAGCAATGAGCCCAGATCAATTTGTCGAGGATATCCTGCATCGCTCTCTCACTCTGTCTGAACTGTTTGTGGGCAATCATTTTGCGTTCGGGCAGGGCCGGGCCGGGCGTATCGATGACCTCGTGCGTCTCGGCGGGCAGTACGGTGTTCGCGTACATCCTGTGGCTCCCGTGATGATTGAGGGGGACGTGGTGAGTTCAAGCAGGATTCGCCAACTGATTCAGACAGGGAATATGGAGCGGGCTACCAGGTTACTTGGACGCGTATACGGAATTCGAGGCGCCGTGGTACAGGGGATGCAGCAGGGGCAGGCGCTGGGCTGGCCTACTGCCAATCTGCGCGTCCCGGCTGATCGCGTCGTGCCGCCCGATGGAGTCTATGCCGCGCGGACTGTCCACGGTACTCAGACCTATGATGCGATCGCTTATATTGGGACGAGGCCGACCTTTGGAGCGGGCGAGCGGCTGATCGAAGTCCATCTGTTGGATCAGACCAGTGATCTCTATGGCCAGGAGATCTCCGTGCAGTTTGTGGCACGGGTACGCGGCGACCACACCTTTGCATCTGCCGACGATCTGTCGAAGCAAATTGCCCGTGATGTGGAGCAGGCGCGCATCAGTTTGCGACAAATTCCGCAGGGAGTTCAGTAGCCATGGCCACCATGGCCATGGAGACGACGATCATGAGGCCGTCATCCAGGTCCGCCGCACGACCGGCGTTGTTGACCCATCTTGTTCGGACGGTGCGTCAGCAACAGCTGTTCGTTCCCGGTCATCACTTGTTGGTGGCGGTGTCGGGTGGGCCCGACTCGGTCGCCTTGCTGTCTCTCCTCCATCGCCTGGCCCGGTCCTGGCGGCTCACGCTAACAGTGGTCCATTGTAATTATGGGTTGCGCGGACCGGAATCCGACGGTGACGAATCGTTCGTCAACAATTTTTGTCAAGAACGACAGCTGGCTCTTGTCATTCATCGGCCCAAGCTGGTCAAGCGCCGACAGCGCTCATCGCTTCAAGCCTCGGCCCGCGACGCGCGCTATGACTTCATGAAGCAATTGGCGCACGAGGTAGGGGCTGACCGCATTGCGGTCGGTCATACTGCCAATGACCAGGCGGAAACGGTGCTTATGTGGCTGTTGCGCGGAGCGGGCCTGACCGGGTTAGCGGGGATGCCCTACGCCCGTGAAGACAGAATTATTCGTCCGCTCCTGGCTTCCACCCGAGAGGAGGTGTTGGCATACTTGGATCATGAAGGGCTGACCTATCGTCGTGATTCGAGCAATGAGAAGCCGCTCTTTCATCGCAATCGGATCAGGAAGGAACTCCTTCCTGTCATCACGCAGTTGGCGCCGGCTGCCGTCCTTGTGTTGCAGCGGCAGGCAGATCTATTGCGCGCGGACGAACAATATCTAGAGCAAATTACAAGTTCACTGGTGCGTACACTCGTGAGCCAGGATTCTGGAGACGTGCAACGGCTTAACCGTCAGGCCTTCATCGAGTTGCCGGTTGCGCTTCAGCGGCGTCTCGTTCGGACGGTCCTGCGGACCTACGACGACGAGGGGCGCGCCAGCAGCGTTCGCGTGGTGGAGTCAGTTCGGCGTGTCTTTCTCAAGGGACGGAGCGGGACCCGGCTGTCTTTGAAGCAGGCCCTTGTGACTCTGGATCAGGGGTCGGTGCGATTTAGCCCAGATATAGGAAGAAATCACAGGCATGGGGCTGATTCAGGACAGGGGAAGGGAGAGACCCTGCCGCTTCCAGTGCCTTCCACGGTCTATTGGGCTGGAACGAACCAGCAAATTCAGGTACAACTCATGACTCGTCGTGCTGCCGAGGAGATGGGTAAGGCTCCTTCTCAAGGATTAGCATTGTTTGATGCTGACCGGTTTTCGGAGCCCTTATTGGTTCGAGCTTGGCAAGCTGGCGATCGATTCTCTCCCCATGGGATGAAGGGGAAGAGCAAGAAGCTGCAGGATTTCTTTATCGACAGGAAGGTTGCTCGACACGAACGTGGGCAGGTTCCATTATTGGTGGCGCCAGAGGGAATTCTTTGGGTGGTGGGAATGCGGGTGGATGAGCGCTTCGTCGTTCGACCTGGGACGACACGTTGTTTGGTTGTCTTGGTGAGCAATAGGGCCTCAGAGAAGGAGTAAGGGAGCATGGAACGGATCTTCGGTCGGCCGATCGTGACGCAGGAAGAAATGCGTGCCCGGATTCGTGAGTTGGGCAAGCAGATCACGACCGACTATACAGGGAAGGATTTCGTCTTGGTGGGGGTGTTGAAGGGGGCCTATGCCTTCTATGCCGATTTGGCTCGCGCAATCAGAATTCCCATGCGAGTGGACTTTCTTATGGTGACGAGTGACGGGTCTCGGGCAAAAGCATCCGGCAAGGTTAAAGTGGTGACCGAGCTGACCGAGGACATCAAAGGTAAGGACGTCTTGTTGGTGGAAGACATCGTCGATTCCGGACTGACGGCCCAACACTTGATCAAGACCTTGGCGAAAAAGAAGCCGCGGTCAATTAAAGTCTGCACCTTGCTGAGTAAGCCAGATCGTCGGACCGTCAATGTCGCCATCGACTATGTGGGGTTCAAGATTCCGAATAAGTATGTGGTCGGGTATGGACTCGATTACCAGCAAAAGTACCGGAACCTTCCCTATCTGGCTGTCCTGGATATCGAGGAAGATCAAGAGTAAGGCTGTGGTCACACGGTTGTCAGTATGAATGAACCTGTGGTAACATCAACCATGTTCACGGTTTTTCTGACCTCTTGCGTGCCGTCCACAAGGAGATCTGGATGAATTCCAGGACAAAGAATATACTTTTCTGGGTCGTCGTCGGCCTCTTCATGATTTTGCTGTTCAACCTTTTCAGCGTTCCACACCATGAGCCTGAAGAAGATGTGATTTTTAGTGAGTTCATGACCAAACTCGACAAGGGAGAGATCGAGCGGGTCATCATCAAAGCCAGCCACATCAGCGCCGTCTTGAAAGACAAGACCCGTATACGGACCTACTCAGTGGAATATCCTGAACTGGTGCAGGTCTTGCGGGATCGGGGCGTGCAGATCGAGGCGAAGCCACCGGATGAAAGCCCTTGGTACATTACCTTCCTTGTGACCTGGGGGCCGTTTGTACTGTTCCTCGGATTGTGGTTCTTCTTGATGCGGCAAATGCAGATGGGGGGCAATAAGGCCATGTCCTTCGGGAAGAGCAAAGCTCGTCTGCTGACGGAGGAGCGTAAGAAGGTGATGTTCGCTGACGTTGCAGGTATCGAAGAAGCCAAGAACGAAGTGCTCGAGATCATCGAGTTTCTCAAGGATCCGCGCAAGTTTCAAAAGCTCGGCGGCCGCATTCCCAAGGGCGTCTTGATCGTGGGTCCTCCCGGTACAGGAAAAACGCTGCTGGCCAAGGCCATTGCCGGTGAAGCCAGTGTGCCGTTCTTCAGTATCAGCGGATCGGATTTCGTGGAAATGTTTGTCGGCGTCGGAGCGTCTCGTGTTCGCGATCTTTTCGAGCAGGGGAAAAAACATGCCCCCTGTATTATCTTTATCGACGAAATCGATGCCGTTGGTCGGCTCCGTGGAGCAGGGTTGGGCGGAGGTCATGACGAGCGCGAACAGACGCTCAATCAATTGCTCGTCGAGATGGATGGATTTGATACGACAGAAGGTGTGATCTTGGTTGCTGCGACCAATCGACCGGATGTCCTCGACCCTGCCTTGCTCAGACCGGGGCGGTTTGATCGGCAAATTGTCGTCAATCGACCGGACTTGCGTGGCCGTGCTGAAATTCTCAAGGTGCACACGAAGAAAGTTCCAATCGCGGCGAACGTGGACCTGGACATAATTGCGCGCGGCACGCCGGGATTTTCAGGGGCTGACCTGGAAAACTTGGTCAACGAAGCGGCGCTCTGGGCCGCGAGACTAAACAAGAAAGAAGTGGAAGTGGTCGACTTCGAGATGGCCAAAGACAAAGTGCTGATGGGCGCTGAACGGAAGAGTCTGATCTTGAGCGATGAGGAGAAACGGACCACGGCCTATCATGAAGCCGGGCACGCGCTGATCGCCAAGCTGATTCCTGGAACGGATCCCGTACACAAAGTAACCATTATTCCTCGGGGTCGTGCCTTGGGTGTGACGATGCAGCTCCCCACCGATGACCGGCACAACTATTCGAAGGATTACTTATATAACCAGCTCGCCATCCTCATGGGAGGGCGTGTGGCAGAAGAGTTGGTTTTGAATGACATGACGACCGGTGCGGGGAACGATCTCGAGCGGGCGACGGATCTTGCGAGGAAGATGGTCTGTGAATGGGGCATGAGTGAAAAGATGGGCCCCCTGACGTTCGGTAAAAAAGAAGAAGCGGTTTTTCTTGGGCGAGAGCTCGGGAGCCAGCGCGACTACAGCGATCAAATAGCCATGGAGATCGACAAGGAAGTCAAACGACTTGTGATGGAAAACTATGAGCGGGCGAAGCGGCTGCTCACGGAAAATATGGCCAGCCTGAAGGGTTTGGCGCAAGCACTTTTGGAGAAAGAAGTGCTCGATTCCGCTGATATTGATCAGATCATCATGCAGTCCACATCCCAAGCGGTTCCTGCCTAAATTCTGCAGCGCTGATTCCGGGACGCCAGTTAAGGGCATTGGAGTCCCGGGCAGTACATCTGAAAGACGATAGGCGAGAAGGGAGTTCTTCTCGCGAGTGGGGTGTTGTGACGTGTACCCTAGGCGGCCACGATTGTTGGCGGTCTTGGGATGCGTGGCAGATCCCTATACGGAGGCACCGTCGGTGTTAGAATCGAAGTCATTGACACGACAGGCGAAGGATCGGCTGATCGAATTCTCCGACCGACCGTTAATTATGGGTATTGTGAATGTGACGCCGGATTCGTTCTTTGACGGTGGCCGCTATTTGGATGCTGCCGCCGCCGTGGCCCATGCCGTTCGGTTAGTAGAAGAAGGGGCGGATCTGTTGGATATCGGCGCAGAGTCGACGCGTCCCGGTGCTGAAGTTGTGGACGAGGTAGAAGAGTGTCGTCGTGCTATTTCCGTTGTGACCGCAGTGGCAAAAGCCGTCACCGTTCCGATTTCCATCGATACCTCAAAGGCTGTTGTTGCACGCGCGGCCCTCGATGCGGGAGCGGTCCTCGTGAACGATGTGACGGCTTTACGAGGCGATCCTGACATGGTCGATGTGGTCGCCCGAACAGGAGCCGGAATCGTTCTGATGCACATGCATGGTACGCCGCGCACGATGCAGCAGGCCCCACGCTACGACGATGTGGTCGGCGAGATCTCTGAATTTTTCGAGGAACGAATCCGTTTTGCGATGGCACATGGCATTGTACGAAGGCAAATCATTCTTGATCCAGGTATCGGATTTGGTAAGCTGCTGGTACATAACCTTACGCTGCTAGCGCAATTGCGCCGTTTCGTGCAGTTTGAGTGTCCATTG
>JAENWB010000169.1:0-23810 GCA_016650275.1 Nitrospiraceae bacterium | reverse complement strand
GTGGTGAATAAGCTCCGTGGCACGCTCAACGTGACGGCCATCAAGGCCCCTGGATTCGGCGATCGCCGCAAGGCCATGCTGGAGGATATCTCGATCCTCACCGGCGGCCAGGTGATTTCGGAAGATATCGGCATCAAGCTGGAAAACGTGAAGCTCACGGACCTCGGTCGCGCCAAGCGCATCACGGTCGACAAGGACAACACCACGATCGTGGAAGGCTTTGGCGATCAGAAGAAGATCGAAGGCCGCGTGAAGCAGATCAAGGCACAGATCGACGAGACGACCTCCGACTACGATCGGGAGAAGCTCCAAGAGCGGCTCGCGAAGATCGTGGGCGGCGTGGCCGTGATCAACGTCGGTGCCGCAACCGAAACTGAAATGAAGGAAAAGAAGGCGCGCGTCGAAGACGCGTTACACGCCACCAAGGCAGCCGTCGAGGAAGGGATCGTCCCTGGCGGTGGAACGGCGTATCTCCGTTGCATCGGCGCCTTGGATTCGCTCAAGCTGGTGGCGGAACAGCAGGTGGGTGTCAATATCATCCGCCGCGCGCTCGAAGAGCCGATTCGTCAAATCGCGGCAAACGCCGGAATGGAAGGCTCCATCATCGTTGAGAAAGTGCGCAACGACAAGAACCCCAGCGCCGGCTACAACGCCGCGACCGAGGAATATGTGGACATGATCAAGGCCGGTATCATCGACCCCACCAAGGTGTCGCGTTGCGCGTTGCAGAACGCGGCGAGCGTGGCGGGATTGATGCTCACGACCGAGGTGTTGATCACCGAACTGCCGGAAGAAAAGAAAGAGCCAGCCGGTGGTGGGGGTGGACACAACCACGGCATGGAAGGCATGTACTAAGAAGAAACGCTGAGAAGCAATCAGCTTTCAGCAATGTGGGGCTCAGCGGGGTGACTCGCTGAGCCCTTCGAATTTTCACTGTCGTATCGTTTCCTTATGCCGCCCCCCTACGCACAACCTTCGACTGCGTACGGGTGGTACGTATTGTGCGGCGGCGCGTATGGTGCTCCGCGTACGCGTCAAGCAGCCGACGAATCATACGCTGGTACTGGGTACGGTGCTTCTGCGCTTCGCCCTTGAAAAACTCCACGCTTCGCTTACTCAGGGCAATGGTCACCTTCACCCCTTCATCTTGAAACACAAGGTCCTCCGGGCGAGGAAGGAAATCGGGAACGACCTTCAAGTCCCCAAGCGGTTCATTCGTATATTTGACGTTCGCGCTCATACAGATGCCTCCCTTTCCGCCAATAGCCGGCCCCGAAAATCCGAATGATATGATGACGATACGTGAACCGAACAGTCAGCACGCCACCCTCGACGAGGCCAAAGCAGTAGTACCGCTTCTCCGCCGTGCTATGGGAATGGCCTTCCGCAATGACACGAAAAGGATCGGCGAACGCCCGTTGCGCCGTCGCAAAAGGAATTCCATGATTTCCTGATTTTCCAGATCCTTTGCTCGATCCCACTCGAACCGGGCATTGGCCATAGTGGTATGGCTAGCATGCATACGGCTGAATAGCCATATGATCGTATGGCTCCATAGAAGAGAAGCGCTCACCGCATACAGCTGATAGCTCGGAGTGAACAGCGAAGGGTCCGGCGGATCGTCCGCCGGACCCTTCGTGTTTCTTGGCTCCCATGCAGGAGCAGCAACCGCTCACGCCCTGCTAGGGAAACGGGCGCAATTGACACCTGCTTGAGAAGAGTACGTCTCTGCCGTATAGTAGTGATTCATGATCACGTTCATCGAGACCAAACTGTTTACCAGACTGGTCGAGGAATATCTCTCCGACGATTCTTATCGGCAGTTACAAGCCGCCCTTGCTTCAGACCCCCAGGCAGGCCCTCTCACCCCTGGCTCTGGCGGTCTTCGTAAACTCCGGTGGAGAATCTCCTGACGTGGGAAACGTGGCTGACTTAGAGTCATCTATTATGCCTGGATAAACCAGGACGAAATCTGGCTGCTGACCCTCTATCCCAAGAATGTGGCGGAGAACATTCCGTTACACGTGCTCCGGCAGATCAAATGGGAGACCGACGATGAGAAAGACAAAAGCTCGTAATATCGGAAATGAAATTCTCCGTGGACGCCGAGAACTTAAGCGGGGAACCGCGGGGAACGTCCGCACGTATCCTCCGGTAGCCGAGACGCGAGCGCGTGTCGGTTTGTCCCAAATCAAGTTCGCACGATTACTCGGCGTATCCGTACGCACACTACAAGAATGGGAGCAGAGACGACGGGCCCCATCCGGCCCTGCTCGCACGCTATTGGCGATCGCGCATAAAAACCCACGAGCCTTGCTCGATGCAGTCTGAAACTTGGCAACTCCCGTACGAGAGAGAGAAGGCGCCTGTCATATCTGAGTCTGCGACAGATCCGGGCCGTGAAATGAACCAGCGCTACCAGTCACCACTCCCATCTAGCCCGCATTATTCATGAACGCTTCTGCTGCAATCGCGGATTCGCCGCTACGTTCTTCGTCGCTCGTCGTTCGTGAAGCGCAGGAACAACGTATCTGTTGATCTGATGATTTGATGATCTGTTGAGTCATAGGATTTGGCCCATTCATCAGATCGACAGATCAACAGATTCCGAAACTTCCTTGCGAGAGACGAACGGCGAGATACGCTTCACGAGGAACGCGCGCTCAGCGATTTCGACACGAACCGTCATGAATAATGCGGGCTACTCGGGGCTTGACACATGAACCGAAAGCACGATGATTCAGCAGCGGCTCACGGAACGTCTTTCCGCAAAGGAGCAAAACTGAAACAGCAAGAGCTAATGGCGTATGGCTGATGGCTTGAAGCCGAACACGAAGGGACCGCCTAGTGATTATCGAAGTCGAATCAAACGACAATTGCGAAACCAGTTTCTTTGCGCGGTTCAAGGAGGCCGGGCCTGTTCGACCGGTCGTACAAGTAAAACTCTATGACCGGAACCCCGCCGGGGAGTGGTACTGGATCACTGGCTGGAGCGACGCTGCGCAGACGCCTGCGTGCCAGGCCTATACCCAATTGGCTGAAGACTCCGGCGCGGGTCTGACTCATCTAGTCTACGGAGGGATCTACGGACTGCGATTTAAGCCGATAAACATCGAGGAAGCGTGGGATCTCGCAAGTCCGCATCAATGGGGGGAAGCCTATCTGTCCCTGGCCAGTGATCGGGACCTGCGCTATGCCGACTAGGAGTCTGTGGAAAAACTATTGTGGCACGGTGGATATTCAAAGATCGCCACATCTAAGACAATAGGAGAACCGCGCGCAGGATGCTCAAAAAGGCCGCCCAGCAAGGCCGCAGCGAGCGAAGAGGCGAAGGCCGTACGCTTCGGTACGTTGAGCTTCTGAGCGAAGCGAGAACGCCGCTGGCGGACTTATTCAGCATCCTGCTAGCTCCCGCCACGGCACGGACGGTACGTACGATGAAAAGAGCAAGCGCTGATCGCGCATCGCATAGCGTGGGTCGAAGCACGAAGGGCCCAGCAGACGATCTGCTGAGCCCTTCGTGCTGTTGCAGGCTGCGGGAAAACTCTGTTGGTCCATCTGGTCTGTTCGGTCTGTCTGGTCTATTTGGTTGAACCAGACTAACCAGATAGACCAGATCAACCAGAGAGACCGGATGGACCGAACAGACCAAATGAACAAGCCAGGCTGGCGGACTTGTTCAGAATCCTGCAGGGGCTATTTTACCGGCTTTCGTCCTATCAGCTGGTAAGTTTTCTTGAACAACGCCGACGTTTTCGGCTTGTCGAAGAACGACCGAAAGATGTCATGCACGAGAGTGGTATGGGCGGCAAGATCGACTTGAAATTGCTTGAGCGCGGTCGCTCGGTCAGTTCGGTCATAGCCCATGCGGATTGCGCAGCGTTCTAATTCCTTCTGTTGATCCGGGAGAGCATGTGTCTGCAGATCATGCACCATCTGGAGTTTGTGCTCGACGTTTCTGAGAAACTGATAGGCCCGGGCCAAATCGGCCTGTTGCTTTGCTGACAGAATATCGGCCTTCTGAAGCCGCACCAGCGAACCGAGAGTCCCCCGGCCAAGAATCCCTGGCACCCGCTGACCAGCCAACACCTGGATTGTCTGAACGAGAAATTCGATTTCCCTGATCCCGCCGACACCGAGTTTGACGTTGCGTTGTTCATGCCCGCGCTCCGCCATCTTCGCGTCAATCCGCTCCTTAACCGATCGAACCTCCTCCACAATTGCGAGCCCCTGTTCGACATCCAGATGTTTCGATGAGGGCGCCAGCACAAAGGGCCGCACCAGCTTGATGAACGATTTCCCGACCTCCTGCGACCCGGCGATAGGCCAGGCCTTCAGCAAAGCCAACCGTTCCCACACTTGTCCTCTCGTCCGATAGTACTTAACATAGTCGTCGAGCGAGCGAGTGAGCTGCCCCACCGAACCTTCCGCCCGCAAGCGGAGGTCCACGCGATAGACGTACCCTTCATGGGTCTGTGCGGTCAGCGCCCTCGTAAGCTCCTGCGCAAGAATCTCAAAGTATTCTTCATTGGATAGCCCGGGCTGCACAGGAGCTTTCGCCTTCGCACGCCGGGACACAGCCGGCCTGGTTTCCCCCTCATGGGATTCACAGACGTAGAGCACGTCTACGTCGGAGCTGTAATTGAGCTCGTGTCCGCCCAACTTCCCCAAAGCAATGACGGCAAAGCCTGTCTCCACCCACCGCCCCTGCCGATTCTGATGCATGGGAATGCCGTACCGGGCCCGTAGGTCGGTATCCACAATGCGGTAGGCGGCACCAATGAGGACCGTGGCAAGATCCGAGAGGGAGGCGGTAGTTTCCACCACATCTGCCAACCGTAGAAGATCGCGCACGCCGATACGCAACATCTCTCGACGGCGGAATTGTCGAAGCGCGTCCAACCTGACTTCAGTGGCACTGACATCCTCCAGACTTTGCCGGATCGTACGTTCCATCCCCGTCTTGGTCGGCGCGGTGGACAACACATTCTGCTGGGCCAACCAGTACAGCAGCAGCGGATCGCGGACAAGAGTAAAGGCGAGCGAATCACTGTTCCCGAAGATCGTGCACACCAGGTCCAACATGCGAGGAGCGCTGCGCAGGTATTCCAACACGGCCGATCGGCTGACACCGCTAGCGAGCCAACGTTCCCAGTGGTTCAAGGCCTGATCTGGATCGGCGGTTCGCCCAATGCCCTCAAGCAACGCGGGCAGGATGTCTGCCAACTGGCGTCGCTGGTGTAGATCGCCCCCCATCGACCGCAAATTCGCATCGGCATCCTGAATGCGCTGGAGTCCGTAGGATTGAAGAGTCGCCTCAAGCCGGTCCGGTTCCAGCCCGGGCATTAAGAGGACCGGAGTGGAATCCGGCTGAGCGGTACTCTCGAGCATAGGAACGCCACAATAGCGCGGGGCTGGATTCTTGGAATGATCGGACATAGGCCGGCATTATACTGATACATTGACGCTCGCACAATGAACCCACTTCGGCTATACTCCGAGCCATGGCTGATGGGCCTGGATCACGCGAGTCGATCATCGAAACCCTGGCCTCCCTCTGTCCGGATGTCGATGATGAGATACGCCGGGACTTCGTCTCACGGATGGACCCAGAGTATTTCGAGCGATTTCAACCGGATACCATCGCGCACCATATTCAGCTTGCCAGCCGGCTCACGCCGGACCACCCCTGTGAAATATCGGTGCTCGACAAACGAGCGGGACGATCAGAAATCAGCATCGTCGCCTACGACTACTTCTCAGAATTCGCCGCCATCTGCGGTGTACTCTCGGCCTTCGGACTCAATATCGAAGAAGGACAGGTCTATACCTTCGTGGAGACCTCGTCCGCTCCCTTGCCGCGCCGGAAGGCTCCCTCGCCGACCGGCCTGCCTAAAGGCAAGCCCGGCCTGAGCCGCAAAAAAATCGTCGACGTCTTCCTGGTACGCCCCCTCGACCGCACAGGCTTTCCCGTGCCACAACAAAATGCCCTCCGTCAGACGGTCACCGAGATCATTCAACTGCTGGAGGCCGGTCAGTTTGACGAGGCACGCCAATACGTCAACCGCCGGCTCGTCGAACGGTTGGACAAGCATCGAAGTGCCTTCACCGGCCTGCTCCATACGGTGCAGATAACCTTCGACAATAGCCACTCACCAACCGATACGATCATGGACATCCAATCGGATGATACGCCGGCCTTTCTCTATGCGCTTGTGAATGGCCTGGCCATGCGCAACATTTACATTACCAAGGCCCAGATCGAATGCGATGGCACCAAACTGCACGATCGTTTCTATGTCAGGAATCGCGACGGACAGAAACTGCTCGACCCCGTCGAACAGCAGCAATTGCGGCTGACCGCCGTGCTCATCAAACAATTCACGCATGCCTTGACCTGGGCTTCCGACCCGGCCAAGGCGCTGGCATCGTTCGACCATTTCCTGGATCTCATCATGAAAGACCAGGGCAAGAAGGGTAAGAAGGGCAAGAACCAGTCGCTCGACTTCGTCAGCGATAAAAAAAGCTTTCCCCTGCTCGCACAACTGCTCGGCGCCAGCGACTTCTTGTGGGAAGACTTTCTCCGACGCCAGCACGACAACCTCCTTCCCCTGCTCACGGATTATCAGGATGTGCCGCTGATCAAGCCCCAGGCGGCCCTCCGTAAAGAGCTCGACCGTCTGGTCACGCGCGCCAAAACAGACGAGTCGCGCAAAGACGCCTTGAACCAGTTTAAAGACCGTGAGCTGTTCCGGATCGACATAAAACACATCGTCGAGCCCTCGACCAATTTCCCTGACTTTTCGCTCGCGCTCACGGAGCTGGCGGAGGTCATCATGGAGCGGAGCATTGCGGATTGCCGCGCCAAGCTGGCGAAATCATATGGGCACCCACGGCTCGCCAACAAGAAACCCTGCCCCTTTGCCGTCCTGGGCCTGGGAAAATTCGGAGGGCGAGAGCTCGGCTACGCCTCGGACATCGAGGTACTGTTCGTCTATGGTGGATCAGGCAGAACAGACGGGAAGTCGGGAATTGAGAACAGCGAATACTTCGAACGGTTGGCACAGGAAATCCTGGGGTGGATCGACGCCAAGCAAGAAGGCATCTTTCGCCTCGATGTGAGGCTGCGACCACACGGAGGCAAGGGCGCACTGGCCAATGTGTTCGAGGAGATCTGTCGCTACTACAGTCAGGCCGGACTGGCCGCGCCAAGCGAGCGGCCAGCCCTCATCAAACGAAGTATTTGTGCTCCCGCTGATGGGGACGAACGACTGGCCGCGCCATTCGAGCGCCAAGCCCTGATCAAGTTGCGGCATATCGCCGGCGACGCCGCACTGGGCCATCAAGTGGAAACACACCGCGACTCGTTCGTTTATAGCGGCGCCCCCTGGGACCTCGCGACGGCGCTCGATTTGCGGAGACAACAGCTCAAACAGCTGGTCCAGCCTGGGCAGGTCAACCTGAAATATAGCGTGGGAGGACTCATCGACATCGAATATGCCGTGCAATACCTGCAAGTGATGCATGGACACGACCACCCGAGCCTGCGTACGCCGAACACCCTGCAGGCACTCGCTGCGCTGGTACAAGCGGGGTTGGTCACACCCACCGATGGAGAGAACCTCCGGAAAGCCTACATCTTTTTCCGTATATTGGTTGACGGATTGCGCATGGTCCGTGGAAACACCAAGGATCTTGTGCTCCCTCCGCCTGATTCGGAAGATTTTGTCAGTCTTGCCCGCCGCGTCGGCTACACGACAGAGGACTGGCGAGCTGGCGCGCGCAATTTACAGGCCGATATCGCGCAGCATATGCAGACGACCCGTGAATTTTTCGCACAACAGCACGGCGGCCTCTAGCCCGCATTATTCATGAACGTTTCTGCTGCAATCACGGATTCGCCGCTGCGACAAGCCTGGACGCGGTGGGCACGGTGTCCAGGCAGGCGGGCTCGCCGTTCGGTCGGTCGACATACTGTTTCAAGTATGCCTCCCTCCCTCGCGGCTCCGCGCGCCTGTCTCGCTTGGCGACTGCGCGATTTCGCCACGAACCGTCATAAATAATGCGGGCTAACAGGCTGCGGAAAAACCTACCCGCGCAAAACAAAAAAGCGTCCGTCTCCCAGTCGCGAGAGACGGACGTCGTTGCCTCGAATTCACTTAGCAGGATACTGGAAAAGTCAGCCCGTCTGTCTTGTCTATTTGGTTTGTCTCGTCTATTTGGTTGAATCAGACGAACCAGATAGACCAGATGAACCGGGGAGACCGGGCTTGCCCCAGACGTCGGGGCGCTCTACACATCGTAATACAGGACATACTCGTACGGATGCGGCCGCAACCGCATGGGATCGACTTCCTTGCGGCGTTTGTAGTCGACCCAGGACTCGATCAGGTTCTTGCTGAAGACCCCTCCCTTGAGCAGAAACTGATGGTCCTGTTCGAGGCTGCGCAGCGCTTCATCGAGACTGCCGGGCAGCGTGCGTATCGCCGCCGCTTCCTCCGGCTCGAGATCGTACAGATCCTTCTCCGCCGGTTCACCAGGATTAATCTTATTCTCGATCCCGTCCAACCCTGCCATGAGCATGGCAGAAAAGGCGAGGTAGGGGTTCGCAGTCGGGTCGGGGAAACGCACCTCGATCCGCTTGGCTTTAGGGCTCGGTGAGTACATGGGAATCCGGATGCCTGCAGATCGATTCCGGCTGGAATAGGCCAGCAGGACCGGCGCCTCGAACCCGGGGGTCAGCCGCTTGTAGGAGTTGGTCGTCGGATTCGTAAACGCCGCCAGGGCCGGGGCGTGCTTCAGGATGCCTCCGATATAGTAGAGACACATTTGCGAGATGCCGGCATATTCCTTCCCCGCAAACAGGGGCTTCCCCTCTTTCCAGATGCTCTGATGGGTATGCATGCCGGTACCGTTGTCCCCAAAGATCGGCTTGGGCATGAAGGTCGCGGTTTTGCCATGTCGGCGGGCCACGTTCTTGACGATGTACTTGTACATCATCAATTTATCTGCCGTCTTGACCAGCGAGTCGAAGCGGATATCGATTTCCGCCTGGCCCGCCGTCGCCGTCTCATGGTGGTGCTTTTCAATGGAGATCCCGACCTTTTGCATCTCCAGGACCATCTCACTGCGGATATCCTGTTGCGTATCAGTCGGCGGGACCGGAAAATAGCCTTCCTTGTGACGGATCTTTCCGCCCAAGTTGTGGCCTTCCTGCCCGATGTTCCAGGCGCCTTCTTCTGAATCGATGAAGTAGTAGCCGCTGTTACCAGTCTGATCGTACCGGACCTGATCGAAAATGAAGAACTCCGCCTCCGGCCCCCAGTAGGAGATATCGCCGATCTTCGTGCTCTGGAGATATTTTTCCGCCTTCTGCGCCACAAAACGCGGATCGCGATCGTAGGGCTCGCGCGTAATCGGATCGATGACGTTGCCGACGAGGCTCATCGTCGGCACTGCACAGAACGGATCGAGACAGGCCGTGGCCGGATCGGGGACCATCAGCAGATCACTGTCGTTGATCGCCTTCCAGCCTCGAATCGACGAACCGTCCAACCCGGATCCGTCCTTAAATAGTCCTTCCGTAAGCTCTTCCACAGGAATCGAGAAGTGCTGCCACGTCCCGATCAAGTCCACAAACTTCAAGTCCACCATCTGCGCCTTGTTCTTCTTGGCAAACTCCAGTACCTCGCGGGGATTCATTCCGGTCCTCCTTATACGTCATACGTCGCACGCCCTATTTATCGTGGTGATCCTATCACTACGCCTTCCGACGCAGCAACCTGCTGGTCTATGAACTGATCGATATCCTTCTTCATGGTCGCGCGGATGGCCTCCAGGCGAGTGTGGTCATTGATCTTGGCTCCGTGCTGGTCCGTCACGTAGATCACGTCAGCCACCTGATCGAGCTCCTCCCTCATCGAGATTCGGGCCGCATGGACCGACAGGTCGAGATCGAGGATGCTGCGGGTAATCGCATACAACAATCCCGGCGCATCGTCGGCAAACACATCGATGATCGTGGACCGGTCACAGGTCTCGTTATCGATCTGCACCTCGGTCGCCTGGCGGGTGGTAGGCAGCCGACGACGGGAGGGCAGGCGGGTGTTTCGGCTCACCAACCGCTCGACGTCCTCCTCGCCCTTCAGCACCCGGACAATAGTCGCGGCGGTGGAATGCCGGCGCTCGACCGGGGGAACACCGGCATAATCAGGATCGGACACCTTGAAGGTGTCCACCACGACCCCGTCAGTTCGGGTGTTGATCTGGGCGTCCAGAATCTGAAGCCCCTGGGCCGTCATGACCCCGGCAATCTTGGAGAAAATACCTGGGGTCAGGTCATCGCGGGTAATCACCGAGTATTCGCAGACGCCCAGTTCCTCGTTGAAGTGCTCCTCGACCAACACGTCCCCTGCCTGCAGCTTTCCAATCGCCCTCAAATGGGCTGCGATCTGCTTCGGAGATGTCCCATGCAGATAACGCAAGGGAAACTGGCCCAGTTGCGACTCGATCCAGTCGAGCCCCCCGGCCGCTGCGTCCGTGCACTCGCACGCCACTTCACCCGCCAATTGCTTGAGGCGCTCCGGACCAGCCGGCTCATCCTGCTCACCCGACACCTCCGGCAGCGCGCGCAGATAGAGTTCGATGAGCAAGGACTCCTTCCACTTGTTCAGGACCCCAGGCCCCACCGCCGAGATATCGGCTGCGGTCAGGACCAACAGTTTGCGGAGGGTTTCCGGGGTCGCCACCGCCCTGACGAAAGGCAAGAGGATCTTCTTATCGTAAGGATCTCGCTGGAAGGCTATCTGAGCCATCAGCAGATGCTTGTGCACGAGAAAGACCAGCGTCCTCGTCTCTTGTTCGTCACACCCCAGCAGCGCCGCCGTCTCCTCCGCGATCGCCTTGCCCACTTCGCAGTGATCTTCTTTCCGACCCTTTCCCATATCATGCAACAGTATCGCCAGGTGCAAGAGGTCCTTCCGCTTGATCTCCTGGCAGACGTTCCCGATGACACCAGGCTCCTGGGCAAGCGCTTCAGCCTTGGCCACCGCCAGCAGCGTATGATGATCCACCGTGTACTTGTGAACATGGTTGAACTGCATCAGGCCCCGGACCCTGGCAAAGACCGGAATGATCTTCTCCAGCAGATGGGCGCGATGCATCACTTCCAGCGTGCTGGCTACTGCTCCCGGTCCGGCGAGGATCTTCAGAAAGACCCGGCTGACCTCAGGGGTCCGGAAGGCCTCGTCCGACATATTATTCATGTGGCTATGGATCTCATCCAGCAGGTCTGTGTCGATCTTGAGTCGTCGGGACCCCGCCATTTCGAACAGCCGGAGCAGCAAGTCCGGACTATCCAGGACCCGCGCCCGCAGCTCAGAGGGAACAGTCAGATGCTGGCCGGTCACCACGAAATACCCGTCCACCTTGGCAGCCGATTGGACACTCCTCACAGGCCCGGCCAGGCAACGGTCCAGAAACCGGACCATGGTCTCGTGGAGTCCCATCGTGTGCCGGTAATACTGCTGCATGAACTGCTCCACCCCCAGGAGATGGGGGCGATCCTTGAATTCGTGCAGGGAGGCCAGCCGGACTTGTTCGTCGAACGACAGAATCTCCTGCGCCCTCCCGGCTTCGAAGTGTAGAAACGCCCGGACGCGCCACAGAAAATCCCGGGCCTCCGTCAGCGAGGAGAGATCCTCTCTGGAGAGAAAGCCGCGATCCGCCAAATCCTGCAGCGTACCAGCCTGGAACTTGGTCATGCCGGCCCACCGGAGCAGATGGAAGTCCCGCAGCCCTCCTTTGCTTTTCTTGACGTTGGGCTCCAGGAGATAAATCGTCTCTCCGAACTTCTCATACTCAGCGCGACGCATGTCCATGAGCTGATCGATAAAAGGCCCCGCCCCCCGGCCGACGACCTGCCGGAAATACTGGCGATGAAATTCCTTGAACAGATGCGGGCTTCCGGCCAAGAGCCTGGCTGACATCATGGCAGTCCGAATCGTAATGTCCCCAGGGGCCAGTTCGATGCAATCTTCAATCGTCCTCATGCAGTAGCCGACCTGGAAGCCGAGACCCCACAGATGGTCCAGCACCTCACGGAACAGAGCCTGCGCCTCCTCCCCTACATTCTCGCGATGGAGGAACATAATGTCGATATCTGAATAGGGAGCCAACTCCCGGTAGCCGTAGCCTCCCAGCGCCACCAGGCAGCAGTACTGGGATCCCGCGACCTGAGCCTCCTCCCCAGCCTGCCGCATGGCATTCCTGTACCGGGCAACGATCAGCTTGTCCACGAAGTCCGTCAGGGCCGCCATGACTTCAGCCCCCGAAACTCCATTCAACAACCGTTGCCGAAGCGCCTGCCGGTACCCAGCCAGGGCGGAGATCGGCTCGATCTCCGCCCTGTGCAAGAGCCCCTCAGGCAACCCGCTATCGGGAGTCATCGTCATAATGCGCTGTCCCCCGTCTCGCCAGTCCTGATCCGTACCACTGAGTTGAGATCCGACACGATGACCTTGCCGTCCCCGACTGTGCCGGTCTTCGCGTGGCGCGAAATGGTTTCGACCGCGCGCGCCACCATGTTATCCGCAACGAGCACTTCGATCTTCACCTTGGGCACAAAGTCGGTCTTATACTCGGCGCCCCGGTACGTTTCCTTACTCCCCTTTTGACGTCCGAGTCCTTTGACTTCCGTGACCGTCATCCCATGCACACCGATTTCCAACAACCCATCCTTGACCTCTTCCAACTTAAACGGCTTGATGATGGCTTCAATCATTTTCATGTCGATGCCTCCCTCTCAGGCTCACCCGAGGCCGCTGATCGTACAGCACACCCTGGAATAGCCGGCACGATTGTTTGGTCAATCGTGTCATGGTTCGTTTAGGAACCTGAATCATGCGTGAAGAACAACTGAGAATGCCGTCTCGGCCTTGTGCCGATGGGTTTAACCGGCCACCTGGCCGAGGCACCGAACCCTACTGTCTCAGTAGGGTTCGGTCTAGCTCTGCCTTATGAATAGGCCTTTTCATCATGTTGACTGAGATCCAGGCCTAAGCGCTCATCTTCTTCACTCGTACGCAGACCCATGATTCCACCGACCACCGCCAGGATGATTAAAGTCCCTATAAACACGAACACCACCGTAATCAATACCGCCATCGCTTGGATGCCCAACTGTGCTGGATTACCAAAGAACAACCCGTCTGCCCCTGCCGAATTCACCGCCTTCGACGCGAAGAGACCGGTCGCCAGCGCACCCCAAATACCTCCGATTCCGTGAACGCCGAACGCATCGAGGGCGTCATCATAGCCAAACAAGGGCTTCAACATCACTGCAATATAACACAACACCCCTGCTCCAGCCCCGATCAGTAACGACGATATCGGGCCGACGAACCCAGACGCAGGCGTGATGGCCACCAATCCCGCCACCGCTCCGCTGGCCACGCCCAGGGCCGACGGTTTGCCTCGATAGATCCACTCCGCAATCATCCAGGCCAGCGCCGAGGCAGCCGTCGCCGTATTAGTGGCGGTAAAGGTGCTCGTCGCCAGTTCCCCGGCGCCCAACGCGCTGCCGGCATTGAACCCGAACCATCCAAACCAGAGCAAGGACGCGCCCATAAGGGTCATGGGCAAATTGTGCGGGTGCATCGCCTCCTTGCCATGTCCCATGCGCTTCTTGACCACGAGGGCACAAGCCAACCCGGCGATGCCGGAACTGATATGGACGACCGTCCCGCCGGCGAAGTCTAACGCTCCGAGGTTTCTGACCCAGCCCCCGACTGCCCAGACCCAGTGACAGAGCGGATCGTAGATAAAGGTCGCCCACAGCAACGTGAACACGCAAAAACTGCTGAACTTGACCCGTTCGGCATAGGCGCCGGTGATCAGCGCCGGCGTGATCACGGCAAACATCATCTGGAAGAGCATGAATGCCTGGTGCGGTATGGTGGCCGCGTAATCGGGATTGGGCGCAGTCCCCACGCCGCTGAGACCGAACCATTCAAGCGAACCGATGATGCCGCCTATGTCAGGACCGAAGGCGAGGGAGTACCCCCACAGCACCCACTGGACACTGATCAGGCAGAGGATCACAAAGCTCTGCATCATCGTGCTCAACGCATTCTTGCCACGCGACATGCCTCCATAGAACAGAAACAGACCCGGCGCGGTCATGGCCAACACCAAGGCCGACGAGACCAACACCCAGGCCGTATCGCCTGTATCGATCTTCGGCGGTTCCGGAGCAGCTGGCGCCTCCGGAGCAGCAGCCGCCGGCGCCTCTGGAGCCGGCGCCTGCGCACCGGCATTTTGTACGTACAGAGCCGTTCCCCCTGCCAACATGGCAAAAGAGAGAAGGACTGGCAGAAACTTCTTCATACTGGTCATATGCGATAGCATCATTGCATCCTTTCATCCCTTAGATCGGGACGAGGTTGTCAATAAGACCGTTGAAATGTTCTGAGCGGCTCCCCCTGGTGACCTCACGCCGCCCCTTCCGACCACGCTCAGGACTGGCTTCTTCGCCGAAACGTGCTGCTTCCGCGCGTCTGCCTGCAGACGCAAGCACACGCTCGGCCTGCGCCAAGTCGAAGACGGTCTCGATAAGATGTATATTTTTGAGCAGAACCTCCACCCTGTGCTCCAGCCATTCCCCGGAGCTGAGTCCGATGGATAGCTGATGCAGGTAAAAGGGCATGGGCACTGCTCCTTGATATGTCGTGCCTGAGTGATTGGCTTGTCACCAGGCTGCGTGCTCCGTACGCAGCCTGGTAGTTTTCTCTTACCTGCCCGCCACTCTGCAGACAGGCCCTATGGCTCTTCTCATCGGCCCGACGCCCCTAGGCTCCGGACGACCGGTCGGTGGTTCCCTTCGTGGACTACTCCACGAAGGGAGCCACGCATCATCATGTCAACGAACTTCCCTAGCACTTTCCATATCACTCAGCCTAGAACAGATAGACCACTGAGAATCCCAGGGTTGATTGATTGTTAGCTGCGTTCCCGCCATTCAGGAAGACATTCTTATTGGAATGGTCATGCCGAAACTCGGCTCTCGTCATGAGTGACGGGGCCGGCTTCCATTGAAGTGTAACGGTGCCCTCCCAGAGGGTCTGAACAACTCCGCTGCCCGTTTGTCCATTATAAAGAAGACCACCACCGGTACCAACCAAAGGTGCAAAACCACCAGCACCAGGGTTGGTAGCACAAACATTTGCGCCGCCGTTGAAATTATTGCCTCCGACACAGGTACGGGCACCACCGGCATCCTCGAAGATCTCTCCACGAACCCTGAGACTGAATGCATTGGGCTGCGTTTGATCATTAAAGTCATGAGTGTAATAGGCGAGGATCGCATTCCAGCGGGCGTTCCCGGCTGCACTAGCGCCGCTGGCATTGGCCTCGTTCCCGTAATAGGGCTCGATGATGAGGGTATCACTGTCGGTCAGCTTGATCGTGATGAGCGAACCCACCACCGTGCGCTTGGCCGTAGGATCGCACCCAGGTGCATAGTTAATACAGGCACCGGTGGCTGCATTACCAAACTCAGCATTTCCATTTGGCTGTTCGGATCCGTAGGACCCGTAAAAGCTTATTCCGAACACCTCGGCCGGCGTCAGGGCCAGGTTCCAGGTGACTGTTTTACCCCTATTGTTGTCCTCAATGTTGTCCCACCCATTGATGAGTCCGACTGCCGCGGTGGCCCATGACGCAAACGGATAGGTGAACCGGATACCGGTCTCCGTGAAGGCTTGTGCCAAACCGAAGGTCCAGCTGCGGGAGAAGTTGGGGTTCTCCCAACTGTTGATCACTTCTAACCCGATCAAGGTATTGATCTTCCCCGCTTGAATCTTCAGGCCGTTGCCGATCGGAACGATGTACTCTGCATAGATCTCATGGATATCCAGCTCGGTGTTGTCCGTCCCTGGTTGATAATTTGTGCGGGCCCGCGAGAACCTGGATTGGGGTCCAAAGTTCATCCGTGCACGAAAGCCTATCCGATCCGTAGCACTACCTGCCGTTGCAGGCCGTTCCACCATGAACTGCGCCACTTGCGGTACGAACGAGTTAGCCTGCGTGTCGAAAATACGCAGTGAATTGAGGTTGGTGTTGGGATTATTGAAATTCTGCGTATAGGATGCTTCCGCAGCCCCGGAGAACTTAAAGCCCAAGGTATTCCACAGCCCCGGCGCATCAGTTTTTGTCTCCAGCGCAGCCACCCGCTCCGTCGTCGACGGAGTGGGCGATTGGGCGAATACCGCGTTGCCTCCAAGCAGCGAGACCATCGCACACATGCCTAGTCCTATTCCAATACGACTACGTACTGATATCATGCCGTCCTCCTCATCCGATGGGTGATTCGGTTGATCACTTGCCACTGTCACCTCGACGTCATTGTCGCGACGCACGCCATTGTGCGCAATCTCAAACCTCTCCTAGCCCATTCGCCTCTCACTTCCACATCGATTCTCAGTAGCCATTCGCGAACGAATAGCTGCTACTCAATTTTGAACCCATCCCGTTCATATGCATAATAAAATCGTGATTCATTCTGTTCGCATACGGTCAAAAAAAAGTCCTCTAGTCCGCTGGGACTGGAGGACGCCATTGTCCATGCCGTACGATATCGTGAGACCGGCGGGAAACGTCGTTGTTCCCCTGTCTGAAGGGCTCCCATTTGGGAGCCCTTATACATACTGCGCGCCCTTATACAGGTCCCAACAAAACCTGTCAATGGTTATCTAGTCTGGCGCGACGAGCGAGAGAAGCGTAATCAGAAGTTCGAAGTTCGAAGTTCGTGGTTCGATGTTCCGAAAACCTCGATCTTCTGACCTCGAATCGTCCCGCTTTGTTTATCCGCCTCTAACTCAGAACCCAGAACTCAGAACTTTTTTACCATCTCGCCCGTCCCGCTTTTCCCGCCCGTCCCGCCCGTCGCGCGCCCCCCGGCTGACAATGCCCTTTCGTCTGTGCTAGATTCGCTCCCACCTATGGCTCCCTCATCACAGCATTCGGCGCGAACACTCTCTTACAAGCCTTCGCTCTCCCCAGCGGCTGACCCTCGTTTCACGGTTCGTCCGATCAGCATCCTGCTGGCCCTGCTCTGTGTAGTCAGCACCGCCTGCGGCACGACCGGCACAATCATCCTTGACGATCCGCGCGGAACCGTGTCTCTGCAGACGATGTCCGATCAGTCGATCCAGGCCACTCATCCGATCACCCTGGAACCAACCCTGCTCGCCAAGATATTGAGAGGCATAGAGATTCAGGAACAGGAGCATGGCATTCAGAAATATCTTGCAGGACGATCATCTCCCGTTCCCGTCTTCTCGGACGATCAGATCCGGTTCCTCGCGCCGCTGCTTGCAGAGGGCCTACGTACGGCAACGCCGGATCAACGTATCGAGTATCTGGTCCACACGACGCACCAAGGTTCCATGTTAGAATCTTCGACCACGGAAACCACCGCCGGTTCCCTCTACGCCTATGGCCGAATGCTGTACGTGATTCTCTCTCAATATCGATATTCACCGACGAGGACGAACCTTACGACCTCCGGCGACATGGCCTATCGATCGCGTTCACCAGATTCTTCAGGCCTCCTGAACCGTACCCTGCTGTTCATTCCGAGCGATGCCCAACGGTCCGATGCTTTCGATCCGCCGGAAGGGGGCAAGTCGACCGATAGGTTTCTCGCCATCGATTATCAGATGCTGCAACATGCGCCGGCAGCAACAGCTACTGGGAAAACTTCGCCGATTCGCGAGTCTCCGGCAGGAACCAGCGCAGCCGAAGCCCCGTCTCATACCACAGAGGCCCTGGCTGAGGAGGTGGAGACCCTCAGGAAGGAACTGGAATCCGTTCAAAAACGCCTCGACAGCCAGACCACCAGTCCCGGCAGTCCAAAGCGGAAAACCGCACCATCATCGAAGCCGCAACAGACAGCTCCGTAAAGGTCACTCCCTGACGTTAACGCTCCATACACTTAGGGCTAAAAAGCCTTCTCTGCGGGATGCTCAAAAGGCCCGTTCAGCAAGGCCGCAGCGAGTGAAGGGCCGAGGCGTACCCTCTGGGGCGCACGGTGCGACGAATAAGGAGCACCACGTCAGTGCGCGCCGCCGAGTGGTGAGGCGGCCGGGTCCCCGTTGAGGGTCTGAACGATGCGAGAACGAAGCTGGCGGGCTTTTTCAGCATCCTGCTAGGAATTTCGATATCCGTTCGTGATCGGCATCCGCCTATCCTTCCCCAAGGCCCGCTGCGTGATCTTGATGCCGATCGGCGCCTGCCGGCGCTTGTACTCGCTGCCGTCCACCATCGCCATCACGCGCACCACCGTGGTGCGGTCGTAGCCAGTTTCGACGATCTCTTCGAGAGACCGGTCTGCTTCCACATAGGCCTGGAGAATGGGATCAAGGATCTCGTAGGGCGGTAGCGAGTCTTCATCCTTTTGGTTGGGCCGCAGCTCGGCGGTTGGCGGCCGATCTAACGTCCGTTTGGGAATCACCGGGGTAGTGCCGCTGAGATTGCGGAGCCGCGCCAGGTCATACACCATCGTCTTAGGCACGTCTTTGATCACGGCAAACCCGCCGGCCATATCGCCATACAACGTGGCATACCCCACGCTCATCTCGCTCTTGTTGCCAGTGGTGAGCACCAGATGACCGAACTTGTTCGAGAAAGCCATGAGGAGATTGCCCCGGATGCGGGCTTGGAGATTCTCTTCCGTCGTATCAGACGCACGGCCCGCGAACGTCTCCGCGAGCGCGTGCCGATAGCGGTCAAACAGCGTCGTGATGGGAATCGTCCGGACGGAGATCGCGAGTCGTGTCCCCAATTCGGCGGCATCCTCGTGACTGTCTCGCGACGTATAGGGCGACGGCATGAACAGACCCCACACGTTCTCGGCGCCGACCGCATCGACGGCAAGCACGGCGGTCAGAGCCGAGTCCACTCCGCCGCTCAAGCCGATCACGACACGCGTAAATCCATTTTTCCTCACGTAGTCGCGTACCCCCAACGTGAGAGCCCGATACACTTCCTCCAGTTGGTCCAGGACCGCCGTCACGTCAGGGACCGTGCGTACCCGAGTCTTTTGAACCGCTGGAAGCGACACAGTATAGACCTTCACCGCGGAGGCAACCAATCGCGGCAGGAGATTTTTCCGGCCGGTTCGTCGCGCCCGCGCGACAGACTCCATATTGAGGTCTGCGACGATCAGATCTTCTTCGAAGGCTTTCCCCCTTGCGATGACCTCGCCTTGGTGATCGAGAATCACACTATTCCCGTCGAAGACCAGTTCATCCTGCCCCCCGACGACGTTGGTGTAGGTGAGCACCACGCCGTTTTCTCTCGCGCGGGTTGCCAACATCTGCTCGCGCACACGACTCTTACCCAGATGAAACGGCGAGGCACTGATATTCACGATGATTTCGGCGCCTGCTGCTGCCTGGAACCTAGTCGGTCCTTCCGGCAACCAGACATCCTCACAAATGTTGACCCCGACCACCGTGCCGCGCAAACGGATGAGCGGCAGCCGCCGGCCCGGATGAAAATAGCGGCTTTCGTCAAACACCCCATAGTTCGGCAAGTACCATTTGCAGTAGGTGGTGATGAGTTTCTGATCTGCGATGACCGCTGCCGCATTATAGAGTTTGCAGGCGCCGGCCGACACGACCGACGGGCGAGCCGGCTTCGGATCTATTCCATCGCTCAGGCTGACGTAGCCCACCACCGCGGCAAGGCCCCGACAGTGGCGGACTATTTCTTGGAGCGCGCGGCGGTTATCCGCGATAAAACGTGGCTTTAATAAGAGGTCTTCCGGCGGATAGCCGGTGATTGCCAGCTCCGGGAAGGCGACCAAGTCGGCCTTCGCCTTCTTCGCCTCGCGCAGCCAGGCCGTGATCCGGCGGACATTCCCATCCAGATCCCCGACCGTCGGATTCATCTGCACCATGGCGATTCGAAAGGTACGCATAGGGGTTTATAGCATAATAGGCGGAAGGCTGAAGGGTTCAAGGCTGAGGTTGAAAGTCCAAAGGCTGAAGCCTGAAGTTTTTGGAATGCCGAACCAGCAACTCCGACTTTCGGCCTTCTCAATACCTCCGCAAGTTCGGAGCCGGAAGATTCCAAAGGCCTTTCCGAACCGCCGCCCAGATCGCCGCCATGGTCTCAGTAAGGTCCGGGGCAGACCGTGCGACGAGTTTGACCACCAGGCCTGGCGCTGACGGGGATGAAACCGCTCCCAGCACCAGGCCAGGACGCTCATTCAGAATCGCGGCGATCGTCGCTTCGAGGGCCTTCCAAACAGCGGCATCGACCGCATCGCCGATGACAAAGAGCGATGCCACATAGTCCCAGCTCCCTGCGAGGCCTACCGATTCAGGCAGTCCATCAGGGGCCAGGCGATACCGTTCGACGACCGACCAACCTAGCGGGGTTGTAATGCAGATCTCGTTTTCGACCGCAGCGAATGCCCAGCGCTCCTGCCTGGCCACCCGACCGGAGGCTAGGGCGTCCCACAGTACCACTGTCGCGCCAGGCGCAAGATCCACATGGATCGATTGGCGAAAGCGAGATCCGGCGAAGGGGATCGTGACCTCGGGCACCCATTCCAGCCGAGCTTCCGGGCCGACTGAAAGACACACCTCTTGCACGGCCGGCTCAGACAGACTTCGATAGACCCGATTGGCGGAGGGACTCGTCATCAGCACATGCGTCCCTGCATGGAGCCGCGCCTCCACCGACACATGATCCCCACCGACCAAGCCACCAGATGGATTCACGAGCCAGGTGTAGGCACAGCCACTGTCGTCGAGATACGAAGGAGGAAAGTGGTGCCAGGGACTCGTGCAAGACGAGCGCGTGAGTATCGTGCGGGAGCCCTCTCGCTCGAACTCATAGGACAGAGCCCCACGCCGTCCGACGGAATCGAGCACAGAAGAACCATCTGGCGGAAGGTTCACCGTAGGCCTTTCGTCAGTGCTGATGGGTATGGAGCGGAATTTGTTGCTCAACCCAGGCCACGACCTGATCGAGCCCCTGCCCCGTCTTGAGATTCGTAAACAGATAGGGCAAGTCGCCTCTCATTCGTTTGCTGTCCCGATCCATCACGGACAAATCGGCCCCGACATGCGGCGCCAAATCGACCTTGTTGATCACGAGCAGATCTGAGCGAGTAATCCCTGGGCCGCCTTTACGGGGAATTTTGTCACCGGCTGCCACGTCGATCACATAGATGACCTTGTCCGCGAGTTCAGGGCTGAATGTCGCAGCCAGATTGTCGCCACCGCTCTCGACGAACATCAGCTCGACTTCGGGATGGCGCTTGAGCAAATCGTCCAGCGCCTCCTGATTATGGGACGCATCTTCGCGTATCGCTGTATGCGGACAGCCACCGGTTTCGACACCCAGAATTCTATCTTGTGGGAGCACCCCCCGCTTCGTCAAAAAATCCGCATCTTCTTTGGTAAAGATATCGTTCGTCACCACCGCCAGGCTGTACCGATCCCGGAGTTCCCGACAGAGCGCCTCAACCAATGCGGTTTTCCCGGAGCCCACAGGTCCGCCAACCCCGATGACCGGAGTATAACACGCCCGCGCCGCCGTGACGCGACCGCTGCCTGAGAAATGTTCATCGGCTCGATGCATAGCTCCTTCTCCACTCAATAGCCCGGCCTATATATCGCTTCTGCCATGACAGCGTCAAATCCACCGCCCAGATGGGGTCAGGCACCCAGATGGGGTCATTGTGAGGTGGCCCCATTAAGTTAAGACCGAAACAACCGCGACTCCAGCCGACTGTGTCGCATGGCGTAAATGTCCTGGACCGGCGACCAAGACTGCAGCACTTGTGCATGTATCGCCTTGTGACTGACTCGCTCAATCACCTCAAGCCAACTCTCTAATAGCAGTTGCCCCTCACGTTGACCGATCGGCATCAACTTCATGGCCGCCGCCACAAAACCCGTCGCCGCTTGATAGAGAAACGAAGCGATTGTATCTTCCTTCGACCAACCGGCTGCCGCCAAGGTCAGGCCAACCGTCACGGCCAGATGTCCTGGCGTCTGCTCAGCCTCAACCGCCGCACGATAGTCCTCGATCAGTGGCTGTCTAGCCTGTTGGGTCGCAGCCAGCCGAATCACCTGGCGTCCCATCTGCCGGCTGGCTGTCCGTGATTCACGGCCCAGCTTCATGGCGTCGAGTTCCCGATCCGTTTTCAACGCAAGATCCAAGATGCCGGAGACAAATGTATCATGCGCCAATCCTACTGCCACTGCTTCCCGCTCACCTATTCCGGTCGTGAGCAACTCAACGACAAAGCGAGAAAGGTCCTCCGCATTCCGAACCCCACCGCCCTGCACCGCCGCTTCCAGGCCAGAGGAGAAGGCATAGCCGCCCGACGGAAAGAAGCTATCGACGAAGCGCAATCCTTTTAGAAGCCCAAGGGTGTTCAATTTTCCCTCTCCCCCTACAGTTCCGAATCTTCAGACTGCTCAAAACGTTGTCCCGCAAGGCCGCAGCCGACGAACGCACCGGAGGCGTACCCTCTGGGGTACGTTGAGGATGCGTTCTAGGCGAGAACGAAGCTGGACGGCGTTTTCAGCAGCCGTCAGAAGAGAAAATAGCGTTGGGCCATCGGAAGCACCGCCATCGGATCGCATGTCAGGATCTGCCCGTCGGCTTTCACCACGTAGGTTTCAGGATCCACTTCAATATGCGGCAACGCGTCGTTCAGCTTCATATCGCGCTTGCCGATGCCGCGGCACTTCTTCACCGCCACCACGCGTTTCTGCAGGCCGAGCGACTTATGTACCTCGTGATCCACTGCGGCCTTGGAAAGAAAGGTCACGCTGGTGGAAAACGGGGCGCGGCCAAAGCTCCCGAACATAGGCCTGGTGATGACTGGCTGCGGCGTGGGGATCGACGCATTGGGATCGCCCATGGCGGCGGACATGGGGAAGCCACCCTTCAGGACGATCTCCGGCTTCACGCCGAAGAAGGCCGGCTTCCACAGCACGAGGTCCGCCAACTTGCCGACTTCGACCGAGCCCACCTCGTGCCCGATGCCGTGCGCAATCGCCGGATTGATGGTGTATTTCGCCACGTAGCGCCGCACACGAAAGTTATCGTTGGACCCAGCCAGCTTCTCGGCCGCAGTCTGGGAGAGGTGCCCGCGCTGCACTTTCATCTTGTGCGCCGTCTGCCAGGTGCGAATGATCACTTCACCCACCCGCCCCATCGCCTGCGAGTCAGACGACATGATACTGATCGCCCCCATGTCGTGCAGGATGTCCTCCGCTGCGATGGTCTCGCGCCGGATGCGCGATTCGGCAAAGGCGATGTCCTCCGGCACGCGCGGGTTTAAATGGTGACAGACCATGAGCATGTCGAGATGCTCATCCATCGTGTTCACTGTGAAGGGCATCGTGGGATTCGTGGACGAGGGCAACACATTGGCCTCACCACAGACCTTGATGATGTCGGGGGCATGCCCACCACCGGCGCCTTCGGTATGGAAGGAGTGAATCGTCCGTCCCTTGAAGGCCTTGATCGTATCTTCGACAAACCCGGCTTCGTTCAACGTGTCGGTATGGATCGCCACCTGCACGTCATATTCTTCCGCCACATCGAGACAGGTCGAAATCGCCGCTGGAGTCGTGCCCCAGTCTTCGTGCAGCTTGAGCCCGATCGCGCCGGCCTCGACCTGTTCGCGAAGTCCATCCGGCAATGATGAATTGCCTTTCCCAAGAAAACCCAGGTTGATCGGGAACCCATCGGCCGCTTCCAGCATCCGATGGATATTC
>JAENWB010000168.1:0-9266 GCA_016650275.1 Nitrospiraceae bacterium | reverse complement strand
GTCTGTTCGGTCTGTCTGGTCTCTCTGGCTCATCTGGTTGCTCTGGTCTATCTGGTCCAAACAACATAACGAGATAGACCAAACAGACGAGACAGACTAGACAAACCGGGCTTGGCCCCAGACGAACAGATCATCGAAGTTCTGTTATGCCCATATTATTTTTCCGCAGCCTGCTAGGAACCGCTGTGGGCTGGCGGAGTTGTTGGAGCAGACTTCCTGCCGCAGCAAGGCGAATGGCGACATCTGAGTCCTGTAAGCCTTTTTTGAGTAACGGCGTCACTTGTGTGGCGCTCTTGCCCAAGGATTTTACCGCGAAAAGCCGCGGTTGTGGTTGCTGGTCTTGCAGGAGCGTCTGTAAGATGGCCACCGCTTGCTTGTCGGAGGTGGCCGCCAGCGCATGGGCTGCCGCTGCTCGGATAGAGGGGTCCGGATGTTTCGCCAAGTCCGCGGCGAGCAAGATAGCCGATGTGTCGCCCAGTCGAAGCAGTCCTTCTACCGCACTCGCCCGTACCTGCATGTTGGCATCGCGTGTGAGAGCCCGCAGCAACGGGTGATTTTCTCGAATCCCCAGCCGCCCAAGACTCGTGGCTGCAACCACGCGCACGCGCGCGCTTTCGTCTCCTAGGGCATGGGTTAATGGCCCGACGCCATTGGCCTGTCCATACTCTCCCAATGCACCAGCGGCGAACGCGCGCACCGAAGGCTCAGGATCGTATACACCCTGGCTCAGGACCGACAGACTCGATGCGCGTTTCAGCCGCCCCAAAACCCCCAAGGCTGCCATGCGGATATCGGGGTCCGGAAGTGTCGCTGCTCCGGTGATGTCGGTCAGCATGTCCTGTTTGCCGAGCCGATACAGTGCGGCATAGGCAAACACGGACTCCGGTCCGTCGTCCGTTCTAGTGACTTCGATGAGGTAGGGCATGATGTCGGTGACGTTGGCCTCACTGAGCGCGTTCATTGCAGCAATACGCACCGCCGGCATCGCGTCGTTCAGGGCCCGTCGCAAGGGGCCGGACTTTCCTGCGAGTCCAGCTTTGCCGATGGCGTCCGCGGCACGAGCCCGCACCAGGACCGATGCATCGAGCAGCCCGTCTTCCAGGACGGCCTGTGTTTCTGCGAGGCCGAGTTCAGCTAGCATCGTATAGGCCGCGATCCGCACATATTCTTGTGAGTCGCGGACATGGCTGGTCAGAAAGCTGAGCGCCAAGGGTCGTAGGAGGGTTGGATCGTCCGGTTGATCTGTAGGGACTAGCTGTTGATAGAGGGTGAGGGCTTCTTCTGGTCGCCCAAGCTTGAGGGCACTCTGGAAGGCGAGACGGATGAGCGGTTTCGAAGCGGTGGACTCTGGCGGAAGCGATCGCCAGAGCTTCAGGACCCGGTCGTATTCGGCGTGGTTGAATGCGTTCGTGGCCTCACACTCGAGGGCTGAGCCGGTGGGCGCCATCGGCGTGCGTGCTTCCGCAGGAGGCAGGCTCACGACAATCGTCCCGAGGGTGAGCAGTAGGAGCAGCTTCAGAGGTGCTGTGTTGGCGTAGCGACGGGCTCTCTCCAATAAGGTAAGACGTGAAAGGTGAAACGTAGGACTACCGAGGACTCTTCCTCCTAAACCTTTCACGTGTAACGATTCACGTTTCACGGCCCGTTACCATGACGAGGGCGCGAGGACCATGGCGGGCGCATACATCGTGTCGACGTACTCCTTGACCATCCGTTTGGTGCAGAAGCGGGGGGCATTGGTCCGCAGACTTTCCTTCATGATCTGCAACCAGCCGCGGGGTATCCCGTCAAGGTCTCGTTGATAGTAAAGGGGAATAGCTTCTTGCTCGAGTATGCGGTAGAGCTGTTGCGCGTCATGCTCGTCCTGGGCCTGGAAGTCTTGGTTCCCGACTAAGGGTTCAATGCCCCATCCGTTGGCTCCGTTGTAGCCTTCTTTCCACCATCCATCAAGGACGCTGAGGTTGATGACGCCGTTGAGTGCGGCTTTTTGCCCGCTCGTTCCGCTCGCCTCCAAGGGAAAACGCGGGGTGTTGAGCCAAATATCGACTCCTTGGACGAGGAATTTCGCCATGTGCATATCATAGTTTTCCAGGAACGCTACGTGGCCACCCAACTTATGGTCGTCGCAAAAGCTCAACACTTCATGAATGAAATAGCGACCAGGTTCATCGGCCGGGTGGGCTTTGCCGGCAAAGATCAATTGGACGGGACGCCACTGGTTATGGAGCAACCGTTTCAGCCGTTCGAGGTCGCGGAACAACAAGGTTGCCCGTTTGTAGGTGGCAAAGCGCCTGGCGAAGCCGATGGTGAGTGCTTCGGGGTCAAGCAGCGTGCCTCGCGTTAAGACCTGCGAGGCTTGGAGATGCCCTTGCATCCAGCCGCTCCGGGCACGTTCCCGGATGAAGCTCATGAGTTTGCGTTTCATGGTTTGGCGTACGGCCCAGAGTTCATGGTCGGGAATATCCAGGACCCGTTGCCACAGCGCCGTGCCGTCGCATTTCTCCGCCCATTCGGGGCCGAGATACTTGCCGTAAAGCTGGTTGAGTTCCGGTGCGATCCAGGTCGGCGCATGGATGCCGTTGGTCACGCTGCGGATCGGGACTTGCTCGGTCGGTAGTCCCGGCCACATATGGTTCCACATTTTTCGCGAGAGCTGCCCGTGTTCACGACTGACCCCGTTCACATGAGCGGCTAGCCGGAGAGCAAGTGCCGTCATGTTGAAGCCTTGCCCCTGGGATTCGGGGGTATCTCCTAGGCGGAGAAAGTCTTCTCGCGAGAGGCCCAACTGCTCCCAATAGCCGGCAAAGTACCGGTCCATGAGATGATGGGGAAATACGTCGTGACCGGCCGGCACCGGTGTATGGGTGGTAAACACCGTACTCTGGCGGATGGTCTCGCAGGCGTCCGCGTGCGTCGATCCCTTCTGGATCAATTCGCGAATGCGCTCCAATGTGAGGAAGGCGGAGTGGCCCTCATTGGCATGCCAGACCGTCGGTGCGATGCCCAATGCACGAAGCATACGGACACCGCCGATACCCAACAGGAACTCCTGACAGAGACGCATCTCCTGATCGCCGCCATAGAGTCGAGCTGAAAGAGCCCGATTCTCGGGACTGTTCTCGGGGACGTCTGTATCGATGAGGTAGAGGGGAACCCGCCCGACGAGCACTTTCCAGACCGCTGCAGCCACGATCCGGCTACCGATCTCGACCGTTATCCCACATGCGTCTCCCGATGGAGTGAGGGCGGGATGAATTGGCGACTCTTCCCGGTTGAACGGGGCGTAGGCCGCTTCCTGCCATCCCTCCGGCGTGATCCGCTGCCGAAAATATCCTTGTGGATACATGAATCCCACTCCCACCAGAGGCACACCGAGATCGCTGGCTTCCTTGCAATGGTCTCCGGCGAGAATGCCCAGGCCACCGCTGTAAATAGGAATGGACCTATGAAGACCAAATTCCGCAGAAAAGTAAGCAATGGTGAGAGCTTTCAAATCACTGTGCTGTGTTTTAAACCAACTGTGTCCGCTTTGACGGTACTCGTCGAATGTTTTGAGGGCGGCAGAGTACAGCCGCATATACGAGGGATCTTCGGCGAGGTGCATGAGTCGGTCTGGCCTGACTTTGGCCAGTAGTTCGACGGGGTTGTGGTGGGTCAGCACCCAGAGGGTCGGATCGATATGTTCAAACAGCCGACGGGCTTCAGGGGTCCAACTCCACCAAAGATTAAACGCCAATTCCATAAGACGTGAGAGACCGGATGGAATGCCATTCGGTAAACCGGTTGCTGTTTGCGAAATATCCACCGCACCTCCTCGTTGCTAAGGTCGAAATCGTCGTTGTCATGAGTGACGGCCTAACAGGATGCTGAAAAAGCCCGCCAGCGTCGTTCTCGCATCGTTCAGATCCTCAACGTACCCCAGAGGGTACGCCTCCGGTCTTCACTCGCTGCGGCCTTGCTGGACGGCCTTTTTGAGCATCCTGCGGGATGTGCACCTGTTGTTCTATACGTGCAGGCCAGTGAGGTTTAGGCGTACACACAGAGTTTTTCAGCATACTGCGAGAGCGATCACGCGTGACCAGCCTTATGCCAGGATGTCCACTCGTTGGAGAATGCCACGGAGGCATACCGTTCGCCAAGAATTTTTGCAACTCGGTTCATCAGTTTGGTGAGTTGTTGCACGTCCTCCGGGGGAAGATCTTGTCGGAATCGAGGGTGCAGTCCCCATCGAGTTTCCACTTCTTCTCCGGCGACGGTCGACATCACGCTCACCAACTTGATTTCGGTTCCCGTCGGACCTTGGGGCCCAGGCGTCGCGGGGAAAGGGGGTGGTGTCGACGTTGTCTCGGTCGCCACGGAGTCGGCTGTACCGGTCGCGGCGATTGGGGGGGTGTCTCCGGCCAAGATGGCTTTGATGGCCGGAATCACTGCGCTCGCGCAGAGCGTTGCGGCGGAAGATACTTGCGCGTTCCCTACGGCTCCCATCGCGTCGGCGACTCGTCCGCCAAAGTCTTTCAACATCTCGTCCTTCACGGGATTGTTTTCAGTGACGAGGAACCGGTACCGCTCATAGGCCTGCCGACTCTCGGCAACCGCCGCACCGACGGTGAGCATGATTTCTGTTTGGTCGGCACCGGAACCGAATGCCGGTTCGAGCACGTTCTTCAATTGCAGTGTGACGGCGTCCTCGAGATTGTCCATGAACTGAGGCTGTTCTTTGATCGGTAAGTACAGGACGGAGAGCCGGTCGGTGAGATTAAACATGACCTTGAGAAACTCAAGGTAGATCCCCCACTCATCCTGTCGTTTCAATTTCAAAGCCCGCTCCGGTGCGTTCCGTTTCATGACGGTCACGGATTCGCCCGCGACAGCCAGTATGAGTTCGGCAATCCCACGGAGTTGTTCGCTGTAAGGATTCTTTGATGTTCCCACGATGACCTCGCAAAAAGGACAGGCTATTATATACAGGTTCTCACTCGGTCTCCAACGGCTGTCTGCGGGGTGAGCCTGTCGACCGATCAGCCGTTGGCAGGAAGGTGCGGGTTCGTTTGAAAGGGCTACCTCAGTATGTTATACAGCGCGACCACTTCGTGAGCTGCCAGCATGAACCGAGACATGACCTCCTATGTGCTCAAGCGGTCGCCGGGCCACGGAACGGCCCCCGCCCTCTCCATTGACTATGCGGCGGCGTTGAATAGCCAGCAGCTTGCGGCGGTGACCGCGGGCGAAGGGCCAGCGTTGGTCATTGCCGGTGCCGGTAGCGGCAAGACACGGACCCTGGTCTATCGCGTCGCTTATTTAATCGATTCGGGGATTGATCCCTTCCAGATTCTGCTTCTGACCTTTACGAGAAAATCCTCGCAGGAGATGCTCGAACGGGTCGGCGAATTGATTGGCGTACGCAGTGAGCGCGTCCGTGGCGGCACGTTCCACTCCGTGGCCAATATGTTGCTCCGGCGCTATGGTCGGTCCATCAGTCTTGAGCCGGGCTTTACAATACTCGATCGGGGTGACGCCGAAGACTTGATTGCCTTGGTTCGGGCTCAGCTGGGCTTGAATGAAAAAGATAAACGGTTTCCCCGCAAGGGTACGATTGCGGAGATGTTCAGTAAGTCCGAGAATACCTTGCGCCCGCTCGACGAGATTGTCGTCGAAGAGTTCAATCATTTTGCGGACCATCTGGAGGCACTGGGTCAGTTGCAGCGGGGCTATCAGTTGTCGAAGCGTCAGCGCCAGCTGGTGGATTATGACGATTTGCTGGTGTTGCTGAGGCGGCTCTTGATGGAAGATGAAACAGTCCGGCGGACGATCTCATCGCTGTATCGGTACATCCTGGTGGATGAGTATCAGGACACGAATCGCTTGCAGGCGGATGTCATCCGGCATCTCGCCTCCACCCATCAGAACGTCATGGTCGTGGGCGACGACTCACAATCGATCTATGCGTTCCGTGGCGCGACGTTCAAGAACATCATGGAGTTCCCGTCGCTCTTTCCCGGAACTACCATCTATAAGCTTGAAGAGAATTACCGCAGCACCCAGCCGATTCTAAACCTCGCGAATACCATTATTGAAGCGGCGACGGAGAAATACACCAAGCGTCTCTTTACGAGGAAACTTGATGGGCCGTTGCCGACGTTGGTGGAGGCGGCAGGGGAGAATGCCCAATCGCGCTTCATTGCGCAGAAGATTTTGGAGTTGCGGGAGGAAGGGGTTTCGCTCGGTGAAATGGCCGTGTTGTTTCGGTCGAGCTTTCACTCGTTCGATCTTGAAATCGAGCTTTCTCGTCACGGACTGCCGTTTGTCAAGCGCGGCGGGGTGAAGTTTATCGAGACTGCACACGTGAAGGATCTGCTGGCCCACATGCGCGTTGTGGCCAATCCTTTGGATGCCGTGAGTTGGCATCGAGTGCTCATGCTCGTCGAAGGAGTGGGACCGAAGAAGGCGCAGGAGGTCATGGCTGCACTCGTGAAATCGGACAATCCCTATCTTGCCCTTCGCGCAATGCCGGGGCGATCGGGGAAAGGGCTCAAGGATTTAGCCTTGACGCTCGAAAGCCTAGCAAGCGCCGGCGATCTCCAGCCAGCTCAACAAGTTAGCCATATCTATGAGTACTACCTGCCGATTCTGAAGGCGCAGTACGACGACTACCCCAAGCGTATACGGGATTTGGATCATTTGCAGACGATTGCGGAGGGGTATCAGGGAGTCGAAACATTTCTGTCTGATCTGGCGCTGGAGCCGCCGGATGGAAGTGCCGCTGGCGTCGAGGCGTCCGATCGCGACGACGAGCGGCTCGTGTTGTCCACGATCCATTCTGCCAAGGGACTTGAGTGGCAATGTGTATTCGTCATCTGGATCGTGGATGGAAGATTTCCGTCGGTCTATTCGTTTGCTGAAGATGAGGGGCTGGAGGAGGAGCGTCGGTTGTTCTATGTCTCCGTGACGAGAGCCAAGCGGCATTTATACTTGACCTACCCAATCAATGTATTTGACAGGGGCAGCGGCATGGTATTGTCGAAGCCGTCCCGTTTCCTGGACCCTGTTTCGCCTGCACTGCTGGACCAGCTGGTCTTGGTGGAGGAAGGTGGTGGGCGGCCTGACTGGTATTCTCGCGATGATCGAGCAGGATGCTGAAAAAGAGGGCGGGGTGGCTGGGACGATCCCCGTGCTCGCGCAACGCGCGGCTTGAGAAGAATGAGAAGGGAGCGGCCAGGTGCCCTTTTTGCTCGCAGAACGCGCACGGTAATACTGTGCTCGTTCGATGCGCGCAGTAAAGGGCAGCCTCGGCCACTCCCTCCAAGAGAGGCATAAGAAATCGGAAGGCCCTCGCCAGGGCAAATGGCACGTCTCGGCGTGCCATTGGATGGGCGGGTGAGAATGACGCGCGCAGTTGGGATCTCCCAGCCACCTCTTAAAAGTGATAGCTCGCTGCGGCCTTGCTGGACAGCCTTTTTGAGCATCCTGCGAGGTGTTGTCCTATTGTCACCAAACTACAGACAAATGAAATTTCGTCGTGCACACAGAGTGTTTTCACAGTCTGCTAGTTGTGACCGATATCTCCTGAGATAAGTCTCTCAGCTTCAAGTGGATCAATATCGATGGTGTGTGCGTTGTGCAGAGTGGTCGTGATAGGACTCCTCATGGGTGGACTGCTGCTCGCGCCGAATGCGGGGATGTCGGAGGAGCATCTGCCGTTTGCCGACCGGATGTGGCATCAGTTGCTTCGTGAGGCTCACGCGTTGGGCCTCCCGACGAAGTTCCTCAAGGCAGTCCCACCGAACTTCGTTCAGTTTGAGTTTGACGATATGCACAGTTATGCCGCCGAATATCATCTCGGGGCGCATCGGATGGTGCTCAATCGTGCGCTGTCCTTTAATGGGGCCGGGGCCACGTTGCGTCCGCTCGGGCGACTCACCCATGCCGAGATCGAAACTCTCTATCACGAACTGTTTCACGCCTACATCGACTTCCTGGTGACGGCTGCTGAGGCATCGCCCGAGGTTGTGTCGGATCCCGTGCTCGCTTTTGCCAGGGCCCAGCAGGGCTGTCACTACGAAGCGGTGCTGATCACGCCGGTGGTGCAGAGGAAGGGTGAGACTGAGGAGCGGTTTCTGAGCGAGCGCGAATCCTGGGAGGCCCTCAACGAAACATGGGCGGTGTTTGTCGGGTGGGTGGTGTGGAACCAATTGGAATTGACGGGCCGTGCAGGTCTATCGATTCAGAAATCAGGGAAGAGTCAGGATGAATGGGTGAGTCGTCTCAGGAGTGCTGATCGAGAAGGAATTCTCCGTGGGTATTACGAACCGGATGATCCAGCTGAACGGGCCGTCGCTCGAAAGCGATATTTGGCTCCAGCTTCGCGGTTATCGGAACCAGAAGCCACGGTACTGATGAAGAATGTCATTGAATTTTCCCCCGGCCTCCTCGTGCGTGCGAGGGGGGTGCTTTCTGGGTTAGGCCAAGGGGTTGAACGATACGGTCAGTGCGGAATCGGAAAGGACGTATTGCCATAAGACCGTGAAATGTCAGTGAGCTGTTCGGGGGAAGTGAGCTTGGTCAAGCAAGATGGTATCGAGAAAGGCAAATATGAAAAAGCGTGGAGCTAACAGGATGGTGCCGGAAAAATTCCGACCGATAGGTGGTGTGGGAGAAAAAAACAAGAGAATTCTACTTTTTGGTCTTGACATCACCAGACTTCATCAATAGAATCGAGCGTTTCCTGAATAAGGCTGTGTCCCCAGCTCACTACTTTCATCCTTGATTCATAAGGAAGGGGGAGCTGTGCGTGGACCAGCTCGCTCTTCTTTATTCATCTACGGATGAATAAGACAATTGAGCGCTTAGATTTATTGTGTCGTGTGCAGGGTGTTTCGGGCAGGTACCCAAGTGGCCAAAGGGGGCAGACTGTAAATCTGTTGCCATCGGCTTCCAAGGTTCGAATCCTTGCCTGCCCACCACATCAGGCTCGTTCAGCCTGGGAATCTAAGGCTTGCTCGGGAGCGAGGTTGTACGCGGTTGATGTTGATATTGTGGGCTGCAGGGCGTGGAAAGAAACCGGGCGGGCGTAGCTCAGTGGTAGAGTTCCAGCCTTCCAAGCTGGCTGTCGTGGGTTCAAATCCCATCGCCCGCTCCAAAGGAAGACGTGTGGCGTTAGGCGTAAAACGTGAAAAGTCGATGAAGCAGCCTTGGGCAAGTGAGTCGAAGTGTCGTTTTACCTTTTACGATTCACGTTTCACGGAGAGGGACGCCCACGTAGCTCAGTT
>JAENWB010000167.1:0-11414 GCA_016650275.1 Nitrospiraceae bacterium | reverse complement strand
GAGACCCAGATCCACGGCAAACGTTTCGAGATGTATAACGATACCGTACTGGGCTTCAACAAGTCGGGCAAGGAAGTGGCGCGTATCCAAGTCGAAGAGCCGATCTACATTCGACCGGCCGAGCGCGTCACCTGGCTGTAAAGGGTCTGCAGGCTATCGCTTTAGCAAAGGGCAGGGAGTTCAAACGGGCTCCCTGCCCTTTGTGTTTTGGCCTTTGGTGATCTTGGTGTCACATGGTTCATACCGAATGATGAACGAATCATAAAACATCGACCATCCGTTCCTTTAGAACGACGAGGGTAGGAAGTTTCTTCACGCGACTGATTTGCACGTCGATTCGCACATCATTCACGAAAAAAAACTTCTCCCCGCCAACTCACTGATGGATGCCCGGGCCTCTGTCTGTGTTGAACCATAGGGCATGGTCGGGGCCGAGTCTCAAAATGCGGTCATGCAGGGGTGTTGTCGTAGCCGGGATAATGGCTTGCGCGCAGATATGGCGCCAGATCGCAACTGTGACGCTGTCGCAGCACAGTAGTTCTCGGGCTCCTGTACGTTGTTGCCGTCATGATCTTGCATTATTGTAAGAAGGTGAGTCTCCCAACGATAAGGGTGAGCCAGCATGATTTCAACGTGGAAACAGAGGTACGACCGTACCCGGGATATTTGATACAGTCAGCAGACTAGGACGACAAGAGGGTGTGTCTAAAACATTGTTTTTGATCGATCGTGTAAGGATCGCCTTACAGCCAATCGAGAGAGAGGGGATTCGGATGGTTGCATTTGGCCGATACCGGAGTGTATAAAAAGAATCTGAATTTATTGAGAAATCATCTTATTTTCTCCCAAGTTGGTGGTGAATTAGCATGAAAATTTCACTGCTCTTTCCTCCAACGTGGCATCCGTCACAGCCCTATCTGAGCCTCCCCTCGTTGACGGGGTTTCTGGCTCAGGGCGGTATCACCAACGTCTCTCAACGCGACCTTGGGATCGAACTCTTAGACGGGGTGGCCACCCAATCCTATGGGGCAACGCTCTATCAGGAGTTGGTCGATAAACAGCGAACGCTTGAGCGGGAACGAACCGGAGAAACTGGACCGGGCAGCGCCGAGCATTTGGCGAGAGTCGTGGAGTCGCTGGACCGTTTTCCTTATCTCATTGATCGGATTGAACCGGCCAAGGAGACTCTCCGAGGGGAAGGCTTCTACGATCTCGAATCCTATAAGGAAAGTCTTTTTCTCATCGACAAATGGCTGGAGGTGCTCTCCACCCTCTATTTTCCGACCCGACTAACGGTCGTCGATAATCAGTTCGGCAACTGCTCCATCTATTCATCCAAGGATCTGATGAAGATCATCAGGGATGAAACCCAGAATCCCTACATTCGGATTTTTCGTGAGCACTTCGTTCAGTCGATCGTCGGCGACCAGCCGGACTTGATCGGCGTTTCGATTACGGCGACTTCGCAGATTATCCCCGGTCTGACACTCTGTCGTTTGATCAAGGAAGCCGCTCCCAATATCCATCTCACCATTGGCGGCAGCATCTTCACCAGATTGGTCGATAACTTGCGGCGCTGTCCGAGCCTATTCGATCTGACCGACGACTTCATCGTGTTCGAGGGCGAAACCGCGTTGCTCGAACTCGTCAATCAATTGGCCGGGAAAAAAGATTTCAGCAAAGTTCCGAACCTGATCTATCGCCAGAACGGAAAGATTACGGTCAACCAGCCGTTTTATTCTGAAAATATTAACCAGCTGCCGGCTCCTAACTACGACGGATTCCCGCTTGGACTGTATTTGTCGCCGGAACCGGTATTGCCTGTGCAGTTTTCACGAGGATGCTACTACAAGGATTGTGCGTTCTGTGCCCTCACGCTGGATCACCAGAACTTCAGGCAAAAAGACCCTGGACGGACCATCGAGGAGCTGGAGTGGCTCAAGCAGCGGTACGGAGCGCAGCGGTTCTTCTTTACCGACGAGTGCGTGGCCCTCTCACCTGCTAAACGGCTGTGCCTGCAGATCATCGACAAGAAGCTGGATATCAAATGGACCTGCGAGATGCGATTCGAGAAGCATCTGACCCGCGAACTCCTGGCATCGATGCGGGATGCCGGGTGCCTGAAGATCGTGTTCGGATTGGAGTCCTTCAATCAGCGCGTGATGGACTTCATGAAGAAAGGGATCAAGCAGGAATGGGTGCGCCGCATTACCGACGATTGCGTCGACCTGGGGATGGCGGTGCATTGCTATATCATTGTGGGGTTTCCGACCGAGAAGGAAGAAGAAGCCCGAGAGACGATGAATTTTATCGTGGAGAACAAGCGGCTTCACGAATCGTACGGGTTCTCTTGTCAGCCGTGTCTTTTCGATTTGGAAAAAGAAGCCCCGATCATGAGCGATCCCGGCGGCTATGGCATCAGACGCATCATGCGCCCGTCGGCAGAGGATTTGAGCCTGGGCTTCTTCTATGAAGTGTCGGAAGGCATGACGCCGGACGAAGCGGAGAGCCTGTATCAGCATGTCTACGAAAAGGTCAGCGAAGTCGTGTGCGAGTTGCCGTTCAACTACTCAATGGCCGACGGATTGCTGTATATCGCACGAGCTAAGGCCCAGGAAGTGGGCGTGCCGCAGCCAGCGGGGTCGTGATGTGTCTGCTCCTCACAACGGTGACCTTGTTTTTTTCCGATCAGTATAATTTGCATGTCCCTCAACGGTGTATGGAGTGATTGCCACGAATCCCACAATCGACCGGATTACGGGGAAGATCAGCGATCAATCCCTGCTGTTTCAGTACACGATCAAGCTCGTCCTGATCGTGTCCTTTTCGGAGTTGATCCTGTATCGGCTTGTGTCGCGCTTAGGGATGCATCTCAGCAAGCTGGCCCAGGAGCATGGGTGGATTATCCCGACCTTCACGGCACTGACGCAGATCGGGCAGTGGCTGCTCAATGTCGTGGCGATTCTGCTGTTTCTAGCTCTAAGTGTGGCGGTTATCAATCGGATGGCGAGTCGTGGGTTTGTGGGAACGAACGTGATCGTCATTCCTTGCGTCGCGCTCCTGTTGCTCCTCACGGTGGGATTCTTGTTGATCCCGCCGGCCTTCCTGGGGTCTGCAATATATAATTTAGTGGCGTTGGTCGCGTTGATCTGTTTGATGGTGGAATACCTCTCCACGCACACCGAATGGTCGCATCGCGCCATGGGCATTACCTATCTCCTGGGGATCGGGGGCTGGTTATATTACCAGATCGTGTCCACCATCTATAGTTTTATCGGAACCGTGGCGGCCCCGCCTTTCGTGTACGAGGCTCATCGCGGGGGTGAAGGGCTCCTGGTCTTGTCCAGCATGCTGGTGATGTGGGCTTATGGGCAGGGTGTCTCATTTCGGACGCGCAATCAGCGACAACGCCGACGTGCCATCTGGTTTTGGGTGACCGCCGTATCCGTGTTTACTTCAATGTTGTTCTTGGATTATCTGCTCAATCGATATGACCCTGGGATGGCCAATAGCATTCGTAAGGCTGCAGACGGCATCGGGTGGATTTTTCAGTTCGGCATGGGCTACACGTTTTTTCTCCCGTTTGCGCTCTACATGGCGGGTTTGTTGTGCTGGTCGTACACGGTCATTAAGTTACTCACTATGGGGCGACTCGCCGGGTATGGGATTGGATTGATGTTTATCGCGGGGTATGCGCTCTTGTATTCTAATCTGACGCTCATGGTGGTGCTTGGTGCGATGCTCTTGACCATGGACCGGCACCGGCGCGAAGCGACGGATTCCGCTCCGGCGAAGAACGCTCCCATGGTCAGCACGCCGGATTCATTGGCGGGCGGGCATATCTAAAGGTCATTTTACTACAGGGAATCGTATGAACGAACCAACCGCATCTGTTCCTGAACAAAGCCAGACCATCGTCGACCCCGGGGATCAGCCGCTGACCCCCGACGAAGAAATCGTCGAGATTGAAAAGCTCTTGGCGGCCGAGCCCGACGATTTCCAGGCCCGCTGCCGATTAGGCGAGTTGTATTTCAGCAAAGGCCGGATGGATGATGCGCTCGTTGAGGTCAAGAAATCGATTGAGATGGCGGAGGGGCTCCGCGCAGAGATGAATCGGTCGCTCGCGATGTACTATTCGAATTTAGGTACGATTTACGCGACGAAGGCCATGACGGACGAAGCGGAAACCGAGTTCAAGCATGCGCTCGATATATTTCCCCACGATGTCCTGGCGCTCTTCAATCTTGGGCGGGTCTATACCGACAAAAAGAAGTTCATGGAAGCCAAGGATTATTACGAGCGCCTCGTGGAAATCACGCCGGACGATCCCATGGCTTGGTACAATCTCGCCGGGGTCTATGTCGAACTCGACAATCCCCAGGTTTCGGACTACAACACTATCGACATGGCCATCCAATGCTATATCCGCACGCTCGAATTGGACCCGAAGCATCTGGAGGGCAGTTTCAAGCTGATGGAGTTGGCGCTGAATCATAAGAAGACCGATCTTGCCATCAAGGTCATGGAAGATGCCGTCGAACAGAATCCCGAGGAGCCGCTGGCCTATTACAACTTGATCAGCGTCTACGACAAGGCGAAGATGTTTGAACAGGCCGAGCAGGCGCGAAAGCGGTTAAAGGAACGATTTTCCAGACGGGCGAAAGAGAGCAGTGCATCCTGATTGACCCATTCATACGGAGGTACACACCATGTTTGGGAGTCTTGGTTTTACAGAGTTGATCCTGATCCTCTTTATCGTGCTGATCATCTTCGGTGCGGGAAAATTGCCGCAGTTGGGGGAAGGGGTGGGCAAGGCGATCAAGGGCTTCAAGAAGTCCGTGCATGAGGCGGACGTGATTGAAGCAGAAGCTCAAGCGGCCCAACAGCAAATGGCAGCCAATCCACAGCAAGCGATTCCGAATCCCTCGGTGCAAGCACCGATTTCCGTGGAACAGCCAGCCGCGCCGGTTCACTCAGCTTCACGCGGCTAATCAGCCGGGATAGGGCTACAGGCATATGGAAACCGAGCTTCAGCTCGCGACCGGCTATATCGAAACCTTTGCAGGTAACGGCAAGGCTCGGAGCACCGGCGATGGAAAACGGGCGGTCAAGTCCGGGATTCCACTGCCCCATCACGCCGCGCTCGACAAGGACGAGACCTGGTTCTATTTTGCCGAGTCCGGATCCGATCGTATTCGGCGGGTCAATCTCTTGGAAGGGACACTCCATAATTTCGCTGGTATCGGCGAAACCTGCTATAGCGGCGACGAAGGCCCCTGTGGGGAAGCCGGGCTCTATTTGCCGCTCGACGTCGCATTTGACTCCCACAACGACCTGTATACCTGCGATTCAGGCAGTAACCGCATCCGGAAAGTGGACCATGCGACCGGCATCATCACCACGATCATCGGCACCGGGCAGCATGGGTTCAACGGAGATGGTCCGGCTCGCGAGGTCAATCTCACCTGGCCGGCCGCAATCGCCTTCGACCCGAACGATGTGATGTACATCGCCGACACCCAGGCGCACCGAATCCGTCGCTACGATCCCCGGACTGGCATGGTGACGACCGTGGCCGGGACCTGGACGGCCGAGGACGAGGCCCGTGAGCAGCCCCTCGTTGCGCGGAATTTGGTCGTGCTCTCCGGCGATGCCATCGGCATCGATTTCAGCGACGACCATGGCTGGCTTATGCCGGTCTGTTCAGACGGACTGGACATGTCCATGTATCTTGACGATGGAAAGCCCGCGCTCGAGGCCCGTCTCTATGATGTCGTCGGGCTCACGGTGAACGGGAAAGGCGATATTATTTTCGTCGATAAGGGCAGTAACCGCGTACGCAGCATCGATCACCGCAGCGGCATTATCTCGACAGTGGTCGGCGTGTGCCGGTACGGCTACGACGGTGACGACAAGCCGGCGATCAGAGCCATGCTCCATGCGCCGGAAGCCGTGGTGGTCGACCAACAGGACAATCTCTACATCTCCGACACGATGAACCACCGCGTGCGCAAGGTGGACATTGCGACCGGCTTGATCACGACGGTCGCGGGCAACGGTGACAGTGGTTACGAAGACAAGAATATGGGTGGCTGCGGCGCTGCGCGTTTCGTGGCAAAGGAATCGGCAGGGACCGTGAAGCATGGAGACGGTCTCCTCGGAGTGGAGGCCGTCGTCAACTCTCCAGTCGGACTTTCACTGGACTCTCAGGGGTATCTCTATATCTGCGAACGGGGCGAAAACAAAATTCGCCGCGTGAAACTCTGGTAGAAATCCTGACGCAGTCGGATTGGTCTCGCCCGGCTTTGTGGTACCCTGATCCCATCACGATGCGCTCGCGTCGGTCACCCGAGGACATTGCATAGTGCGTACGACGACGAAGATTTTTCCCCGCCCGTTATTTCTCCTGTTCCTCTTCATTCTGGTGGTGGCCGGTGTCTTAGTAGGCTTCGGTGTGCCCCTCGTCAGTTCCGAGGGGATGATTATTCGCACGCGCCTAGTTGAGGGGGAACTGCCGGTTGGGCCAGAGGATGCCGCCTGGGGCAAGGTCTCGCCGATGACCCTTCCATTGAGCGGCCAGGTGATTACCAGGCCGGTTTGGCCTGAGCCGACCGCCCGAGCCTTGACGGTGCGGTCGCTCCACAATGGGACCGAGATCGCATTTCTGCTTGAATGGCAGGACAACACGAAGAATGACCGTCTGACGCCGGGGACTTTTCGCGATGGCGTCGCGATCGGACTGCCGCTCGGCGATGCTCCCGCATTTTTCTGCATGGGCCAACTCGATCACTACATCAATATCTGGCATTGGAAGGCCGATTGGCAGAGCGATATTGATCGCCGTGCCGCCAAAGCTTCCGAGAAAGCCCGCGACGGCGTGCGGACGTTTGAAGTTATTCCACGCCGGGTCTCCTCTGTCGAGGACCTTATCGGCGGGGGCTTTAGTACCCTGACGACCAAAGAGAAGCAGGGCCGAGTCCAGGGGAAGGCTGCGTGGAAAGAGGGAGTGTGGCATGTCGTCATGCGTCGGCCCTTGGTGAGCGAAGAGCAAGAGAACGAAGCCAAGCTGATCCCCGGCCGGGTGCAAACCGTATCGTTTGCCGTGTGGAACGGTGAGAACAAAGAGAGAAACGGGCAGAAAGCTGTCGCGCCCTGGTTTCAGCTTGTCATCGACCCAGTTGCGAAGTCTTAACAGGATGCTGAAAAAGTCCGTTAGCTTCGTTCTCGCATCGTTCAGGTCCTCAACGTACCCAGAGGGTACGCCTCGGGACCTTCACTCGCTGCGGCCTTGCTGGACGGCCTTTTTGAGCATCCTGTGGGAGTGTTCTCTTTAGAGAGGCACGGACGTTGGAGGATACTCGAATCAGTTCAGTCAGTGCTCAACCAAAGGCCCTTCGGAGTGGAAGGGCCTTTGTCTTGTGTGTCAGCCTGTGCGTGGGCTCCCTGGCTGGTCTCGCGCCTACGTCGGTGAGTGCGACCGATCAGGAATCGATGACTGTGGATGAAGCCGGGCGATTAGGTGAAGAGTTCGGCGTGATCGTCGGAGACGTGGACGAGGCCATCAAAAAAGAATTGAAACTCGAACGGGCACAGGGCGTCGCGGTGTTCGAAGTGATCGGAAGCTCGCGCGCCGACTATGCGGGTATCAAGGTCCGATCCATCATCAAGGAAATCGACAAGACAGAGATCAGGAACATGATTGATTTTGGGAGAGCGATCAAGCGAGGGATGAAAGAATGTAACTTCACCGTCGGCACCTATGAGCCGGCTGATCCAGTCGATCCGGTCGGGTGGGGGGTGAATTTTCATTTCGTTGGATGCAAACGGGATTGATGATGTCACGATTTATCCGGCACACACCGAGAATCGTCACCGTCTTCTTTCTCGTGCTGATCGTGGGCGGCATCGGGCTGTATCATGGCCTCGCCATTGCGCAGAAGGCAGAGGCTCCGGCCGACTGGGTGGCGGAAATTGAAAAGATTTTTATTCGATCGGAAGACTGCAAGCAATGCCACGATCGGCATTATGAAGAGTGGAAAGGCGTGCGCGAGCAGACGCCGGACCTCAAGACCTTCGGCCGGGTCGATGCGGCGCTTTTGCATGGTACGTCGCTGGAGTCACCGGTGTTCCGCACGGTATTAGGCGTCTGGCTGCAGACTAATCCGACGACCGACGAGCGCCGCCGCTGTCTCGCCTGTCATGTGCCGTCGACTACCGTGTTCCCTCAACATACCGAGAAGATTGTGGCCCAGGTGCTGTCCGGCAAACCGCAAGTGGAAGGCATCGGTTGCGCCTCCTGCCATTTGATCAAGCAGGTCGAGCAGACACCGAACTCTCCTCCCTCGTTCAAGATCGAGCCGGGCAAGATGATCTATGGGCCCTATGCGATCCCGGAGGAAAATCTCGTCCATCCTGCAACCCAGTCCACGCTGTTCCGTGGCGCGAACTATTGCGCTTCGTGCCACTTCGATAAGGTCAAGGATGTGACGCAGAAAGATCTGGCCGGAGAGATCTTGCAGGGGACGATTTGCCAAGACTGCCACATGGAGCCCTCGATCGGCAGTTCCACTTCGAAACGCGGCGCCATGACGCGCGCAATCGGTCGGCACTGGTTCCGCGGGGTGGTGGTTCCCGACACCCTCATCAAGAATCGAAACCTTCAGGCTGAATGGATGCCCCGCGTGGATCTCGAGACCGCCACGTCGGCCTCTGCGGTGGAGGGGACAGCGTTGGTAAGAATCGGCAGCCTCCCCCACAGCTTTCCTGACGGCGACCCGGTACTCAAGCAGTTCTATCTGATCCTTACCGCCAAGGATGCGCAGGGCAAGGTGCTGAAGGAAGAGACCAAGCAGTTTGGCTTGCCCTACGACAAAATTCTCCGGGGCCCGATTCCTGATCCCTTCATTAAGGGGGGCCATACCAGAAAAGTCCCCTTCTCCCTTGCAATCCCGTCCGGCTCAACTGCCGCGTCGATTGAAGCGGTGTTGAACTATGCGTTGATTCCGACGCCTGGACCGGCGCTTAAGGAGAAATATCTCGCCACCTTGGCGACCGACAAAGAGCGGGAGAGCGCGAAGATGATTTTCGATGAGTATACGCAGCCTCGCCTCTTGACCTACCGGGTCAAGACACTCTAAGAGGATGCTGAACAAGCCCACCAGCGTAAGAAGGCCATTATTTGGTTTGTTTGGTCTATCTCGCTTGTTCGGTTGAACAAGACCAACTCGATGAACTAAACAAACCAGATGGACCAGATGAACCAGACAGACCACATACCAAGTGGACGGCCATCTTGAGCATGCTGCGAGTCGTTCTTGCGCCATCACTATTCGCAAGATCACCTTGGATTTGGAGCACAAACTGAGTTTATCCGTAACCTGCTAAGCCGTCGAAGCAGAAGGACCAGTATGATGGTGCAAGACTCGATCGGTGTGAAGATCGGAATTGGCTCGGTGATCGTGGTGGTGGCGTTGTTCCTCTCACACTGGCTCGACAGCAGTACCTTCGCGCAAGAGACAGGCAAGTCTCAGAGCACCATCGAAAAGGCCTTTCCAAGCTCGAGCAAATGCAAACGTTGCCATGAGCGTGTGTTTGAAGAGTGGGACACCTCTCCGCTCTCGCGGTCGATCCATTCCCCGGCCTTCCGCGCCTCGCTCGATGCTTTCTTGGCTTCCCCGGCAGGCAAAGACAAAGCCCTGTGTTTCCGCTGCCATGCTCCGCATGTGCGCGAATTCCCCGATCAGGCCCAGCTCTTCATCGATCAGGCCAAGGCCGGTGACCCCTCGCTGGATGGAGTGGCCTGCGCGCAATGCCATTTGATCAAACAGGTCGATCGGACGAAAGAACCACCGGAGCCCAAGTACGAACTTGGGAGCAAGACGCTCTACGGTCCCTATAAGGATTTCGTTCAGAACCTCGCCCACCAGTCGATGGAGCTGGGGTTGTTTCAAAAGTCCGATCTCTGCCTCAATTGCCACCAGTCGGTCCCCTCGGCTGCTAATTTAGGCAAGACCAACGATCTGTTGGGCAACTGGGATCAGAGCAAGGCGATGAAGTCAGGCAAAGAGTGCCAGACCTGCCACATGCCGGAGCAATTCAGCGAGTCCGCGAACGGGGAGAAGAAGCGCAAGGTGGCGAACCATACCTTCCCAGGGCGGATTGGAAAACTCCGCCAGGAAGCGGCCAAGCTGGAGGTGCAGACCAAAATCGAGGGCGAGAAAACCACGGTCATGGTCAAGGTGCAGAGTCTTGTCCCGCACAATCTGCCGGCCACCCATCCGGCCTGGGCGACCGTGGCGTTGGACCTGCATATCAAGGGGAAGAATCTGAAGACCGTCTTTACCGACAAGCGGGTCTATGGCAGGGTCTATCAGGATGCCAAGGGCCAGAAGACGAGCTTTGACTTTGAGGCGGTCAAAGTCCTTGAAGATACGGTCTTGAAGCCGGAAGAACTGCGGGTCGAGACCTTTACCTTCCTCACGCCGAAAGACACCAAGACGTTCGATGTTGAGGTGACACTCAACTACGCGGCGATCATCAGCCCTGGCCCATTTCTGCAGCGTGTCGAAGCAGAGTCCACCAAGGGAGCACAAGACCCGGTCTTCCAGCCGATCGAGATCGTCAAGTACGCTGAGAATATCTCGGTTACCAAGTAACGTCGTTCGTCACTCGTATCTCGTGAATCGTGAGCGAAACAAGCAAGACGTGCGCGACAGGGCGACTCGCGAAGTTGAAACTTCCGACCCGTCTCGCTTTTCGCACAAGCCTCGCGCGAATAACGAGATACGCTTCACGAAGGGTGTTCAAAAAGCCTGTCCAGCAAGGCCGAAGCGAGTGAAGATCCGAGACGTACCCTCTGGGGCGCACGGTGCGACGAATAAGGAGCACCACGTCTGTGCGCGCCGCCGAGTTGGTGAGGCGGCCGGGTCTCCGTTGAGGGTCTGAACGATGCGAGAACGAGGCTGGCAGGTTTTTTCAACACCTGCTACTCGGAGATGATGCTGGAGCCCGGAGACTTCATCTTAAAGATCTGAATGGCGTTGTACATGCCCTTGGCAGGGTGGTTGAGGATGAGGCGGGAATTGGTAATGTGCGTATCGATCAGTTCGTATTGCCCGCCACTGAAATAGACGTCGCAGTCATCGATCGCGCAGTTCTTGTAGACGTGGTTGTCGAGCGACAGCTGCACCTTACTGAACTGCTGTCCCTCTATCAACATATAATTCGGAGCCACGCTCATGGTCAGTTCCTCCGCCGCGCACTATAACAAAGTCGGCCACCGCCGTAAACCTGTCGCTTTCGGAGGTTAGATGGGCCAGGTCCATTAACCTCTATGGAACTCGCAACGCGACTGAGCGGAATATCCAGGCACTCACGATAAGTCGAGATTGGTTCAAACCCACATTTTCATGGTT
>JAENWB010000166.1:0-15158 GCA_016650275.1 Nitrospiraceae bacterium | reverse complement strand
CTCATCTTCCACTCCATCTAGCAGGCTGCGTGAAAACTTAGTTTATACATCAAACACCGTTGGAATCTTACAGAATGATACCGATGTCACAATCGCCGCAGGATGCTCAAAAAGACTGTCCAGCAAGGTCACAGCGAGCGAGGAGGAGAAGCGTACGCTTCGGTACGTTGAGCCTGTGAGCGATGCGAGAACGGCGCTGGCAGGCTTTTTCAGCATCCTGCTAGATGTTCATCGCCTCGTTCACGTCATGCAGCGTCGCTTTGGCGACTTCGCCGGCCCGGCGGCTGCCCTCTGTCACGATGTCGTTCAGGTATGCGGGATCTTTGCTCAGGCGCGCGCGCGCGTCCCACAGCGGTGTCATCCGTTCCACGATTCGATCAGCGACGAGTTTCTTGCAATCGATACAACCGATGGCGGCTGTCCGGCATTCGGTACTAATCTGCTCCTGAATCACCGGCAATGAAAAGATTTTATGAAAATCGTACACCGGACAGAGGTCGGGGTTTCCGGGGTCGTGGCGTCGGACTCGGGCAGGATCGGTCACCATGGTCTTAAGTTTCTGCCGCACGACTGGTTCGGGGTCGGACAGGTTGATCGTGTTGCCGTAGCTCTTGCTCATCTTCCGGCCATCCGTGCCGAGCACTTTCGGAAACTTGGTGAGCTGCTCTACCGGTTCCGGGAACACCGGCTTGTACAGGCTATTGAACCGGCGGGCTAGTTCCCTGGTGAGCTCAAGGTGCGGCAGCTGGTCTTTTCCTACTGGCACGAAATCCGGCTTGTAGATGAGGATATCCGCGGCTTGGAGTACGGGATAGCCGAGAAATCCGTACGTGCTCAGATCACGATCCTTCATCTCTTCCCGTTTTTCCTTATAGGTCGGATTCCGTTCCAGCCAGGAGACAGGAGTCATCATCGAGAGTAAGAGGTGCAAGACGGCATGCTCCGGGATACGCGATTGCACGAACACGGTGGCTTTCGCGGGATCGATGCCCGCGGCAAGCCAGTCGATTAACAACTCGCGGACGAATTCTCGGATGCGACCGGTGTTGACATAGTTCGTCGAGAGTGCGTGCCAGTCCGCGACGAAGAAATAGCATTCGAACTCGTTCTGAAGGCTTTTCCAATTCTCCAAGGCGCCGAGATAGTTGCCGAGATGGAGCAGCCCGCTCGGTTGCATGCCGCTGAGGATTCGCTTCCTGCATGTGGTCATGGTGTGTTTCCTGTTCCGAGACCGACGGCGGTGGAGAGAATCGTATTGAATAGACTGTGGGTCAAGGTGCCCGTGACGGTATGGACCAGGTGGATCTGAGGATCGAATATGATCAGCGCCACCAGGATGAACATGCCGTAGGGTTCCACGCGCGCGAGCGCCATCGCCGCGGTGGCCGGGAGTAGACTTGTGAGAATTCTTCCGCCATCCAATGGGGGGATCGGCAGCAGATTGAACAGCATTAAGAGCACATTAATCAAGACGGAGTAAACCGCCATCACGGCGATCGGCAGCAGGAGCATGGTGTGCCAGATGTCCGGGGGAGGAGTATTTTCTGATTTGGACGAGTAGCCCCCGATCGTGGGGTCGATTGACGACAGAAGTGCGAAGAGGAGCGCACTGCCTATGGCCAGCACGAGGTTCATGGCCGGCCCCGCAGCTGCGACGAGTGCCATGTCGCGACGTGGTTGGCGCATGCAGCGTGGGTCGATTGGGACCGGCTTGGCCCAGCCGAGAATGAATCCTCCCGGCATAGCCAGGCAGAGCAGCGGCAGGATGACGGTTCCGAACGGATCGATGTGTGCCAGCGGGTTCATGGTGAGCCGACCTTGAAGCTTGGCGGTTGAATCGCCGCACCGGTAGGCGATCCAGCCATGGGCATATTCGTGCAATACCATCGCTAAGAGGAGCGGGAGTCCCATGTAGGAAATTGTGTGGAGGATCTGCGGTAAGGAGTTCATGCGTTCGGCTTTCCTAGGAGTCTGCGGGAAAACTCGGTTTACACACAATACACCATTGGAACTTTCCTTAATGATGCCGTTTTCAAAATGTCTTCAGGATGCTCAAAAAGTTCATCCAGCAAGGCCGCAGCGAGCGAAGAGGCGAGGCGTACGCTTCGGTATGTTGAGCTTCTGAGGGATGCGAGAACGCCGCTGGTGGACTTTTTCAGCATCCTGCTAGTTCACCTGAAGGAATCGGCCCCGTTTGATTTGCATGAGGAAGAGAGGACGATTCAATGTCCCGTCCGGTCCAAACGCTGCCGGTCCCGCGAGGGAGGAGAGGTCCGGCTGGGTCAGCAGCTGGTCGTGGACGTTTTCGCCAGAGGAGGCGCCTTTGTGAACCGCATCGATCACCAATTTCGCGGCATCGTAGCCCTGTGCCGCAAAGACTGTCGGGTCGGTTTGGAACCGTTTTTTGTACCGGCCGACAAAATCCTGCACGGTAGGGGTGGGGCTGTCCACAAAGAAGCCGTCGACGAACACGGCTCCGTCGATCGACGAATCGGCCGTGCGGGCGAAGTCCGGTGAATTCCATCCATTCGCGCCCAGGAAAGGAACTTTCATGTCGTGGAAATTGAGCTGGGCTGTAATGAGGCCGGCGTCGGCTGCGCGGCCTGGAATGAAGATCGCGTCGAAGCCCGGCGTATAGAGAATTTTCTTATCCAGCTTTGTCAGTTTCCCGGTCAGTTTAGTCTGATCGACCGGCACGGACAAGCCATATCTCTTGAGGTCCTCCGCTTTCATGCGTTTGAGCTGCGCACTCACGTCGGTTTCACCCTCTTTGTAGGATTCAATCGCGATCACTTCCCCCTCCTGTTGGCGCACTTCTTGGGCGAAGAGCCGGGCCAATTCGCGGCCATACGTGGTGTCGGGGTGCAGGATGCAGAATCGGCGGAACCCTTGCTCCTTGATGGCATAGGCCGCGATACGTTTGGCTTGCAGTTGAAATGTGAGCGCCGTGCTGAACACGTAGTTGCCGAGCCGTCTGACGTTGGGCAAGGTCGCCGTCGGTGTGATCAGAGGGATGTGGGCTCGCTCGGCGAGTTCAGCCATGACCGGCAGATTTTTCGAGAGGAGCGGGCCGATTACGGCGAGGGGGCGATCGGTGTTCAGCAGTCCGGAGAAGTCGTCAAAAAACGAGGCGAGATCGGATTCGAAATCTTTGACGATAAGACCAACCGATGCGCTTCCTGCCTGGTCTCTGTTTGCTTCGATAGCCAGTTGAATTCCGCTGAGGACTTCATTGGCAAAGGGAGAGAGTTTTCCTGAAAGCGGCAGAACCGTGGCGATGAAAAACTGGTTGGACTGTAGTTTGGCTTGGAGTGTGGCGAGGAGTTCAGAGGTTTTTGCTGCCTGTGGGTGCATCGGGAAATTCACGAGAAATTGCTGAATTTGCCGGATGGCCCGGTGTTCTTCTCCACGTCCGACGTAGAGGTTGACGAGTCGGAGGGACGCGAGATCGCCAGGAAAGCTGCGTGGGAAGGTGTCCCGGATGTGCTCGAGGGCTTTCTTGTCAGATGTCTCACTGACGAGCTCGCGAATGCGGGTCCGTACGTCTTCCGCTTGGTCTTCGGTTCCCAAGGCCACTTCATCGAGCCACGCCTGAATGGCACGGGTCGCGTCCTTTTTTTGCGCGTAGATGTCGCCGATCAGCCGCAGGGCTTCGCGTTTCGTGCTGTCATCTTTGGAAAGGTTGCGCAGGCCCGTCAAGATCGGCAGGGCAAGGTCGAGATTGTCCATCGCCGCATGGGCTCGGGCCTGCATCAGCTTGCCTCGGTCCGCCACTTCTGAGTCGGGGAACTCGGTTTGCAACTGCCGCAAGTATTTTAGGGCGTCCCCATTTTGTTTTGTGCGGTGCAGGGCTGCGCCGAGGAGTAAATAGGTGTCGTCGAGCAGGTCGGGCTTCGGAGAGGTCGCCAGAAAACGACGGAGTATGGTGATGGCTTCTTCGGCTTGATCTGCGTCGATCATGCGCTTCGCCTGGTTCAGCGTGGGATGGTTTGCCGGGCTAGCGGGTCCTGTTTCTGCATAGACGGGGGGATTGAACTCGAACCCAGTGATTGGCCAAAGCATGCTCCAGGCAAGTGTAAGCACATGGTACCAACGTACCGAAAGTACGTACGAGCGATGTGAATATAGGGATGCCAGCGGGCGGGCCATGAGCTCCTGGGCGGTGTGACGGATATGTCATTTGCACGTGACTACTATCGGAAACCTTGTGGGGTGTCAAGGTAAACCCCCATAGGGTTCGTTGTGTTCATCTGAACAATTGGCTATCATCGCACAGATGATGCTAGACCCGCTGGCCGAGCGATATTTGAGCCATCTCCGGGTGGAGGGTGGTCTCTCCCTCAACACGGTTGAAGCCTACCGCCGCGACTTGAGTAAATTCCACTCCTACTTGCATCGAGCCGGTATCGTGCCGCTCGGGCCTCTTACGCCGGAGACGTTGACGGGATTTCTCCGTTCCTTGAACGAGGCACGGTTGTCTCGCGCCTCCTCTGTACGCTGCCTCGCGGCTATTCGAGGGTGGTTCCGGTTTCTGATGCGGGAGCGGATGATTGAGGAGAATCCTATCATTGGTCTGGTCTCATTATCCCGAGGCATTCGACTGCCCAAAACGCTGTCGCAGCAAGCCGTCATCGCATTGTTGGATTTGGCGGCAGTTCCGACCCCTGAAGACCTGCGTGACCGCGCGATGGTGGAGTTGCTCTATGCGACGGGGCTTCGCGTATCAGAATTGGTGATGGCTGAAATCACGCAGATAAATCTTGATGTCGGGTATCTCCTGGTCACGGGCAAGGGTGCGAAGCAGCGTCTCGTGCCGATGGGTGGGGGGGCTCGACAGTTACTGCAGCAGTATGTGAATGAGGCGCGGCCACGCCTTCTCAAGGAACGAGCTTCACGGTATGTGTTCGTGTCGAGGCGGGGCAGGCCGTTGACGCGGCAAGCCTTCTGGAAGTTGCTGCGACGCCGTGCCCAGCGAGCGGGGATTACACAGATTATTTCGCCTCACATGCTCCGGCATTCGTTTGCGACGCATCTGCTCGAAGGCGGTGCGGATCTTCGGTCTGTACAGGTGATGCTCGGCCATGCGAATATTGCGACGACGCAGATCTACACGCACATTGAACGGCGACGCCTCAAGCTGGTGCATGATCGGTATTTCCCTCGGGTGGAACGGCGTCGGGGGCGAAAAATATAACCGAGGAGACACGATTCATATGGGCGGAGTGCGCAGCGGCCAAAAAATGCAAGAAGAGTGCGAGATTCGATTGACAAGGGCAAGGGGAGTTGGTAGCATCCGCGAAGGTTGCTAAGAAAATCAGGCGGATAGCTCAATTGGGAGAGCGCTGCTTTTACAAGGCAGAGGTCACAGGTTCGATCCCTGTTCCGCCTACCAGTGCGAAAGCTGGTTTACGGGGGGCAGGACAGATCATTGAACAGAAATAATGAAATTTTAGACGGGACCAACCGCTAGATATAGTCTTGTCATCCACATCTTCCGCTATAAGTAGAGTTTCGAGGGGCCGTCGTTCAGCTGGTTAGGACGCCAGATTGTCAATCTGGAGGTCGCGGGTTCAAATCCCGTCGGCCCCGCCATTTTCCCCTGTGTTTGCTAGACTGTGTAGGCAAGACTGTGAGTACTTCCTAGAGCCTGGAAAGGTCCTTTCCGTATGTTTCAAACAGGTTTCATCGGACTGGTGGGTTCGCTCGGCTCGGTTTCCAAAATTGTGCTCTTGCTTCTGTTCGTCTTCTCGGTCATCTCGTGGGCCGTTATTTTCTTCAAATGGCGAGCGTTTCGAGTGGCAGACCGCGAGGACAAGCGGTTCCTGGCGCTCCTAGTGAAGACACGAGATCTCGACGAGCTGTATCGGCAAGTTCGACGAATCGAAGGGAGTCCCAGCGCGGTCGTATTCGAAGGGGTGATGGAGCGTGTAGGGTCTGGGCGAGTTGAGGGGAGGGATGGTGTCGGCTCGGGCCCAGTTGATCAACATGTCATCGAGCGCACGGCGTCCCATCTCGGGCAACGCCAGCTCTCACAGCTCGAGACCTATCTCCCGTTCCTGGCCACGACGGGAAACATTACTCCGTTTGTCGGACTGCTCGGGACTGTAATGGGAATTATCGATGCATTTCGTGAGATCGGCACGCAAGGGACTGCCAGTATTTCTGCTGTCGCTCCCGGCGTTGCGGAGGCCCTAGTCGCGACCGCAGCCGGTCTGTTCACCGCCATCCCCGCGGTCATTGCCTATAACTACTTCCTCACTCGGATTCGCAGCACGGCATACCGGTTGGATTCGGTCACCATCGAGCTTCTGTCATCCCTCTCGACCGCTGCATCGAAGACGAAATCAGTTCCGGTCGGAGTTCAAGGATGACCTTAGAGTCCCGTCACCGTCGGTTTCTGGCAGAGATCAACGTTATCCCTCTCGTCGATGTGGTTCTCGTCCTCTTGGTGATTTTCATGGTCACCGCACCGATGCTGTATCGAGGGATGGACATTAAGCTGCCGACTTCTGCCACGAATACGATCAAACCAGAAATGCGCACGGTGCTCACGATTGAAAAAGATCAACGACTGTATCTCGACAAAGACCCGGTCGGGGTGGCTCAGCTGGAACAGAAATTGAAGCTCTTGAAGCAGGACCATCCCGATGTGTCACTGTATCTCAGGGCTGATCGCGACGTGCCCTACGGGGTCGTGGTGCAAGTCATGGACGGTGTCAAGAAAGCCGGCATCGAGAAGATCGGGATGGTGACGGAGCCGGTTGGGCCCGAGCGCGTGGGAGCGCCACAAATTCCGCGTCTCCCGCCGCGAAAAAATTGACGCAACGTGCGCGAGGGGGCTGGTTGTTATGGCGTCCCAGGTGTCGGCCCTGTCAGGTTCGTGGTTCGACCAGGACGATCAATCCAGACTGTCCTCTCGACTCAAGCGAACGCTGGTGCTGTCGCTCGCCCTTCATGTTGTGGTTTTGCTCGTGGCGGTTGGGCTTCGACTTCCGCAACAGGGTGAACGCCCGTTGACGTCCGTGGAAGTGTCGCTGGTCAGTCTGCCGACACCCGTGAGACCAGCCGAGTCGGCGAAGCCGGTCGAATCAGCAAAAGTTTCAGACTCGAAGCCGGCACCGGCGCCAGCAGTAAAGGCGGTGGCCCCAAGCGTAGCCCCTTCAGCCGCGCCTCCAATAGGCGAGAGAAGAAGGGACATGCTGCGGGATCTTCAGCTTCCACCGGATGCGCCGAAATTTGGAGATTTGAGCCCCGCCACAAAATCGGTGGCTCAGCCCCAACAGGCGGCGAAGGTACTCGATATCCCACGGGTCAGGGATGTGGCGCAAGCTCCGGTCGCGAAGATTCTGCAGCGGTCTACGGTCAGCGATGATCTGAATCGTGAGTTAGAAGAAGAGCTGAAAAAGATCAAACAGTTTCAGCCTGTAGCCAAGCTGGATATCCCGAAAGAGGTGAAACCGAGCGAGGCGTCAGTCACGCCGGTGCCCCAGCAAGAAGTGAAAACTCAGTCGGTCAAGACCCCCGAGACGACCTTGAAGATTTCCGGTTCGGCTGGGTCGAATCCCTACTGGGCTCGCGTGCAGTCTATTATTAGTAGCCAGTGGGAGCCGCCTCCGGTCGATATGGCGGGACAAACCTATACGATGATCGTCAAGTTTCGGCTTCAACGGGATGGGACGATCAAAGACGTGGTGGTGCAACAGTCGTCGGGAAATGCCTATTTTGATATGGCGGGCCAGCGCGCCGTGCTGCGGCCACGAATCCTGCCCGTGTTTCCTGCCGATATGACAGACAGCTATAAGGATGTAGAAATGGTATTTCGAGTCGGAGAGTCGGTCGGATGACACAGGGGAAATTGATCAGTGTCTGGCTCGGGGGAGTGCTGCTGATAGCGGGACTTGTTGGCATTCTTGAATCTGGGGCGGCAGATGTGTTCCTCGAAGCTACCCGTCCCGACTTTCAAAAGATTTCCCTGGGTGTTGCGGGAATACAAAACGGGGGAGGCCCCGACTGGTTGGGGGGGCGGATCGAAGAAGTCCTCAAAAAAGATGTGAAACGCTCCTTGGTCTTTGATCTGGTGGATTTGCCCAGTCTTGGGATTAAAACATCCGATATCGGCAATGGAAAGGGGACTGGTTCCAAGGCTGTATTTAAACAGGCGGCTGAGAAGGGTGTCTCAGTGTTGGTCTGGGGAAAAGCGGGCCTGAAAGAGGCGGAGAAAGACGCCGACGTGAACATGGAAGGCTTCGTCTATGACAGCGGCAGCGATGAAGTCGTGGGGGGGAAGCGTTACGCGGGATCGCCCTCGGTTGTGCGGCTGATGGCGCACCGCTTTGCCGACGAACTGGTGTTTCGTTATACGGGGGAGCCGGGCATCGCGCGGACGAAGATCGCGTATGTGGCTGAACAGGGGAAAGCCCGCGAGTTGTTCGTGATGGATTATGATGGCCACGATGCGCGCCAACTTACCGCCGATGGATTCCTGAACCTCATGCCGCAATGGTCTCCGGATCGCCGGTTCCTCGTCTTCACCGCCTATCGCAATCGCAATACGCAGGACATCGACATGATCGAGTTGGCGACGGGCAAGCGATGGACCCTGATTTCCCTGGGGGGATTGAACATCACTCCGGCACTATCCCCTGATGGAAACTTTCTGGCGTTTGCCTCCAGTCACGAAGGCAATTCCGAACTCTATCGGTTGGATACAAGAACGAAAGCCCTCCAACGGTTGACAGTAAACCCATCCGGAGACTTGTCTCCCTCCTGGTCTCCGAACGGGAGAGAGCTGGTGTTTGTGTCAGATCGGGGTGGCGGGCCGCAGCTGTTCCTGATGGGTTCAGACGGGTCGAACGTGCGCCGTCTGACGTTTGACGGCGATTACAATGCGGCGCCGGTGTGGTCGCCGCGTGGGAACTGGATCGCCTATGTGTGCCGGACGAAAAAAGAGTATAAGCTCTGTGTCATCTCGCCGGACGGACAGAAGCGAATGCAATTGACGACAGGACGGGGTGTCGATGATTCACCCTCTTGGTCGCCGGATGGCCGGCATCTGGTGTTCAGTTCAACGGCCGATGGAAAGAGCCATATCTATATGATCGATGCTGATGGTAAGGACATAGAACGGCTCACCTTCGAGGGAACGCACAATAGTGCGCCCTCCTGGTCTCCGGCATCGTGAGGATGCCATTTCGACCGCACTGGATGAATGAAGGCAAGTGATCGAGATGACTAACCTAGGAAAAGGAGAAGGATGCATGAACAAGACACTCTATACCTGCGGCTTGGCTCTGGTGATGGGCGTGGCATTGATTAGTATGCCTGGCTGCTCCAAAAAATCCGTACAATCTGGCGGCGACTCCCAGTCCGCTCAAGGGATGGCGAAGGGGGGGAGCTCGGACGGTTCCAGGTCCGGTGTCGGCAGCTTCCCCGACACCGGCGTTCAGTCTGGTGGCAGCGGGCTTCGGGGCCTCGACAAGAACCCGTCAGAAGAGCGTGTGGGCAGTGGCACGATGCTGGCCAAGGTGGATCCTTCAAGCAGTGCTGGAAGACAAGATGAGTTTCGTGCCGAAGCGGGCTTACTAGATGTGTTTTTTGCCTACGATAGCTGGACGATTTCCGAGGAGGAGCGTCAATCATTGAATCGTAATGCCGAGTGGATAAAGTCCAATCCGAGCGCGCTGGTCAAGGTCGAGGGGCACTGTGACGAGCGTGGGACCTCTGCCTACAACCTCGTGCTCGGTGAAAAACGGGCAAAAGCCGCGCGGAACTATCTGGTCGAACTCGGTGTCGGTGCCCAGCGTTTGTCCGTGGTGTCGTATGGGAAAGAGCGGCCGTCCTGCAATGAACATGCGGAGTCGTGCTACCAGCAGAATCGGCGAGCACATCTTGTGGTGAAGACCGGGAAGTAGGCGACGTACTCTTTGTCGTGACGTTGTGACGTTGTTGTCCGCGACGAGAGAACAGGGGATTCCTTTATCATCTATGGGTGGAACAATGTGGAACCATTCAGATACAAAGGGAATCTGGACGACGATCTGTGTGATCTGTGCCTTGTTGTCGACCGGCTGCATTGCCCAACAAGCGGATCTCAAACAGACGGAGAAGAATCTTCAGCAGCGCATCAAGCAGTCGACCGATGAGTCGGCACAGACCCGTGCGCGACAGAGTCAGGAGATTTCGGTGCTTCGAGAGCAGGAGTTGCCACAGTTGCGCGGCGAACTGGAGCGGGCGTTGCACCAAGCTCAGGAACTCCAAGGCAAGCAGGAAGACCTCAAGCAGCGCTCTGCGCAACTTGAGCTACAAACCAAGCGGCTTGAACAGTTGGCCGGCAAGCTGGAGGCGGATAACACAGCTCGTTATATCCAGGTGCGCGAGAGCCTCAATGCTCAAGATGTCAAAAATAAGCAGGATCGCGATCAGCTCCGCATAGACGTGAACACGCGCCTCGACGACGTGAGCCGACAGATGGAGGTAGTGCGAAAAGAGATCATCGAGGTCGTGCAGAGGACGAACAGCGGACTTACCAAGAGTCTCGACGCACGTCTGGAGGAGCAGCATAAGGCGCTGGAGGATAACCAGGCTCGGGCCGAACAGTTGTCGGCAAAGTTCGCACAATTCAGTCAGTCCTTGACGGCATTCAGGGATTCGCTGACAGGATTGAGCGAGCGGGTGAGTCAAGAAGAGCAGGCGGGCAGAGCGTCGGCGACCCATATCAATGAGATGAACAAGGCGGTGACCGGTCACTTAGGCGAGGTCAACAAGAGTGTCGCATCTGTCGCGCAGAAGGTTGCTGCCCGTTTTGATGAGCAGGACCGTCGTCTGGATACCCTCTCCAAGGCTGTTGACCAGGTCGCGCAGGATGCGCACGTGCGAGGGGGAAACAAGGGAGGGGTCCGTCAGTCAACCACGAAGCCGGGCCATCGTTCGGCGTTGGTGCCTTCATCTGAATCCCCAAAGGTTGAGCAGGAATCACCTTCGGTTGCACTCCCTATGGAACCTGAAGCGGGACAATCGATTGAAGCGGTGACGTCGGCAGTCGAGTCCGAGGAGACGCCGCGTCCGCAAGTCAGCCGGAGGGGAGAGCGCTCCGATAAAGTCGAGTACGAACGTCTACTAGCACTGTTTCGTGAGGGGGACTTGGATGGAGCCCGACAGGGGTTCGCCGCATTTTTGCGTGACTATGAGAACTCGGATCTGTCTCCAAACGCGCGCTATTGGCTCGGTGAATCGCACTACGGCAAGAAAGATTATAGACAGGCGATCAATTCGTATGATCGCGTTGAACTGGATTTCCCCCACAGCGAGAAAGTGCCAGCGGCGATCTTGAAGAAAGGGTATGCGTACCTAGCGATGAAAGATAAAAAGCGCGCTTCTTCGGCCTTCAAACAGGTGGTGACGTTGTATCCACGGAGTCCAGAGGCAGGAAAAGCGTCCGATAAACTATCCCAGTTGAAGGAGTTGCGATAACCGTGATGCGCAAGAAAACAGGTTCAAAGGGGTTGGTCGTTCTCATGGCCGGGGCGGCGCTGTTGCTCACCGGATGTGCCAACCACGCGGATTTTGTGGGGCTGCGTGACCACTTGTCGACAGTGTCGAAGACTCAAGATCAAGATCAAAAGCGGCTGGATGCATTGCAACGACGCGTGGAGTCGCTGGAGCGGTTGAAGGATAGCGAATCCGTCAGGCCGAAGTTCGACCCGAAGTTCGATGAACTGACTGCACGGATCCAAAAGTTAGAGAGCCGGTTGGCCAAATCCGACGAGATGTTGGGTGTTCCGGCCGTGCCCAAGGTGGAGCCAACCCCTGGAGAACTCGCGCGTCCCTCCAAACCACAGAAGCCGGCCTCTTCTGCCGATGTGCCGACGATGATGCCCGGCGTTCCCACGATTACCCCGACCTCTGCGTTCAATCTGGCATACAACGACTATCTCAACGGGAAATACGACCTTGCCGTGGCGGGCTTTCAGCGATTTGTAAAAGACTTTCCTGGCACGTCTCTGACGCCGAATGCCTACTACTGGTTGGGAGAGTCTTCCTATCAGCAGAAAGATTACGTGCGCGCGATGCAATCGTTCGAGTACCTCTCGACGGAGTATCCGGGAAACGAGAAGGTGCCGGCGGCGCTCTTCAAATCGGGGCTCGCGGCGGGAGAAACCGGAGATCTCGCCACATCGAAGAAGAATCTCAAACGGGTCATCGAAGAATTTCCCACGTCGGACGAGGCGAAGCTGGCCAAGAATAAGCTGGCTGAAATTCGATGAGCGGACGTCCATCGAGACGGCTCGTAGTGGCTCCCTTGTTCCCGGAGTTCCCTGGAGGCTAACGTCATGCTCGTCTCCAGTTGTTCCGCCAAGATCCACGTCCTCCCAGACGACGTAGTCAGCCGCATCGCGGCTGGCGAGGTCGTCGAACGCCCTGCCGCCGTTGTCAAAGAATTACTGGAAAACAGTCTCGATGCTGGGGGCCTGCATATCACGATCGATGTGAAAGGTGGTGGACTGGCTCTCATTCGAGTCACGGATGATGGAGAAGGGATCAACCGTGCCGATCTTCCCCGTGCCTTCGAGCGGCATGCCACCAGTAAACTCCGGTCCGATCGGGATCTCGCCTCGGTGACGACGATGGGTTTTCGCGGCGAGGCATTACCGAGCATTGCGTCCGTCTCCCATGTGCTGGTGACGACCGCGACCAGGCAGGATACGGTGGGATCGCAGCTTACCCTTGTGGCAGGAGGAAGCAGCTCGATCGTGGACGCGCCCCCCGTGCCTGGCACCAGGATCGACGTCTCCAATCTATTTTTTAATCAGCCGGCCAGAAAGAAGTTTCTTAAATCGACCATGACCGAGTTCTCCCATATCAGTCATGTCGTGCAACTCGCAGGCCTCGCCTGGCCATCGGTGCACTTTCGCCTGACCCATAATGGCCAGGAGATTCTCAACTATCCCGCCGTGACAGCAGAGCGTGATCGAATACTTCAGGTCTATCGCTCGGCCTTCCTCGATCGGACTATTGAGGTGCGTGGCCGGACAGCGGGATTGTCGATCCGCGGCGTGATAGTCGATCCTATCCATGCGCGGTCCTCGAGAACGCCGCAGGAACTGTTCGTGAACCAGCGTCCCATCCGCAATGCAACCGTGTTTCATGCGGTCATGGATGGGTATGGGTCGTTTCTGCCCAAAGGGTATCACCCCACGTTTGTGCTCTTTCTGGATATCGAACCGGACCGACTCGATGTCAACGTGCATCCCACGAAGAAAGAAGTCCGTTTTGCAGAAACAGAAGCCCTTCATCAGTTGGTGCGTCAGTCAGTCCGTCACGCACTCGGCAGTTCCGAGCGGACGGTTGTGCTGGGTCTCACGCAGGCGGGGCTGTCGCAGACGGTACCGGAGTTCGCTCCCGCGGCCACGCGGCAGACCGCACCGTTCCGGGATTCTCATCCGGCAGCATTGATCTCAGTTCGCAGGCGGGACTCCCGGATCAATGCGAGTGATGCGGTGCCTCTGTTCGGCATTGTCGAGGGGAGTCAGTTGGCCTTGGCCCACGAGGCAGCCGCGACGTATCAGCGGGCAGAGAAGCCCGACATCGTGCCGTTCGGACAAATCCTCCGGACCTATCTCGTGGCGCAGGTGGGCGAAGAGCTGCAAGTGATCGATCAACATACGGCGCACGAGCGGGTCCTCTTCCAACGGCTCTGGCGAGGGTGGCAAAGCCGGGATATCCCGTCGCAGCCGCTTTTGATACCTGAGCCGATCGAGTTGTCGGCGGCGCAGAGCGCTCTGCTGCTTAAGCGGCTTGATGATCTGGAGAAACTCGGCCTCCTGATTGAACCGTTTGGCGCGACGGCCGTGGCGATTCGCGGGGTGCCGGTCGGACTTGGCAAGGTAGATGCGGTGGTCTTGGTGCAGGATCTGCTCGACGATTTGACTGAGTGGGACAGCGCATCGTCTTTGGAGATGCGGGTACAGCCCGTCTTGGCGTCGCTGGCCTGCCATGGAGCGGTGCGCGCCGGACGAGCCTTGGCGCTTCCTGAGATTCAGCAATTGATTCACGATTGGGTGGAGGAAGGGCTGATCATGACCTGCCCGCATGGGCGCCGCACGGCGTTTCGTCTTTCGACAGATGAGCTTGCCAAGTTGTTCGGCCGGGTTGGATGGTCATGATGGCCATTCCAGCGAGAGCGATGCGGCGTCTCTCCGAGACGCAAGTCAAGTTCAAGCCTGTCATCGTGATGGTTGGGCCGACTGCTGTAGGGAAGAGCCGCATCGCGGTCGAGGTTGCCAAGGCCTTCGAGACCGAGGTCCTTACGGCTGACTCCCGGCAAGTCTATCATGGCATGGATGTCGGGACGGATAAGCCGGTCCCAGAGGAGCGCCAGGCGGTTCCCCATCGACTGATCGATCTCGTTGATCCTGATGAATCTTTTAATGCAGGGTTGTACCGGCGCGAGGCGCTCAATGAGATCGAACGCCTCTACCGAGACCGCCGCCTTCCCTTGGTCGTGGGTGGGACAGGGCTCTATGTGCGGACTCTCCTCAAGGGCTTGTGCGACGCCCCACAGGCCGATCCGATTATGCGGGCGGCCTTGCGACAGGAAGCGAAGGACCAAGGACATGACCGCCTCTACGCGAGGCTCGTGGATGTTGATCCTGTGGCTGCAGCACGGTTGCACCCACGCGACGAATCGAAAGTGATCCGCGCGCTGGAGGTGTACCAGTTATCCGGTCGTCGGATGTCGGATTTTCAGCAAGAGCATGGGTTTGCCGAGCGGCCTTTCGTAACCTTGATCATCGGCTTGAACCGAGACCGCGACGCGCTGTATCGGCGTATCGAGGAGCGGATTGATTGGCAGCTGGCTCACGGTTTGATAGAAGAGACGAAGCAGCTCCTTGCCCAGGGGTACCAGCGCGATAGTGCAGCCATGAAGGGCTTGGGGTATCGACAGGTGGCAGAGCATTTGGCCGGCGAGTATGACGTTGTTGAAATGGTTCGGCGGTTCAAACGGGACACGAGACATTTTTCCAAACGACAAATGACTTGGTTTCGAAAGGAACCGGGGATTCAGTGGTTGATGATCGAGGAGTCGGAGTCGATTCAGCACACGGCAGCGCTGGTGATCGGACAGGTGGATCGATTTCTCGCTACACTTGGAGACCAGG
>JAENWB010000165.1:0-23323 GCA_016650275.1 Nitrospiraceae bacterium | reverse complement strand
TTCACGAGTCGAAGAGCCACTGCAGACATTGTGATGGCAAAACTTGCGGGCCGGTTACATCCGATGCATGCGTTGTATGGCCAACGATGCCTACCGGTCGTGGAACAAATGATTCGGTCACGACAGCTCAAGATCCAAGACATGGTGTCGCAGACGTCTCTTCGTGTGCACTATGTCACAGAGGCGGATCTGCTCGCCATCGATCCCTCCGGGCGTTCCTTTCATAACGTGAATACACCAGCGGATCTTGCGTTGGCGCGGTCCCTGGTGGCTCGGGTACCTCCATCAGGACAATCGTAATGACCACCGGGAGAAGGACGATCGTGATGATCCATCCCGGCGGCCTTGGCGATGTGCTTTTGGCGGTCCCGGCCATGGCTCGATTGCGGACCCGCTTCCCCAGCCATCGGCTGGTGCTCTGTGCAGAGGACCAGATCGCGAGGTTGCTCCTCGCATGCCGCATCATTGATGCCTGGACCTCCGTGCAGGGGCGCGCCTGCGCGGGCTTGTTCGCCGGCGCGGACCAGGTCACGGGTCAGGTTCAGATATGGTTGGAAGGCTGCGATCTTGCCATTGGCTGGATGCAGGATCTCGATGGCAAGTTGAGTGAGACCCTGAAGGCAGTCGGCGTCCGAGAGGTTATCGTGAAGTCTCCGTTCTCGACTTCAATCCGAGCGACACATCAACGCGACCGATTTCTTGAAGCGATCAATGAGGCACCGTTTGACGATGCAAAAGACGTCCTGTTGGCGACCACAGAATTGCTCCACCGTCTCGGACGAGCCTGTCTTGAAGCGGCAGGCCTGTCAATTGGAGAGTCTCTTGTCGTCATCCATCCGGGGAGTGGGAGTGCCCATAAGTGTGTGGCACCGGAGCTCCTCGCGAATGTAGTTGGCGCGCTTCAGATTTCCGGGGCGACACCGGTGATTCTAGAAGGGCCGGCTGACCGAGAGCCGGTTGAACGTGTTCTCCAGTCATGCGTGACCCCACCGATCGTCCTGAAGGGCCTCGATGTTCGTACCGTTGCCGGGGTGCTTGCTCAGGCACGGCTCTTTGTCGGGCAGGACTCGGGAGTCACACATATGGCGGGGCTGATGGGGGTGCGTACGATTGCTCTGTTTGGGCCGACTCATCCTGCTCGCTGGGCTCCCCGTGGTACCCATGTTACCGTGGTGCAAGCCACTCCTTGCCTCTGCCAATCATGGGGCGACGTCAGCCGGTGCGAGAAAAAACCTTGTCTCGAGATGTCTCAGGAGCATCTCGTGGCACTCTGTCTTGCACCCCTCAAGGAGGTCGCGGTTCGACAGAGAATTCCATCCGGCTGCCTTGTCACTGACTATCCCGTATGCTAGAGTGGCCAGTTCGTTTTCCCTTTCATTGCTAAGGACTTAGGAGCTCTTTTCTTGTCCAGCGGGGTCGTTCAGGAAAAGGTTACCAGCGCGCTCCTTGGAGCGCTCAATGGGGCCAAAAAGAAAGGTCAACTGAAGACGGAATCATGGCCTCAGCTGAGTCTGGATGCTCCCAAACGTCCTGAATGGGGAGACTTAGCTTCGACGGTCGCCATGTCTCTCGCGGTGTCCGAGCAACGAGCACCCCACGACATTGCCCAAATTATCATCGACAATCTTGCTCAGCGCGAGCAGCTCTTCGACCGAGTCGAAATCGTCAGACCGGGGTTTCTCAACCTCACGGTCAAGCCCGCCATCTGGCAGGAAGTGCTTAGAGAAATCGAGATGCAAGGATCAGCCTACGGGCGAGCCGAGATGGGGCAGCGACGTCGCGTCCTGGTGGAGTATGTGAGCGCGAATCCGACCGGTCCGTTGCATGTGGGCCATGGGCGCGGCGCCGCGGTCGGGCAGGCAGTGGCGAACATGCTCAAGGCGGTCGGGTATGACGTCGTGAGTGAATACTATATCAACGACGCCGGCCGGCAGATGAAATTGCTGGGGACCTCCGTCTATGCACGGTATGAGGAGTTGTCGAACCGGCCGGTAGACTTCCCATCAGAGGGGTATCACGGGGCCTATATTACTGCCGTGGCCGAGCGAGTAAAGCAACAGTTCGGGCCCGAGCTGACCGGACGTGCGGCCACAGAAGTCGAGGAGCGCTGTCGAACGTTCGCCTATCAGGAACTGCTGGGCCTGATTCGCGAGGATCTGAAATCCTTCGGAATCGAGTTCGAGTCGTGGTTCAGCGAGGCCGCTCTCGTGAACTCAGGGGCCGTCCAACGAGTCCTGGATGAATTGAAGTCACAACAGTTCCTGTTTGAACAGGAAGGTGCCTGGTGGTTCCGATCCTCGGCATTCGGTGACGAGAAAGATCGTGTCGTGCGGAAACAGGACGGCGAGTACACCTATCTGGCGTCCGATATCGCCTACCACCAGGATAAGCTGCGGCGCGGATACGATCTTCTCATCGACGTGTGGGGCGCGGATCACCATGGCTACATTCCTCGGATGCAAGCGGTCGTGCAGGCCTATGGGTATCCGAAAGATCGCCTCCAGGTCGTGCTGGTCCAGATGGTAAATTTGTTGCGCGGCGGGAAAAAAGTGGAAATGTCGAAGCGGGCTGGCGAGTTCATCACGATGCGCGAAGTCATCGATGAAGTCGGGGCCAATGCGGCCAAGTTCTTTTTCTTAATGCGCGATTCCAACTCGCATCTCGACTTTGATTTGGAACTGGCCAAACAGCGCTCAGCTGATAATCCCGTGTACTATGTGCAGTATGCCCATGCCAGGATCGCCAGCCTCTGGCGCGTCGCGGCCGCGCGAGGCATCACCTGTCCCCTGCCGAGCGAGACGGATTTAACGGTACTGACCGACCCGGATGAATTGGGGCTGATTCGCAAGCTCTCTGCCTATCCCTCGGTCCTGCAGGGCAGTGCGATGGCCTACGAGCCCCACCGGATGACCTATTACCTCCAGCAATTGGCCGGGCTGCTGCATACGTTTTATAACAAGCACCGAATTCTCCCTCCCGCTGCGGATCGAGATCTATTGGCGGTCACGCCGGAGGGATTGATCTCAGGCGAGGGGCTGCAGAAAGAGGGGCTGACCCCCGAACGGACTGCGGCGAGATTGGCGCTGATGCGAGGAATCCAGCAAGTTTTGAAGAATGGACTCGGTGTGCTCGGGATTTCTGCACCGGACCAGATGTAGCCAGCAAGGGGTGCTGTGGACTTTTCAGTGCAACAGGCTGATTGTGAGACGAGTGCGCGGTTGGGCAGACTCAGCACCGCCCATGGCGTGATCGACACGCCGGCCTTCATGCCGGTTGGCACGATGGGGCCGGTGAAAGGGATTGATCCAGCCGACCTAGAGCAACTCGGCTTTCGTCTCATGCTGAACAATGCCTACCACCTCTATCTGCGGCCTGGACATAAGGTCGTGGCCGAGATGGGTGGATTGCATCGGTTCACCGGGTGGCCGGGAGCCATCTTGACGGACAGCGGTGGATTTCAGATTTTCAGTCTCGCCAAATTGTGCAAGGTGACGGACGAGGGTGTGAGCTTTCAGTCGCATCTCGATGGGTCAACGCATTTCATCACGCCGGAGACCGCCATCGAGATCGAAGAAGCGTTGGGGGCCGATATCATGATGGCGTTCGATCACTGTGTAGCCTTGCCGGCTGAGAGGGAGGTCGTGCGCGATGCCGTTCGACGGACCACCCTCTGGGCACAACGTTGTCAGGCCAGCCGGCGTCGTACGGATCAAGCCCTCTTTGGGATCGTACAAGGCGGTTTGGATGTTGACCTCCGCGTGACCTCGGCGCGTGACCTCGTCGGGCTTGGATTCGAGGGCTACGCGGTCGGTGGGCTCTCGGTGGGAGAATCGAAGGCAGAGATGTATGCCATGTTGGATGTGACCATACCGGAGCTGCCGGCTGCGAAGCCGCGGTATTTGATGGGTGTGGGGATGCCGGAGGATTTGATCGAAGGTGCGGCGCGCGGGGTCGACCTGTTTGATTGCGTGGTGCCCTCGCGCCATGGGCGGACCGGCTCGCTCTTTACGAGTTTCGGGCGAGTGGTGATTAAGCAAGCACGGTATCTTCGCGATGAACGGCCGATCGATCCGGCCTGCGGCTGTCCGGTCTGCGCGCGCTACTCGCGTGCCTACCTGCATCACCTCTTTCAGGTGAAAGAGATGCTGTCGTCGAGACTGAATACGATTCACAATCTCTGGTACTTTGCCGATCTGATGGACCAGGTGCGGTCAGCGATCGCACAGGGGACGTTACGGTCGTTCCGGGACGAGTTTTACCGATCCCGCGAGCGGGCTGCATCGGACGTCTCAGCTGCAGACGTGGCTGAGGTCGATGCGTACCGGCATGCCGGATGGGACTAGCAGGATGTGGGAAAACTTGGTTTACACACAATACACTGGTGAAATCTTAGATCTGATGCTGATGCCAGAATAGCTTCAGGATGCTCAAAAGGCCGTCCAGCAAGGACACAGCGAGCGAAGAGGGGGCGTACGCTTCGGTACGTTGAGCTTCTGAGCGATGCGAGAACGAAGCTGGAGGACTTTTTCAGCATTCTGCTAACCCTGTCGAGGAGGAGTGTATATGGTCATGCAATCGGTCGTAATGGCTCAGATGTTCGGCGGAGGGGGCTCGGGTTCCAGTACGTTCCTATCCCTCATTCCGTTCGCGCTGATCTTTGTCATTTTCTATTTCTTGGTAATTTTACCGCAACAAAAACGCACGAAACAGCAGAAGGCGTTGCTGGAGGCCCTGAAGAAGGGCGATAAGGTGGTCACGGCGTCGGGTATCTGGGGCACCGTGACGAATCTCGGGAAGGAGACGGTGACGCTGCAGATCGCCGATAGTACGAAGATTCGGATGCAACGGGACCAGGTTGCTCGATTACGCGGCGGCGACGAAGAGGACAAGGATAAGGATAAGGACTCATAGGTTGCGGAATACTATTGCGGCATGCAGGAAACCCAATGGCCCACAGGTCATGGGCAACAGATGAATATCCCGCAGGATGCTCAAAAAGGCCGCCCAGCAAGGCCGCAGCGAGCGAAGAGGCGAGAACGAAGCTGGCGGACTTTTTGGCATCCTGCTCGTAGTCCGCGAATGACAAAGGGGTTACAGACCACATGAAAAAAGTGGGTGGGCGGTTAACATTGTTGGTGTTGGTGGTGGTGTTGTCGGTGATCTTCTTTATCCCGTCCTATCAGCCGTTTTACCAGGCGTTGCCTGGCTGGCTGAAGACGGTGATGCCGAACAAAGGCATTACGCTGGGATTGGATCTCCAAGGCGGGATTCACCTCGTCATGGAGGTGGATGAAGATCGTGCGGTCGAAATCGCCGTCGATCGATCGGTCGTGTCCCTCCAAGATCTGTTGGTCGATAAGAAAATTCCCGTCGAGTCTGTCATGCGGACGGGAGCGACCCAGGTCACGATCCAGTTCCAAAACGCCGAACTCAAGGCGCAGATCCAGAAGATGATCGATGACTATCCGACCTTCAGCGAGACGGAGTCTGCCGGATCGGCCAACCGGTTGGTGTGGGAATTGCGGGAGATCGAGGTCAAGCGAATCAAGGACTCCGCAATCAACCAGGCACTGGAAACGATCCGGAACCGCATTGACCAGTTTGGCGTGGCAGAGCCGATGGTGCAGCGGCAGGGGTTGAAGCAGATCGTCGTGCAGTTGCCCGGTGTCAAAGAGCCCAAGCGCGCCAGGGATTTGATCAAAGAAACGGCGTTGCTCGAATTTAAGATGCTCGACGAGGACAACCAGCTGAAGCTCGATCTGCCCGCCCGTATTCCGAAAGACAAAGAGGCGGAGATTCTGAAACAGGCCGAGGCAAAGCTGCCCGAAGGCGATCAGATCCTCTTCGAACGGGGAGTCGATAAAGACAGCGGCCGCGAATACCGGATCCCCTATCTTGTGAAAAAGCGGGTCATGTTGACCGGCGATGTGTTGAGCGATGCACGAGTCTCAATCGGTCAATTTAACGACCCCTACGTGTCGATCTCATTTGACGCCAAGGGTGGCCGGGAATTCGAACGGATTACGGGCGACAACGTCAAGAAACGAATGGCCGTCGTGCTCGACAACACGATTTACTCGGCACCGGTGATTCAGGACCGCATTACCGGAGGACGCGCGCAAATCACCGGGACGTTTTCAATGCAAGAGGCGAACGACTTGGCCATCGTGCTCCGGGCCGGCGCCTTACCGGCTCCGCTCAAGATCATTCAAGACCTCACAGTCGGACCGTCGCTGGGGAAGGACTCCATCGAGAAAGGCGTGCAGGCTACGCTGTTTGCCGGTGCCATCGTGGTGCTGTTCATGATCGTGTATTACAGGATGTCCGGGGTGATTGCGGACTTTGCAGTGATGCTCAATCTATTGTGTTTGATCGGAGCCCTTTCTGCGCTGAACGCAACCCTGACCTTGCCGGGGATCGCCGGAATCGTGCTCACGATCGGGATGGGCGTCGATTCGAACGTCCTGATCTTCGAGCGTATTCGTGAAGAGCTGCGACTGGGGAAAGCGGTTCGGCTGGCGGTGGACGGAGGATATGACAAGGCGCTGCTCACAATTGTTGACTCTCATGTGACGACCCTGATCACAGGGGTGGCGCTGTTCCTCTTCGGCACGGGGCCGATCAAAGGATTTGCCGTGACCTTGTGTCTCGGAATCGGGATCAATCTGTTTACGGCCTTGATCGGCACCAAGGTCATCTTCGACCTTTTGAATCAACGACGGAAAGTGGAACAGTTAAGCATTTAGTCGAAGGAGCCGGCATGTTAGAGATCCTCGGGAAAACCACTATCGATTTCATGGGGAAGCGCCGCTGGGCCTTTATTTTTTCCAGCATCATGGTGGTGCTGGGAATTGTGGCGGTTGTTCAGATTGCCAGGGGGTCGGCGAACCTTGGCATCGATTTCGCGGGCGGGACCGCGGTGCAGCTGAAGTTCGACCAAGCGATCAGGATCGACGAAGCGAGGAAAGCCTTGGAGGCCAACGGCCTGGGCAACGCCGAGCTGCAAGAGTTTGGTCAGGAGAACAAACTCCTGATCCGCCTGAAGGCTTCGACCACCATCGAGGAGAAGGTCGCCGAACGGGTCGTGGCGGTCTTTACGAAGGAGTTTTCCTCGAACCATTTCGTGGTCGATTCCAGCACGGAAATCGGACCGACCATCGGGCAGAAGCTTCAACAGGATGCCCTCATTGCGATCCTCGTTTCCTTTGCCGGGATCATTCTCTATGTGGCGGCGCGGTTTGAACTTCGCTTCGGCATCGCCGCGGCTCTGGCGACCTTCCATGACGTGTTGGCGGTGTTGGGTGCCTTTTACATTCTGGACAAGGAAATTACCTTGCTCGTCGTGACGGCATTGCTGACGTTAGCCGGCTATTCGATGACGGATACGGTCATCGTGTTCGATCGTATCAGGGAAAATCTCCGGATGCGACGGCGGGATAGCGAAGAAACGCTCATCAACAATGCGGTCAACCAGGTCTTGAGCCGCACGATTGTCACTAGTTTGACCGTTGTGCTGGTGCTGGTCCCGTTGGCGCTGGCTGGTGGAGATGTCTTGCACGACTTCTCTCTTGCCCTGTTATGGGGCGTGATCTTCGGGACCTATTCGTCAATCTTTGTCGCGAGTCCGTTACTGTTGCTCTGGCCGGGAGCGTCCGGGCGGCTGTTACAGCGCTCATAGAGCGCATCTGTTGATCTAATGATTTGTTGAGTTGTCGAAAAATTAGAACATGCATCAGATCGACAGATCAACAGATTCCTGAATTGCCTCATGTTCATGTAACTCGGCCAGGCAAGACTCCTGGGATCAGGACTAGGAAGTAACGCGCCCATCAAGGGCTACCCATGACACTCTGGAGTCGGTCTCACAGTCTCCAGCGCAAGATCATCACGGCGATCGTGCTGGTCGGACTTCTGCCCCTGACCATTCTGCTTGCGCTCACCTACGTCGAGGAGCGGCGCGCGCTTCGCGAAATGACCGGCGCCAACTTCAAGGAAGTTGCCGTGGAAGCCGCTCGCCGCATCGAAATGCAGGTCAGTCGCGGGATGAACGAGGCCCAGCAGCTCGCCACGACCCCCTTTCTCCGCACCGCCGTCACCGAAGCCAACCGCACGTACGAGGGAAGGGATGCGCAAAGCATCCAGGGCATGATCAAGGATTGGCAGCAGCGGTGGCATCAGCGGGATAAGCAAAGCGAGTTTCCCATCTTCATCAATCGCATCGTCACGAACTACCTCATCCGGTGGCACGATATCCGTAAATCGGACTATGTCGGGATCCTGGTGACCGACCAGCAGGGGGCGCTGGTGGTCAGTTCCATTCCACAAGTGGAGTACTTTTACGGGAAGACGCCGTGGTGGCAAGCGGTGGTGAAAGGGGGAAGTCTCAGGGGCTATGTGAGCGAGATCGCCTTTGATCCCGGTTTCGGGACTCACGTGGTCGTGGTGGCGGAGCCAATTCTAGACGATACAAAGGGGACGGTGATTGGGGCGGTCACAATTCTGTTACGTCGCGAGGCGATCTTTCATGCCATTGCCGAGGTCACCATCGGGGCGACCGGCCACGCGATGTTGTTCAGTTCCGATGGTGTTCCTGTGATCTGTCCGGTCCTGGCCCCGGAAGAGCACACGGTAAGGCCCGATTTGATCAGTGCCCTCGGTGGGCTGAAGGCTGGTTGGACCGTTGCCGCAGACGATTCGCATGGGAGCCGGAACGCACTGATCGGATTCGCTCCAGTTCGACTTGGCGAGAACTTGGCCCCGGGGAGCCTCGGAGGAAATCAGTGGATCACCGTGGTGCGGCAGGATCCCCAGGAGACCTATGCGCCACTGGCCGAACTCGTGGCGAAAGTGTTGCTCTATGGGCTGCTCGTGCTCGCCGTGCTGTGGGGAACAGGGATGGTCGTCGCACGTCGGATTGCCCGTCCCATCCAGTTGTTACACGACGGGGTGCGTGAAATCGGAAGCGGACGATTGGACCGCAGACTGGAGTTGAAGACCGGCGATGAAATTGAAGGGCTCGCCGATGCGTTTAACCAGATGGCGACGAATCTACAACGATCGTTTGCGCAGATCGAACAACGCGTGGTGGATGTGCACCGTCTGGAAGAAAAATACCGCGATTTGATCGAGCATTCACCGGAGATGATCTATCAATTGAACCGGAGCGGCCGCTTCGTCCATGTGAACAAGACGGGGCTCGAGAAGCTGAAATACACCCTTGATGAGATGCTGTCGATGCGGCTCTGGGACCTCGTGCCGCGTGGCCAGGAGGCACTCGTATTGCAGTATCTGGAACGATTGGTGGCACAAGGGCGCAGTTCGATGGAGACGGTGTTTCTGGCCAAAGACGGTCACCCGATCGAAGTGGAGATTCACGCCACGGCGCTGATGGATCAAGAGCGGGGCGGGCTGGTTCACTCGCGCGCGTTTGTCCACGACGTGACCGAACGGCACCGGCTTGAGCAACAACTGCAAGAATATACGACGAAGCTTGAACAGGCCGTGTCAGAGCGGACGCAACAGCTCGTGGCCTCGCAGGCGCGGTACAAGGCGTTGTTCGACTTGGTGGCGGACTCGGTGTTTATGGTGAATCCGAGTGGTATGATCGTAGCTGTCAACAAACGTGAGGAGCAAGCTCTGGGGTATGCAGAAGCGCACGTCGTCGGCCGCAGTCTGCTCGAAGTCGTCCTCTCCGGCTATCACGACGCGTTGCGTGGATGGCTGAGCGACATCATCTCAGGTCAGCGGAAAGTGTCCACCCAGGAGATCATGGTGCGCCATGCCGACGGACTGGACACTCCGGTCGAAATGGATTTGATCCGAGTCGGAGAGGCCGACCAACTGTTGGTGATGGTGCAGTTGCGAGATATTACCGACCGGAAGCGGCTGGAACGGCAACTGGAGATGTACCGGGAAGAGTTGGAACATAACGTAAAAGAGCGTACCAGGGAAATTGAAGAGACCAAGCAGTATCTTGAAAATCTGCTCGAGAATGCCAATGATGTCATTTACACCCTCGATACCGAACAACGGTTCACCTACGTCAACAGCAAGATCGAAGCATGGGGCTACCGGAAAGACGATCTGCTCGGGCGCCCGTACCTGGCCCTTCTCTCCAAGCGACATCGAGGGAGGCGCCTCAAGAGTACTTTGGATATCGGTGCGAAGCAGGTCTATGAGGTCGAAGTGGTGACTCGCACGGGAGAGCCGAGGGCTGTGATGGTCAGTGTCTCCCCGCTGCATGCGGTCGAGGGAGCGATCCTGGGCGTGCTGGGCATCGCTCGTGACATGACCGAGACCAAGAAACTGGAGCAGCAGATCAGGAATTCCGAGAAACTGGCCTCGGTCGGAAGGCTCGCCGCAGGGGTGGCCCACGAAATCAACAATCCCCTTGGGGGCATCCTCAACTGTCTCTACAACTTGCGGAAGGGGACGCTGTCGCCGGGCCGGCAAGAAGAGTATCGAGTGTCGATGGAAGACGGTGTGCGGCGCGTGCAGAAGATTGTTCGGCAGCTCCTCGATTTCGCCCAGCAGCATGAGCCGGAGTTTGCGCTGACAGACATCAATCACGTCGTTGATCGGGTGTTGGTCTTGACGACGCATCTTTTTGCCCCGAACCGAATCGTGCTGGAAACGGGATTCGGTCAGGGGTTGCCGAATGTTATGGTCGATCGGCACATGATTGAACAGGTGTTGATGAACCTGATACTGAATGCGGTGCAAGCGATGAAAGACGGAGGGGTGCTGACGATCCGAACATCCGTGGTCGAAGGGATCTGCCTGATTGAGGTGTGCGATACGGGATCGGGCATTCCGCCGGCGGTCCTGCCGAGGATCTTCGATCCCTTCTTTACGACCAAGAGCGAAGGCGAAGGAACCGGACTCGGCCTGTCGGTCAGCCTGGGCATCGTCGAGCGCCATGGAGGAAAGATCTTGGTGGACAGCGAGGTCAAGAAGGGGACGACCTTTACCCTCTGTCTTCCAGTTTCCAGGGAACGTTCGTTGATGGAGAGGGTGTCATGAAGGGGCTCAGGATTCTGCTCGTCGATGACGAGCCGCTGATGCGGCTTTCGATGGTCGACGCGCTGGAGACGATCGGCCATGACGTCGAAGCGGCCGCATCCGGGACGGAAGGGATCGAAGCCATCCACCAACGGCCCTTCGATCTGGTGATCACCGATCTACGGTTGCCCGGCGCGGATGGGCTCACGGTGCTCAAAGCGACCAAAGAGCAGTCACCCCACGTCGAGGTCGTGGTGATTACCGCCCACGGATCGGTGGAAACGGCGGTCGGCGCGATGAAGCTCGGGGCGTTCGATTACATCACGAAACCGTTCCAGATGGACGAATTGTTGTTGATCGTTGAACGGATGGGCCGCGTCGTGACCTTGCGGCGCGAGAACCAGGACCTCAAGGAAGCGTTGGAGGACAAGTTTAGCTTCGGGGGTATTCTCGGAGCGAACAACCAAATGCGAGCCGTACTCGAGAAGATTAAGCTGGTGGCAGGAACGGATTCGACGACGCTGATTCTTGGAGAGAGCGGAACCGGCAAGGAGCTGGTCGCCAATGCCATCCATCAGAACAGCGCACGAAGCCACTACCCTTTGATTAAAGTCAGCTGTGCGGCGCTTCCGGAAACCTTATTGGAAGCGGAACTTTTCGGCCATGAGAAAGGGGCGTTCACGGGGGCGCTGCGGCAGCGGCGTGGACGATTTGAACTGGCACATCGAGGCACGTTGTTTCTCGATGAAATCGGGGAAATCTCACCGGTCGTCCAAGTGAAATTGTTGCGTGTGCTCCAGGAACGGCAGTTTGAGCGCGTCGGGGGGAACGACAGGATTGACGTCGATGTCCGCCTGGTCTGTGCGACCCAGAAGGATCTTCGAAAGGAAGTCACGCAGGGGCGGTTTCGAGAGGATCTGTTTTATCGGCTCAATGTCGTGCCTGTAGTGATTCCGCCGTTGCGCCAACGGCAGGAAGATATCATGATCATTGCAGAGCATGTGCTGAAGAAGTGCGCCGGCAAGATGAATAAGACGTTGAAAGGGTTTTCCCCTGCAGCGCGCGAGCTCTTCTTACGCTATTCGTTTCCCGGGAATGTGCGGGAGTTGGAGAACATGGTTGAGCGTGCGGTGGCGCTGGGGCGGGATCGTGAAGCAATCCAGCCCTCCGATCTGTGCGGGTTCCAGTCCTGTCCGTTTACAGGCGGGGTACCACAAGAATCTTGTGGGTTCTGTAGCGAAGGGCTGACGGGGCAGAAGCGGGAGGAGCGTCCGCTGACCTCGCTGGCAACGGCGCGAGAACAGTTTGAGCGTGAGTATATTGTGTCGGTCCTCGGGCGGGTGGAGGGCAGTCGAACCACGGCCTCGAAAATTCTCGGCCTTTCGCGAAAATCCCTGTGGGAAAAATGCAAGCGTTACGGCATTCCATCCGCGCGTGGGGAGTCGGGCGACGAAGACGAGTAGGGAGGATCGGGTAGCCTGTCGTCCTCCTGCTCGCGGAACGCGCACATTCAGAAAGTGCTCGTTCGATGCGCGCAGTAAAGGGCAGCCTCTTTCTATTTTTATAGCTGACTATTTACTGACAGGGGTGCACGCCCTGGAGCGTAATTCGCCGGAGGAACGGGGCGCCCATCGAGACTGGCCAGGAGCCTGTCCGGCATTACCTTCGTAACGAGGCGAAGGAGGTGCGGCCAGATGCAAGGCCGCAGGCCTGGAAAAACCGGAGGCGTATTCGCTGGAATACGTTGAGGATTTTTTCGGGCCGAGAACGACGCAGATAGCCGCAGATCGTTCGCCGCAGTAGAAAGGTCAATGTGGGACAGGCTCCTAGGAAGGAAAGCGGAAACTGACTGAGTCTAGCCCGTATTGTTCATGACGGTTCGTCGCGAAATCGCTGAGCCGCGTCGCGAGCCCGCCGGCCAAAGGCTCGTCGTAGCAGCGGATCGGCGATTGCAGCAGAAACGCTCATGAATAATGTGGGCAAGGAAGGAGTTTTCGAAGGATTCCGCTTGGCAAAGTCCGAAGGGGCCGTTCCGGGAGGCGTTGGAACGGAAGGGCCATGCCACCCCACATCCGAGAGTCTGAGCTTCGCTCAACCTTGGCCTCGACCTGATTACTCGGTGGGTTCTGCGCCCCCAGCCCACAGTTTCACTGTGCGGTCCCACGACGCGCTGGCCAGTTTCATCCCGCCCGGCGACAGGGTGATGCCTCGAACGCCTGCGGTGTGGGCTTTGAGGGTTCTGAAGCAACGGCCGTTCGATAGGTCCCAAAAGCGAATCGTCGCATCGTCGCCGGCGCTGATGAGCACCTTGCTGTCCGGTGTGACGGCGAGCGAGCGTACCCAGCCGGTATGACCTTTCAGCGTCCGTTGTTCCGCCACGTGGGGCATGTCGAACAACTTGATTGTCTGGTCACGGCTCCCGGTGATCAGCAGTTTGGCATCGGGGGTAAAGGCCATCGCGCCGATCCAATAGTCCATCGGCTTTTGAAATCCACCGTCGTCTTCGACGAAGTACCCGCGGGTTTCACTGGTATCATCGTCGTGCTGTTTCCAGTGTCCGTTATGCAGGATTTTTTCCTCACCGCTGGGTAACACTTCCCAGAGCTTGATCTTGCCGATATCCGTTCCGCTGGCGAGGTGCATGCCGTCCGGCGAAAAGGCGACGCAGACCGACCAGTGGTGGTCGTACTGGTCCTTGCCGAGGAGGGTCATGAGCTCGGTGCCGGTAGTGACTTCCCAAATCTTGATGTCTTTATTGTGGCTGCCGCGTGCCAACATGAGCCCGTCTGGCGAGAGGGAGAGGCTGACGACATTGTGGTCATAACGTGTGAAGAGGAGCTTCTTCGATTCGCCGGTAGTTGGATTCCACAGCCGGATGGTACGGTCCTCGCTGGCAGTGGCCAACGTCTGGCCGTCTGGTGTAAAGACGACTGATCGGATGTCTGCCGTGTGTCCCCTGAGTGAGCGCAGGAGGCGTCCTGTTTCAATGTCCCAAATACGGACGAGCCGGTCGACTCCTCCGCTGGCGAGGGTCAAGCCATCCGGCGCGAAGGCCACCGACCAGACTCCATGCGAATGGCCACGAAACGTGGTCAGCTCCCGTGCATCTGTCTTCCAGTATTCGAGGAAATCGGCTGGTGCGGTACCCGTTCCCGACGATGATGGAGTGAGCGGGGAGGGAGCGGGGGCAAGTTGGGAGGCAGTCTCATCGGCCATGTTCAATAATCCTTACGACTGGGTCACGCGAAAGCGGTTCACGGCGACAGGCGTGATTGCCAACCGGCGATTCGCCCAGTATAATTGGTCTCCGTTCGGGGTGATCGTAAGAGAAGCTTCGTCATCAAGTCAAGCCGGCCATGAGAGCCGGTTCGCGCTCCCTCATCGGTGCGTGCTGATGCGGCCAGACCGGATTGGATGCTCAAGGACTGTTATGGAACTTCGTTTTCAGCCCGCATTGCTGCAAGAGGTCATTGACTCGTTCGTCGAAAAGACGGAACGGGAAGGCGACCCTACCTATTATAAAGAGTTCCACGAACTCGCCGACCCGATCTACGAGAAGTTTACGCTCGATGATCGCGAGAGTGAGTTCAAGAAGCTCTATCAGTATATGTTCGGGACCTGGGGGTTTTCCGATATCATCCGCGATGCTTTCAACGAATATCCTTTGCTAAAAGAACGAGTCGGAATCGTGCTCGTCAAGGGGGTGCTCAAGGAAGATCAGGAAGGCGTCGATATTCTCAGGAAGTGGGGATCTGTCGAACACGAGATGGCTCGAGAGTTCGAAGAAAAAGGGTTGAAAGGCGTCGGGATTAAGCTCATTCCACGCCGGTTTTACGATCCGGCGCTCACGCGCTATTGTCGCCATGAGTTGTTGCATATCTCGGACATGCTGGATCCGGTTTTTGGGTACGACCCGGATACTAAGGTCGGGCAAAATCCCGGCGAGGAAACCCTCATTCTTCATCGCTATCGCATCTTGTGGAGTCTTACCGTGGACAGTCGGCTGACAGTGGCCGGCAAAGAGCCGATGCTGCGGAAGGAAGACCGATTCAAAGAGTTTCGTTCCTGGTATCGCAAGATTCCCGCGCCGCAATTGAAATCGGTGTTCGAAGGGTTGTGGCAGACGAGCTTCTTTACCCACTCGGAATTGATCGAAATGGCGTCGGACACTTTGCGCGTGATGGACCGTGCCGTGGATGTCGAGGGAGGCGAGGTTCCAGAAACAGAAAATAAAGTCATGTTGATGCCGGGGTTTCCCTGTCCTCTGTGCCGGTTCCCGACCTATTCGTGGGTCGAGGATATGGGCAACAAGCTCGAGACCTATGTGCTGGATTTCATCCGGGAAAATCACCCTGGCTGGGATATCGAATTCGGGGCCTGCGATCGCTGCGTCGAGGTCTACAAGCTGCGTGCCGACGGCGTCATGTAGCGGAGCACCACTGTGGCTACCGATTCGCCATACGGGCGTCGAGACTTCCTCAAGGATTCTGTCGTGTCCGTTGCTAAAGCGGCACAGGAATTTGCCAAACAACAAGCGGTCGTGCCGGAACAACCGGCTCCACCACCGGTACGGACGGATTGGTTGCGTCCTCCAGGCGCCGTTGAAGAGGCATTGTTTTTGGAGCGATGCACCCAGTGCGGCGACTGCGCCAAGGTCTGTCCGTTCGGGTCGATTACGTTTCACCCGCAGAACGGGACGCCGGTAATTTTTGCGGATCAGATGCCGTGCTATCTCTGCGAGGATGTGCCCTGCATTGCGGCTTGTGCCACTGAGGCGTTGCTTCCTGTCGAAGGACGAGCGCAGATACGAATGGGTCTCGCAACTGTATCGCATCGAGTCTGCACGGCAGGGCAGGGGTGCCATGCCTGTGCATCTAAATGTCCCACGGATGCCTTATCGATGGATTTTGACCGGCAGCGTCTTGTTGTGACGACTGAACGTTGCGTTGGATGTGGGCTGTGCGAACACGTGTGCCGGACCGTGAACGATCACGTGGCCATTCGAGTCACACCGTTTCGGTTGTTGGCGCAGTCGCTCTCGTAACCCGCAAGAACAGTCCTAAATGGAAGAGAGAGAGTTGGAGAGAGATGGTACGAATCACGAGGGAGAAAAATTTGAGAAATCATCGGCTTAGATTATCCCTTCGAAGGGAAAGATCGCGCTTGACAACTTCTGGTCCGATACCTACCATACGAGGGCCCGTGCCAAAGGTTTGACCTCACATGCCCGGAAAATTCATGTGGGCAACAGGGTAAACCGGGGAGCTGATTCTGCATGACGAGTAAACAGCCGGTGCAACCAAATTCTCCGGCCGTGGCCGCAGTCATTCCGACTTCTCCGGCCATTAAAGATTCACCCGCGGTCGAACGCGCCCTCAGTCGGAGTAAGCTCTATCTCCTTGTGTCCTGGAGCCTGCTCTATCCTGAAGACGACGAGTTTCTTGATTACGTGCAATGCGGGGAGTTCGTCGAGGATGGGCGAGCGGCGATCGATGCATTGGACCAGGCGCTCGATGGCATCGGCGGGGAGCGGGCCAAGCATAAGCTGGTGTTGCTGCGCAAGCAGTTCGATCAGATCGAGAAAATTGTCGCGTCGGAATGCGTCAACTGGCAACTCGCCGACCTGCAGGCCGAGCATCGCCGAGTGTTCAGCAACGTCATCACCCTCGATTGCCCGCCCTACGAAACGCTCTTCGGGAACGACCACGTTTTTGCGCAATCGCAAGTCATGGGCGATATCGCCGGATTCTATCGTGCATTCGGGGTGGAACTGTCTAAGGATATCCATGAGCGACTGGATCATTTGAGCGTCGAATTCGAGTTCATGCATTTCCTGGCCTACAAAGAGTCCTATTCCCGCTGTCACGATGGAGCGGACAAGACTCAGATCGTCCTGGATGCGCAGAAAAAGTTTGTCAAGAATCATATCGGCCGATGGGTTCCGCTGTTTTGCCGGATGTTGGTCAAAAAAGCTGCTTCCGGTTTGTACAAACACGTGGCAGACGTGATGGCGGAGTGGATGGATTTCGAAGCCGCGTTCCTGGGCGTTATTCCCCAGCCCTACTCGGAAACAGATTATCGCCCGGCGACGTTCAATTCACCGGAAGGCCAGACCTACGAGTGCGGTGCGCAGGATCAGGGAAATGAGCTGAGTCTGTTGCTGAACGAAGTTGGTGCAGAATCATTTTTGGACAAGAAGGATCAAGGCAAAGACAAGGAGGGGGAGGGGCCTGTCGGAACCGCCTAACCCTTATCCGTGGCCATGAAGGTCTCTATTGTTTGTGTGCCGGCAGAGATCTTGGGCCACCGATCTTAATTTCATCGAGTGGAGGAGTATCCTATGAAAAAAGCAGAGCAGCCACAGATGAAAATAGATCAGCCACATAGCAACCGTGTGAAGATCATGCTCTTTCTCGCTTCGTTGCTTGTTGGCGTGGCTTTGGCACTCGCTTCTATGTTCGCTCTGGGTTGATCGTTGGCGTGATGCTGATCTTTTTTTGTTATTTGTTAATCGAGAGGAGGAATATCCTATGAGCGTAGTGCAGACACACAGCAGACGTGTGGTATTTGGCATTCTTCTCTCTGCGTTGATCGTTGGCGTGATGCTGACGATCGGGCAGGTGCCGTTGGCAGTCAGTCAGCCGGTGACGATTCCGGCGAAGCTGGTGAAGGGAGCGATCCCGATGGATGGCGCGAACCCAGTCTGGGAGAGCGTGCCCGGTGTGATTGTTCCGTTGAGCGGGCAGCTGATCACCACGCCAATGCACCCGAATATTTCGGTGAAGTCGGTGTTTGTGAAAGCCATGACCAACGGCAAAGAGCTCGGGTTGCGCATAGAGTGGAGCGATCAGACCAAGAACGATACGACCATTGGTCCCCAGGACTTCCGCGATCAGGCGGCGATCATGTTTCCAGTCAACACGGCTGGCGCGCCACCCTTCCAGTGCATGGGGCAGTCAGGCGGCACCACCAACATTTGGCGGTGGAACGCAGAGTGGCAGAAGGATCTCGGCAAGGATAGCGCGGGCATCTGGGATGTGGACGACCAATACCCGGGCATTTTCTGGGACTTCTATTACGAAGAGCCGGCGGGCGGCGTGACCTATCCGGATCGGATTGGCCGGAGTCTTGGGCCCTTCAATCCTGGCATCTGGTCGGGGAACATCTTGTCCGACCCGACGCTGCGCGTGAGCTCGGTTGAGGATCTGAACGCGAATGGCTTCAGCACACTCACGACGCAAGCGCATCAGGATGTCATCGGAAACGGTGTGTGGGAACCTGCCGGTTCCGTCAAGGGTGGTGGATACTCTGGTCCAACCTGGCGCGTGGTGGTGAAGCGCACGCTGGAAACCGGTGATGCGAACGATACCCAGTTCAAGGCGGGGATGTCTGTGCCTATCGCGTTCGCGGTGTGGGACGGTAACAACATTGAACGTAACGGCATGAAAGCGCTCTCCACCTGGTTTACCCTGAAGCTCTAGTAGGGGAACCGGTTTTTGGAGACTCCCGCTCTTACCTCTAGGGGTAGGAGTGATAGCATAACGAGAAAACCCCAGTCCGGCGTCAAGCTGGGCTGGGGTTTCGCTTTTTGTGGCAGACAGTATCGTGCTACCACTCACCAATCTGTGTGTACGCCTTACCAGGGGGAAGCGAGCGGAAGAAAGAAGATTGTTCGAACAGCTCAATGTTGCGAAGGTTTTCCCGTTTATCTATCAGAATCAATATGTTTCTCTGTTTTTGGAGAGTGCCCGAAGGGGGTGATTGTTTGCCCAATCAGCATTTTCAGCACTAACTCCTGTACCACAGGTTTTTCTCCGGAGAGTCATCGACTTGCGGGTCGAGTGGGAGTGAGGTCACGTGAGATTGCATGAGCACAAGATCGATCTGCCATGCAACCGCATGATGTGACATCCAATCCGATTCGTCGGGGTGACCCAACACCGGAAAAGTAGACCACCCGTCACTTGAGATACGAGGTCGTTCCTCAAGTTATTTGTGTCCTGTTTTTGGGTTTTGGGTCCCTCCGGTCTTGACATTGCTTTCTCCTAAAGCCCAAATTAAATGGTTAACTACAGACTCCTAAGCGCGCTGCCGAGAACGAGAGGAGTTCGCCCGATGAACCGATGGGCCGCACAGTGGGGGGATCAGCTTCGCATTCAGCACAAGGTATGGGTGGTGCTCCTGCTGCTCTGTGTGCCGCTGAGTACGGGCGTTGCCATTCACCTGTATGTTGTCCAACAGTTGCTGGCGCTCCAACAACAACGGCAAGAGCTCATGCTGGCTGATGAGCAAGTACATGTATTGGGGCGACTCGCCATCGACATTGAAGACGGCTTTCGCGGCTATGTCTTGACCCAGCAACCCGCCTTTCTTGCTCCACTGGCTGAAGCAGAAGCTAAGCTCGATCAGGCGTTATCGGATGCCACAACGTCACTCGCAAAGCTATCGGGTTCTCCGAACCAACTCGCGCCGATCGCACAACAACTGAAAGATCTGCTGCAATCGAAGCATGACTTGATCGCAGATATTCAAAAGGGACCGGCGGGCAAGGCGTTAGCGTACGTGCGGTCAGGTGAAGGGCTCCGACTGTCCGATCTCCTCCGCGAAGACGTCCGGACCGTCGAAGATCGCCTGAAGCGGCAGCGAAATTCGTTGAACGAACAAGCGGATGCCCTGTCGCAGCGGACGTTTGTCGGACTGTGGATCACGTTGGCCGGTGTGGTTGTGCTGGGATGGATTGTGTCGCGTATTCTGGCCCGTTCTCTCACTGACCCGATCACGCGGCTACAATCCGCCACAACCAGGATCGGAGCGCAAGTCGATGTAGCAGGGATCACCGAACTGTTAGCCATTGGCCGAGGGACCAAAGACGAACTTGGTCAGTTGGCAAATGCCTATCTCGCCATGGCTCACCGCATTGAGAAGAATATCAAAGAAATCGAAGCGCTCGATACAATTGGCCAGGAGATCAACACCATCGGGTCGAACGATATGGAGGGGATACTCCAGCGTATTACAGACCGGGCAGCGGAATTGGTGAAAACTGATATCTGTCTGGTGCTCCTACACGATGAACGGGGGGGTAGCTGGATTGTTGAAGCGGCATCCGGCGAATGGAACAATCGGTTAAAGAAATCGGTTATGCCGTGGGAAGAGCTTCCCGTCAGTGTTCAAGCGTTTGAGACGCGCGAGGTGGCTATCGGGGAACGATTTCATACGAATGAGTGGCCACACATGGACTGGCATGATTTGACCGGGAACAGTGTGCTGGCTATTCCGCTGTTGGCGCAGGGGATTCCGTTCGGTGTTCTGTCGTTTCTAGACAAGCGATCCCGGGCAATGCATGAGTGGAATCTGCGCTTGGCTGAAGGATTGGCCCAAGAGGTGGCGCTGGCGATCTCAAATGCGCGGCTGCACAAGGCTGCACAACAGAAGCAGCGGGAGTTGGTGACACGGCTTCGACAGCTTGAGCATCTGGCTGAAACCTTGGCTCATGATCTCAAGGGACCGGGGGCTCGCATGAAAGAACTTGCACGGTTACTCGTTCAGCAGGACAGGGGACAATTCGATGACCGGACGAAGCGGTGGTTATCGCTTCTCGAAGAGAATAGTCGGGATCTTGTGCAACGAGTGGAAGGGATCTTGACCGTCGCTCATGTGGGTGCTGATCAGGATGCCGTCACAGCGATCGATCCAAATGCGATCATTCGTGAGGTGTTGAACGCCCGAGCTGATGAGATCGGCCGGCTTGGTGCCGTGGTACAGGTTGAACCGGGGTTGCCGCTCGTCGCCTGTCACGGAGCCTATCTCCGGCAGATCTTCGACAATCTTGTCTCGAACGCGTTTAAATTCACTCGAGAGGGAGAATCCCCCGAGGTAAAGATCGGCGGACGTGTGCAAGATTTAATGGTGGCTTTCTCTGTTGAGGATCACGGGATCGGGATTCCTGCGACCCAACGCACTCGAGTGTTTCAGCCGTTTGTCCGTTTGTTGATGTCTAACGCAGCCGGCGACGGGATTGGTCTGACTATCATCCAGCGCATCGTGGAGCTGTATGGCGGCAAAGCGTGGATAGACGGAGCCGAGGGGTTGGGCTGTATAGTGCAATTCACGATCCCGAGTTTTCTGGAGCAAGAGGGAGCGTCGAACGTCAGAGTGTAGTCGTCGAGGAATTCCGATGTGGGTGATGTCGTTCGGCGAGGAGCGTTGAGAGGAGGGAGGAGATGATGACACGTGGCGGAGTGTCCGATATGCGAACGACCAGAACCAAATCCAAAGCGCCGTTCACGATCCTGATTGTCGAGGATAATGCAACGGATGTTGAGTTGATGCTGCACGCTCTCGAATCGGCAGATCTAAAACCGCTTGGAGGGGATTTCGACATGGAGATTCGTGCCACGGCAGAAGGGGCCTTGCAATTGCTCGGGGAACGGGCCGTCGATCTTGTGCTGACCGACATGATGTTGCCGGGAATGGATGGGTTGGATCTCGTCAGCCGCATTCAAAAGATCGACCCAAACTTGCCGGTATTGGTTGTGACGAGGATGAACGCCGTTCCTCTGGCCGTGGATGCGATGCGGCGAGGTGCCTTCGACTATGTGCTGAAGCCGGTCAATGCAGAGGATTTGGGGGTGCGACTTCATCGAGCGATTCGAATCTCCGAAATCCTGCGTCGGCATTCAGTGTACGAACAACAGGACCGGCAGGAGTTCGTAGCCAATAGTTTCGTGGGGAACGGCGTTGCCTTCGAGCATATTACGCGGAGTATTCGTGAGGCGTCCCAGGGTCGCTCGACGGTCTTAATTACCGGCGAAACCGGAACGGGAAAGGGGATGATTGCACGGGCGATCCATCAGCAGAGTTCTGAGCGCGATCGGCCGTTTCAAGTGATCGATTGTACGACCGTTCCTGATGGGATGATGGAGTCAGAGCTGTTCGGGCATGTGAGGGGGGCCTTCACCGGCGCAATCGTTGATAAGCCCGGGCTCATTGAATTGGCAAACGGCGGTACTGTGTTCCTCGATGAAATCGGGGAGCTTCCTCTTCTCCTCCAAGCGAAACTCCTGCGCGTTCTGGAAGAAAGCGAGGTGCGTCCCGTAGGCGGAACCAGAGTCCGCCGGATCGATACCCGCTTTATCGCTGTAACCAACCGGAATCTCGAAGCGCGAGTGCGTGAGGGGGCCTTTCGGAAGGATTTATACTATCGGCTCGCCGTTGTTTTGATTCGGGTGCCGCCGCTCCGCGAGCGTCGCGAGGATATTCCCGTTATTGCGCGCCACCTGCTCAGTAGATTGGCTCAATCCATGGGTAAGGCGCAATGCCATTTTGACGAAGCAGCCATGGAAGCCCTTCTGTCCTATTCCTGGCCCGGAAATGGGCGGGAACTCCGCAATATCGTGGAACGGATGGTCATGCTTGCGACTGACGGCACCATTCAGGCGCGAGATGTCCGAAACTTGCTTCCACAGAGTGATGCCGAGAGTCTCGGCTCAGTAGACCCTGGTCTAGCCACCCTTCCATACATGGAGGCGAAGGAGCGAGCGCTTGAAGAGTTTACGAAGTCCTATCTGCGGATCAAACTCGCACAGCATGGCGGTATCATTACGAAGGCTGCTGAGGACAGCGGCATTCCACGACAACATTTCTCTCTCCTCATGAAACGATTTTTTGGAAACGAGGGTGTCGAGAATCCGTAGCACGTGTCCTCCATTTGTAACGGTTTAGCCATTCACTGACCTTCTTCTCTGTTTATTTCATCGATCACGTTTCTTTTTCGTATCATAACCACCTTGCAAAGTTGTTTGAGGTCCATTATGTCAGGACAGTCTGGCATAGTCTCGTCGATGAATACTCAAATATGCGAACGTAACAACCTAATACATCGAATGAAATATCATGTTAATCATGCGGCGCATATTTTCTTATTCTATTAGCCAAGCAATTCCCATTCTTTTTTTCTAAAATTTTTTCTCAAATCCAATGATGTCTCTTCTATTTCAACGTGTTATCTAGCTCGATCTTACTGGCTTCGCATTTTTCTCTGTCTGGCAACTCTCTTGCTATATCTTTTGTCCGAGTCGGTGGTATGGCCGTCTAATTCATCGAATTGCATCAGATTATCAAGAGAAGTGAACGATAAATTTCTAGGATTATGTGAGTGAAGCTGCGTAGGCTTGATGGGAGCCCTCAACTGTAGGAGGTTTACCAATGTTTTTGTCACGTAGGCAGTTCTTAAAAGTCTCTGCGGGGACGGTCGCCGCAGTGGCGGTGGCGGACCACGTCCTGGCGTTGACGGCGCTCCAGCCGGTTATCGAAGTTGGGA